>JBDUBA010000204.1:0-8111 GCA_040004335.1 Gemmatimonas sp.
GCCAGAACAGCACGGTGAGGAAATGCCAGTGCCGGGCCATGCCGACCGTGTGCCGCTTGCCGGGCAGCCCGATAATGGGGGAGAGGTAGCGGGAATCGTCCTTGGACGTCCACACGCGATCGGTCGGCACCTCGACCGGGGTGAGTCGCAGCCACTCCGTGCCGGGGGTGCAATGAACGTTCGCATACAGCCGCGGGTGGTCCATGAGGATCTGCAGGCCGCTGCGGATGAGCAGTACGAGGAACAGGAAATTGACGTAGTGGGCAAGACGGAGCCATCCGGGAAAACCGTGCGGATCGGCGGTCGTTGAGGACGCTGGCGCAGCGAGCGGCGGCAAACCTGCGACCCCCCACTGGATATATGCCGCAGCCAATGCGACCAGCGCCGGCGAGGCGATCAGCAAGAGGGTCCCGCGCCTGATGCGCATTTTCAGCGGCTCCTGGCTCCTGGTATGCGACAACGGTCCATTATGATCTGGCCGTAAACGTGCTCGGCTTCCGAGTTCCAGGTAACGTGATCGCCAACGTTGAATCGTTTCGTCAGGCGCGCGTATTCGGTTACCCGTTCCGGGGATTTTCCCGTGAGAGCGTCTGAACGCTTCCGTCGGCATGCCCGACCAGCACCCGCTCGGCGGTGCCGAGAAAGAAGCCCGTGTCCACAACACCAACGATGGCCCGCAATGACCGTTGGAGCGCCCGGGTGGATGCCGCGTCCAGCTGCGGCTCCGGTATGGCACAATCGATGATGATATTGCCGTTCTCGGTCATGAACGGCTGCGATCCGCCTGCGTCCACTCGCCGAGTTGGCGTCAGGCCGAGCGTAACGAGCTCCCGGGTTACCAGCCACTCCGCCGTCGGGATCACCTCGATCGGCACCCGTCCTCGCTGGCCGAGATGCCGAACCAGTTTCTCCTCCCCCACGACGATCACCTGTCTGATCGAGGCCGCCGCCACGATGCGCTCGTGCACCAGTGCGCCGCCCCAACCCTTCACCAGATCGAGATTTGGTGCAACTTCGTCGGCGCCGTCAACGGTTAGATCGAGTGGGCCGCCGACGCCGAGCGCGATGAGGGGAATCCCTGCCTGCCGCGCCTGATCGGCGGCCGCACGCGACGTGGGCACCGCGCTGACACGGAGCCCCTCACGACGGCGCACACCCAGTCGGGCGATGAACGCCGATGCGGCCCGGCCGGATCCGATGCCGACTCGCGAGCCGTCGACAATCAGCTCGACCGCGGCGTTGGCGGCGGCAAGGATGCCGGGGTCGTCGCGGTCGCCCGGCCGCGGCGCGGAATCAGTCATGCCGCGCTCGCCTTCAAACGCTTGGCGAATTCGCGGCGCCATTCACGCATGCCCATCTCCATTGGTATCTTTTTTCCGCCGCCGATACCACTGGATAAGCGCGTTAGTGGAGCTATCGTGCGTTAACGATGGCTCGTTGGTGTTTTCAAGTTCTGGAATGATGCGCTGCGCCAAAGCCTTGCCCAGTTCGACACCCCACTGGTCGAAGGAATCGATGTCCCAGATTACGCCCTGCGTGAAGGCGCTGTGTTCATACAGCGCGACGAGCTTGCCCAGCGTTGCCGGCGTCAGGCTGTCTGCCAGGATCGTGCTCGACGGACGGTTGCCCTCGAAGACCCGGTGCGGCACCAGCCAGTCGGCTGTGCCGTCCGCCTTCACCTCGGCGGACGTCTTGCCGAACGCAAGCGCTTCCGCCTGCGCGAGCACGTTAGCAATCAGAATGTCGTGATGACGTCCGAGCGGATTGAGCGTCTTGGCGAACGCGATGAAGTCGCACGGAATGATTTCGGTACCCTGATGGATGAGCTGGTAGAACGAGTGTTGACCATTCGTTCCCGGTTCGCCCCAATAGACCGGGCTGGTGTGATAGTTGACCAACTTCCCTTCGAGCGTGACGTGCTTGCCGTTGCTTTCCATCGTCAGTTGCTGCAGATAGGCCGGAAAGCGCTTCAGATACTGGTCATACGGGAGCACCGCGATGGTCCCGATGTCGAAGAAGTCGGTGTACCACACGGCCAGGAGTCCCATGATGACGGGCAGATTGCTGGCAAATGGGGCGGTCCGAAAATGTTCATCCATGGCGTGGAAGCCGCCCAGCATGTCGCGGAACGCCTCCGGTCCAATGGCGATCATCGTCGACAATCCGATGGCCGAGTCCATCGAGTAGCGCCCGCCAACCCAGTCCCAGAATTCGAACATATTGGCGGTGTCGATTCCGAACTTCGTGACCGCCTCCGCGTTGGTTGATACGGCGACAAAGTGGCGACGCACCGCGTCGTCAGAGCCGAGCGCTTGAACGCACCAATCTCGGGCGGTGTGCGCATTGGTGAGCGTTTCGAGCGTCGTGAAGGTTTTGGAGCAGACAATGAACAACGTCTCCGCTGGGTCGAGATCGCGGGTGGCCTCGGCGAAATCGGTGGCGTCGACGTTGGAGACGAAGCGGAAGGTCATTTCACGCCGGCTGTAGTGGCGGAGCGCCTCGTACGCCATTACGGGACCGAGGTCCGATCCTCCGATGCCAATGTTGATGATGTTCCGAATTTGCCGGCCCGTGTGCCCGGTCCAGCGACCGTCACGGACATCATCGGCGAACGTTGTCATGCGATCGAGCACGGCGTGCACAGCCGGGATCACGTCCTCACCGTCGACGACAACATGGGCGGTTCTCGGCGCGCGGAGGGCGGTGTGCAGGACGGCGCGGTTCTCGGTCACATTGATTTTCTGACCGGTGAACATTGCCTCCACGCGTTCAGGCAGACCGCGCTCGACCGCCAGCTCGAGGAGCAGACGCAAAGTTTCGTCGGTCACGCGATGCTTCGAGTAGTCGAGGTAGAGGCCAACGGCGTGGGCGGTAAGTCGCGCACCACGCTCGGGATCGTCGGCGAAGAGCTGCCGGAGATGGACGTCGGCGATCACGCGGTGATGCTCCCGCAGCGACCGCCACGCGGGACTGTCGGCGAGGCCCTGCCCGAGATCGTGCCGCTGGCGAGTTGCGTTCATGTGCGCTCTGCATGTGTAAGGTTGGAAGCCGTCACGCCGGCCAAATCATTTCCAGGCGCATCGCTTCGACAATCACGGTGCGGAGTGGAAGATGAGTCACGTTATCGCCGGCCCGGCTGGAGCGTAAGTTGCAACAGCGGTGGCCCGAAGCACCGGATCTGACAGTAGAAATTATTGTGGCAGCAGCGTTGTGCGTTGCTGCCGGACTGCGCTGTTCGCGGAACTCGCTATGGGAATTCTCGCGCGCGTCGCTCACGCGAACGGCCAGCGAATTCCTTCGCTTCTCGAAGGGTATTCTGCACTTTGCAGATTCGACGACGAACAACCCGCGTCACCCGGTGAAAGCGTCCGCGCACGGAGTAGATTGCCCCTCAGGAACCGGGCAAACACGCGTTGCACCAACGCCGAAACAAATAATGGAAAACGAGGATGACGACGACGGTGCCTGACGTGACTGAAAGTCGCGCGCAAACATTCGGTCGGCTGGCGGCGAGCGTCGCAGCTGTTGCGCGCCGTACGGTTGGCGTTGCGCTCGCGCTTGGTGCGTTGTTAATCGCGAGTGCGACGAATTCGATTAATGCGTGGGCGCAAACTCGTGCAACAACGACACCGAATTCCGCGAACCAGGCGTTAAAGACATTCACCATTCTTCACACAAACGACATTCACGGAGACATTCGTGAGTTCGTCGTGGACACCGGTGATGCAACATCGCAAACCGGCGACCCGGGACGGTCGTTTCAACAATATCCGAAAGCCGGAACCATTGGCGGACTCGCACGCCTCGCCACTGCAGTTAATGAAATTCGCAGCGCGCGCGGTACGAATACCGTGCTGCTTGTTGATGCCGGCGACACCTTCGGCGACGCATTGCTTTCCAACATCACGCGCGGCGAAGCAACCCTCCGCCTGATGGACGTTATCGGTTACAATTTCATGGCGCTCGGCAATCACGATTACGAGTACACATCAAACAACACGCTCCGATTGCAATCGCTCATCACGTTCCCCATGCGTTCGGCCAATGCAATTGTGCGTGCAACGGGAAAACCGTTTGGTGGCGACCCAACGCTCGTTGTGAACGCGGGGGGCGTTCGCGTTGGACTGCTGGCGCTCACATATCACAACACCGATCAAACGGGCAACAAGGACAACACAACAGAACTTGCATTTCAGAATGGCATCGAGACAGCGCGCCAGTACATTCCGGCACTGCGACAACGTGCCGACGTAATTGTGGTCGTGTCGCATCAGGGAACAACGGTCGACAGCGCACTGGCAGCGCGCGTTCCGGGCATTGACATCATCATTGGCGGTCATTCACACGATCGCATTGCACCGCCGCGAAAAATTGGCAAGGCGTGGATGGTGCAGGCACTGTCGGACGCATCGGCGCTGGGCGAACTCACGGTTACTGTTGCAGACGGACATGTTTCACGCGTGGTCGGTAGCGTTCACGAATTATATGCCGACCGGTACAAACCCGATGTGCGCATTGCAGCGATGATCGACAGCATTCGCGCACCGCATCGCGACACGCTTGACGCGATAGTCGGAACGGCCGCAACTCGCATTGGTCGTCAATACAAATCGGAAAGCCCCGTAGACGTTCTGGCCGCAGAGTTGTTGCGTGAGTATGGTGGCGCCGATGTCGCGTTCTTGCCGGGATTGGGGTTTGGCGTGACGATTCAACCAGGCCCGATCACCCGTGAAATGATGTTCAACCTGTTTCCGCATCCAACAAGTGTCATCCACGAAAAGCTGACTGGTACACAAATTCTCGCAGTTCTTGAACAGAGCGCGACGAATTTGCGACCCACTGACGACATCGATCGCGTTGGCGGGCTGGTGCAAACGTCGGGAATTCGCTGGACCGTTGACCTCACCAAACCACTGCAACATCGTATTCGTGATGTGTTTGTAGGCAACCAACCAATCGAACCGACTCGTAGCTATGCCGTGATGACGAACGGAGGGTTTCTGCAAGGCACCCATCGCCAAAGTGTGTTCGCGCAAGGCTCGGATATTGTGAAAGACACGAAGCCATTCTCCGTGTTTCTCGAGAGCGCGCTGCGCTCGCGCGGGACCGTGCGCGCGCCAACTCTGGGAGCCGTAACGTTAGTGCGATAAGGTGCCATACGTTGCGCGCACTGTAACGCGTTTTTTCAAAGATCTCCTCTCCTTATCGGTCACGGCGCAATGAGTTGGACCAGTTCGATCGTCATCGCAGCGCTCACTGCGATATTCAGCGCGATTGTGGGCGGATTGATCGCCGCGCGCGCCGTGGTGTGGTATCGTATTTCGTCGTTCGAAGGTGGATCAGGCTACTTCACGATTCTTATCGCCTTGGGCGCAATGATTGCCGGCTTGGTGATCGGTTTGGTCGTTGCCCGCCTGATCGCGGCTGGTGCGTCGCCAGGTTTCGTGAAAGCGCTGGGTTTGTCATGGTTGATCGCGGCGGCAATTGGCGGCGCGGCAGCCGCCACGAGTCGCGCACTGGCCGACATTCCCCCAACAATCGCCGGCGAAGCACTCATGGAACGGGTGCCACAATGGTGCAAGCACTTGGCGAGTTTCTGGCTTCGGAGTTTCATGCCGTGCGCGTGCCTGATGACACGTTAAGCGACCACTTCAGTGGGTACATCGAAAATATCGAAGTGACTGTCTTCGCGAACGAATCTTCCCAGTCGACGGCGATGTTCCTTCAGCGCGGAATACGCACCGACCTGGTGCAGCGCATTTCAACGGCGTTCAACAAAGTGCTTGCGACGGGTAAGTACGACGCACTCTTTACGTACTGAACGAACGCGGTCCGCGTTGCTTACGCTTTCACTTTCCGGTGCCCCATGCGTATTGCCCTTAACATCATCGGTGTGTTGTGTCTGTTGGTTGGCGGGACCTGGTTTCTACAGGGTGTCAACATTCTGCCCGGCAGCTTCATGACGGGACAACGGCAATGGGCCATTAACGGTGGAATCGTGCTGGCGCTCGGGGCGGGCCTGTTGTTTCTGGCCAATCGTCGGCGAGGTTGATTCCAGGCGAAACGGTGTCGTTGCACGCACCTCCCCATGCATCAGCAATTTTCACTGCCGTGTTTCATGCTACGCAACACGCGACCTCGCTCTCCGTGTGCGGATATCACTGCGGCCACTGTACTTCAAACGGTCCGGCCGCTGTGGCAACGGTACCGTCGCCCCGTTCACCCCGATTGTTGACTCCCCAGCAATAGATCTCGTTGGTATTGCCACCGGTCGGAGACGTTACGCCGCAACCATGCGAATAGCCAATGCTTACGTATTGAAACCTGAACGGTCCGCTGAGTGCTTCAAAAATGGACGTTGGCACGGAGCGGTTCGTATTGGAACCGTCTCCCAAGGCGTATGTAACGTTGTATCCCCAGCAATATCCGATGGCACTGGCATCCGCCGCGACAGCGCAAAAGTGTTCGAAGCCCCCGCTGATGCTGCTGTAGGTGCGAGCGCCCGCCACGGCTACCGGAGCAGAACGAAGCGTGGTTGTGCCATCGCCTACTTCGCCATAAGTGTTGTGTCCCCAACAGTACGCAGCATTGGCAACGGTTAGCGCACACGCATCGTCGGCGCCGGCGGCAATACTGTTGAAGGAAAGCCCACCCAGCACGGCGGCCGGTGTCAGGCTGTTCGTTATGGTACCGTTGCCGAGTTGTCCAACGTTACCCAGTCCCCAACAATATGCCGCGCCAGTCGTGGTCACGGCACACGTGTATTCGTTGCTCGCCGATACACGTTTGAAGGTGAAATTGCTTGAAATGAGTGCGGGCGTTTTGTGCGACGCTTGCGTACCGTCTCCCAGTGCGCCCGCATCGTTGTTTCCCCAGCAATAGATGAACGACTGATACGTCAGGCCACACACATGATCCGTGCCCGCGGTGAGGGCCAGAAAACGCAGCGAACCAGCAACGGCCGTTGGCACAGAATGCGCTGTCGTGGTGCCGTCGCCCAGTTGGCCCGCATCATTATTTCCCCAGCAATACGCAGCGCCGCCTGAGCGAATTCCGCACGCAAAATGACCCATGTCGGAAATGCTGATGTCTTCGAAGGTGAAACTGCCGGCGACGGCAATGGGAAACGTGTTGACGTCCGACGTCACGCCGTTGCCCAACTGGCCGCGGTCGTTAAGTCCCCAGCAATACGCGCCGCCAGTTGTCCTGCTGATCGCGCAGCTGCTGGAAAAGCCAGTCACTACGGTCTTGAACGCGCGAATGTTGGTGTTCGCGGGTGCTGTAACCGTGACCACGATGTTCGCCCGTTGCTCGTTGGTGCTGGGCGCCGTGGCCACCAGCACGAGTGGGTAGTTGCCGGTGGTGAGGGTCGCGGCCGTCGCGATGGTCAACGTCAAACTGTCGGCGATGACAGTGGGCGTGACGGTGGCGGTAAGTCCCGTCGGCGCTCCTGTGACGGTGTACGTGATCGCGCTGGTGAGACCGTTTACACGCGTGATCTTCAACCAGCTATCAGCGATTGCACCGCTGCCCATCGAGAGCGCGTTGCTGCCAACGCCAATGGTGAACCCGGGCACTCCAGTTTGCCTGGTCATATCAGGATCGGATCCGCACGCCTGAAGCAACAGTGCCACGAGCATGGCCGAGACAATGTGCGCATCGCGAACGGAACGACGAATGGCGTGTTGAGTGATCATATACGGAAGCGTAAAATCAGCGAAGTGTGCGACAGCTCACATGTTGGTATCACGCGTGAGCCACGCGACGGGCGGCGGGTAGTCACCGGCGACCGCCGGACCGGCATACACCTGCATTACCACGTCATCTGCTCTGCTGTCACACCGTTTTCGTATTTTCTTGACGCGCCACCCAACTGTTCGTGGAGCGACGCTGGCGTGCTAACACGGTTGATACACTTTTTTGCGGGTGCTGCCCTTTTGCGGTTGCCACTCAAGAGCCATCGTGGGACACGAAGACGAGCACCCATGAGACAATGTTTCGTTGCGCAGCGAAGGGGTGCGACGGTAACCTTCATTGCCAGTAGTCACGTGCCCATGGTTTCGCAAAACAGCGTCATGATGATGCAATGACCCACGGACGCACCGCCGACA
>JBDUBA010000337.1:0-8109 GCA_040004335.1 Gemmatimonas sp.
AAGGATCCGCAAACGAAGGCCGTGGCGATGATGGGCGAAATTGGTGGAACGGACGAACAGGAAGCCGCGAAGTTCGTGCGTGATCACATGACCAAGCCGGTTGTTGGCTTCATTGCCGGACAGACCGCGCCGCCCGGTCGTCGCATGGGTCATGCTGGTGCAATTATCTCCGGATCTGCGGGAACCGCGGCAGAAAAAATTGACGCATTCAAGGAAGCCGGTATGGGTGTCGCGCAGCGTCCGGTCGACTTTGTGAAACTGATTCAGGAGCGGCTCAAGTAGTCGTATTTTCTTCGCGAGAATTAGGCATGGGCCCGTCGTCACGTTTGTGGCGGCGGGCCTTTGTTGTTTGCCGACGGGATCGGTAAGAAGTGCCGGAGACGCACCGCGGGGACACGGAGAAAGGCGGCTATTGGCGGATACTGGCGGAGAAAAGCTGGGAACAACTCAGGCCCCCATGCGCGCATAGGTGATGTAGGGATCGAACGGCGTCTTCCTGAGTTCCACGTTCGAAATTCCCAGTGTCTCGAGCAAAGCCAGCGTCTCGCCCGGGCAGTTCCCCGCATTCAGCTCGTCGAACGCAAGTATGCCTCCCTTCGGAATGCGGGGCACGAGCTGTTCGATGGCCACCTTGGTCGGCTCGTAAATGTCGAAGTCGAGGTACAGCATCGACACCACGATGTGCGGATTCGCAGCCACGAATGACGGAATGGTCTCGATCGCATCGCCCTCGACCAAGGTCGCCTTCGCAATGTGCCCCACAGGTCGGTTCATGTCGTGGAGCTCTATGGCCTTGCCCAACTCGTCCACGATGTTCTGGTGGGTCTTGAGGTCGGTGACCTGCCACGCCGTCTCCACGTTCTGGTCCTTGGGACTGACGCTCGGGAAGCCGGCAAAGGTGTCGAAGCCGATCACACGACGCGTGTGGTTGAACGGCTCGTAGATCGACGACAGTTGACTGAACGTGAGCAGGCCCTGGCCGTAATGACAACCACATTCCACGATGACACCTGGAACGTCGAGCTGCGCCTTGAACAACTCGTTTTTGGCCAGGAAGCGAGAAAGATCCTGGCGACGCGCGTACTTCGCAAAGGCCTGAAGCTTCACCGAAGTGGAGAGCGGGCTGGCGTCGAAATATTCGGCATACGCAGCGTACAACTCGGCCTCGAGCTTCGTGTGTTTGTGTCGGTTCGCTTCCAGCATTGCTGTCTCCGAAGGGTGCCAAAGCAGGAATTCGCAATCGGCCAGTCGTACCTGAGTGCGATTGGAGACGCTTTAGAATCGTAAATTTTTCCGCTGACGTTCGTTGAATCCAGGACTCTCAACGTTCGGTCTCGCGTTTTGGTCAGAAGTACAATTTGTCGCGATCGCGCGTCCCGGCAAGCTCGAATTGTCCGACGCACTACCTTTCGCACATGCTTCTTTCCGAACTCTTCCCCGAAAATCGCTGCATCGTTCCACTCAACGCGCACACCGTCATTGACGCCGCGCTGGCACTCGCACAGACACTCGAAGATCAGCGCATACTTGCCAGCCACGAACGCCTCATCGAACGGATCGAAGAAGCGCGTCCAGAAGATGTCGTTGGCCTGGCCGACCGCGCCTTTGTATTCCACTATCGCACCGACGCCACCACGAACCTCATCGCCGCCATCGGTATCTCGCCCAAGCCACTTCGCCGCGACTTGGGCGACGGCGACGAATTCCAGGTCGCGCGCATCGTAGCATTGGTAATTGCTCCACCAAAATCGGCCGCACGCAATTTGCAGGTGGTTGGATCACTCGCGCGTTTCCTCGCGAGTCCCGATCGGGTGAACATGTTGCTCGCAGCCGAGAGTCCGAAGGCGCTCGCGGCGGCGTCCACCCTCGCGCAGTGGGCCATTCGTTCCGAGCTCACCGTGCGCGACTTGATGTCGAACAACCCACGTACCATCAGTCCCGACACGCCCGTGCGTGCTGCGGTGCTCGACATGGTGCGCGCCGGTGTTGGCGGCCTTCCCGTGGTCGACGACGCCAATCGTGTGGTCGGTATGTTGAGCGAACGGGAACTCCTGCGGCACCTATTGACTCATTATCTGCCGCGCTCCGGCGGCGACTCGCCGTCACCACCACCCGCGGCTTCCCGACGCACAGTGCGCGACGTCATGACCCGTCAGGTCCTCTGCGTTGCGCCCGAACAACCGCTCGCCGAAGTCGCGGCGCTCATGCTCAATAAAGACGTCGATCGCGTTCCCGTCGTGAAACACGGCCAGTTGGTTGGTTTTCTTACGCGCGGGGATATTGTGCGGAAGTTGATTGGTACCTGAATTCTCCATTACAAATTGCATCACAATGTTTTCAGGATTTCGTAGGTGCGACAGTGGTTTAGCGTTGCACCAAATATCAAAATGGTGCAGCAGAATCTGCTTGCGATCACGACTCGTTTGTGCGCAGCACTCAAGTGGTTGAATTCCGTATCCTCATCCATCATGCCTTTGAAAACGGGCTGAACATTTTCAACAGGGTCAGAAGTTCAGATATTCACTGCGGACACAGCATCGAGCCGCTCGGCGAACGTGTTACCAATAGAACGATCACTTGACTGGCGATTTGAATCAATAGAGCTTGACCCAAGCCGATCCATTTGAATCGGAGCTACTTCCCACAACCACGAACTGCTCCGACGCCGGCTAAGTCATTATCTTCCGCGCGCTATCGGCAACTCGCCGTTTTCACACCCAAATCTCCGGCTGCACGGAGGCTGACATCCGGCCATCCTACGCCTTGATTGAACCTGGAAAGGACCCCGAACATGGCTGGAAATCGCACGCTTACGATCGTCAAACCGGATGCCTTCGGCGCTGGTAAAGCCGGACTGATTCTCGCGCTGCTCGAGAAAGAAGGATTCAAGGTCAAGGCGGCCCGCGTGCTGCACATGAGCACCGCCCAAGCCGGCGAGTTCTACGCCGTGCACAAAGGTCGCCCCTTCTACGGCGAGCTGGTGGAATTCATGGCGAGTGGCTTCTGCATGCCGGTGGTCCTTGAGCGCGCCGACGCCGTTGCCACGCTTCGCCGCGTGATTGGCGCAACCGACCCGGCCGAAGCGGCCGATGGCACCGTCCGGAAGCTGTATGCCGAGTCAAAAGGCCGGAACGCGATCCACGCGTCCGACTCGGACGAGAACGCGGCGCTCGAGGCCGGGTTCTTCTTTGACGGCTTGAGTCTCGTAGGATCGTAAGTCCAGTCATTGTCGATACTTGGCTGGTCAATTTCACCTCGCGCACCCTTGTGTCTGAGGGCCGGCGGCTCTACTTTTCGTGGCTATGTTGTATTTTGACATCCGAGGCCTGGAAGCTCGGGCTGAGAGCGTAGACGGGGTGCTCGGCGCCGCCGATTCCGTATGGGAATCGGGTGATGCCCGGCCCGAAGGCAAAGGCGTGTTCGTATCAGGCCGGCTCTCTGCGGCCGGACACGGACGCTTCTATTTCAGCGGACATCTCGACGGTGTGGCTTCGGGCGAGTGCCGTCGGTGCCTTATCGATGTCTCCGTACCCGTGCATCAAGACGTAGCACTGTTGTTCGCCGAGGCCGGCATGGATGAGGCCGAGGAAGACGACGTGGTCCCGTTGCCAGCTGGCGCTCGTGTGGTCGACCTGCGCCCGGCAATTCGTGAAGAGTGGTTACTCGCGATTCCAGGATTCGCTCTGTGTCGTGAAGATTGTCTCGGGCTCTGCGTCAACTGCGGGGCCGATCTGAACACCGGCGCATGTTCCTGTGCACCGTCCGTCGATCCCCGTTGGGAAGGGCTTCGCTCACAAGGTGACGCCATCTCCTAGCGGTGTTCTTGTTCTTTAGATTTTCGTCTCTCATCAGGTTCCGGGCATTATGGCTGTACCAAAGCGACGTACCTCCAAGCGCAAAAAACGCGCTCGCAACACTCACAAAACTGCACCCGCCATTGTCATTCAAACGTGTCCGCAGTGCAGCGCCATGAAGCGTCCGCATCATGTGTGCGCCGAGTGCGGATATTATGACGGGAAGCAGCGAGTAGCCGTCCAGGAAGCGTAAGCTTGGCGCGCATCGCTGTGGATGCCATGGGGGGCGACTACGCTCCCCAGGCGCCCATTGCGGGCGCACTCCGCGCCCTCGCGGAGCTACCCCCGCAGCACGAAATCGAGTTGATCGGCCGCTCCGCGGTAGTGCAGGCGGAACTGGACGCACAATTGGCTGGCGGTCACGCCAACTTGGCCCAATATCGCGCGCGCCTCAGCATCGTTGACGCACCTGACGTCATCGAAATGACCGACAAACCAACGGTCGCGTTGCGTGGCAAACAACAGAGCTCCATGGTCGTTGGCCTCAGGCGCGTTCTCGAAGGACATGCCCAGGGATTTGTCTCCGCCGGCAACACCGGCGCACAAATGGCCGCGTCAACGGTGTTGTTCAAGCTGCACGCCGGACTCACACGCCCGGCCATCGGCGCCATGGTGCCAACCGCACAGCAACCCGTGCTCATTCTCGATGCCGGAGCGAACGTCGACTGTTCTGCCGAAGAACTTGTACAGTTCGCGCGCATTGGCGATGTCTACGCGCGACATCTCCTGGGCCGCACGTCACCCGGCATTGGTTTGTTGTCGATTGGTGAAGAAGCAGAGAAGGGCAATTCGGCCGTGAAAGAAGCACATCAACTGCTACGTAAAGCCGATCTCAACTTCATCGGCAACGTTGAAGGCCGCGACATTCCGAACGGTGCGTGCGACGGCAGCTCGCTCGACGTGGTTGTCTGCGACGGATTTGTTGGAAACGTGCTGCTCAAGTTCTACGAAAGCGTCGCGCCGTTTCTCATTGGTGTGGTGGCCCGCAGCGTTGGGCTCGACACGGTTGAAGTCACGAAGGGACTGAAACAGCTCGATGTGGACGAATACGGAGGCGCCCCACTACTCGGCGTCCGCGGCGTGAGTATTATCTCGCATGGATCCAGTTCACCACGCGCGCTCAAAAACGCAATTCGCATGGCTTTCATGGCCTGCGAGTCGGGCATGAACGAAGAAATGGGACGCCGGCTGGCGGCCGCTAACGGAAACGCCGCATGACACGGCTTACCGCCTACATCCCTGACGCAGCATGAAACGACCATTCGCCTATATCGCAGGAACCGGTCACGCTGTACCAAAGCGTGCGGTATCGAATCTCGATTTGCAGGCGCAGGGACTGGATACCGATGATGCGTGGATTTTCGATCGCACCGGAATCCGGCAGCGCTATATCGCCGATTCAAGCGAAACGCTCACCGTGCTCTCAGTCGCAGCCGCGAAAATCGCGATGCAGCGCGCGAACATTCAGCCGGGCGACATTGATGTCGTAATTGTTGGCACCGCAACTCCCGATCACCTGCTTCCGGCAACGGCCGTCGAAGTGCAGGCGGAGCTGGGTGCCGCGCGCGCAATGGCGTTTGACGTGAGCGCTGCTTGCAGCGGCTGGCTGTACGGCATGCAGGTGGCCGAAGGATTGATTGCCACCGGCATGGCCGAGACCGTGCTGATTGTCGGCGGTGAAATTCTCAGCAGCATTGTTGATTGGACCGACCGCAATACCTGTGTGCTGTTTGGTGATGGTGCGGGCGCCACAATTCTGCGTCACGTACGCACGGCGCCCAAAGTGATGCCGCCACGCGAACGTGGCATTCTGTCGTCGTATTCACGAAGTGATGGCACCCTGCGTGAACTGCTGTGGCGTCCGTCAGGCGGCGTCGCGGCACCATTCAGCGAAGCGGTGTTGAAGGAGCGCTCGCAGTTCGTGCAGATGCAGGGCCGTGAGGTATTCAAACACGCCGTTCGTTCAATGGCCGACGCGTCCCATCGCGCCCTCGATCTCGCAAAGTTGACGGGCAACGACATCGATTTGTTGATTCCGCATCAAGCCAACGTACGCATCATCGAAGCAACCGCGAAACTCGCCGGTATTCCCATGGAAAAAGTGTTTCTGAACGTCGCCAAGTACGCGAATACGTCGGCAGGCTCTATCCCAATTGCGCTCGATAACGCGATGGCGCAGGGCCGCATTACCGAAGGCAGCACCGTGATGTTCGTCGCGTTTGGCGCCGGCTTCACGTGGGGTTCGCTGCTCGTGCGTTTCTAAGCCGCAGCATTCACATTCGATTTCCGAATTCCCGCATGGATATCGTTTTGCTGTTGCCCGGACAGGGCTCACAAAAGCCTGGCATGGCGCGTGACATCGCCGAAGCGTTTCCGGCCGCGCGCGATACGCTGCAGTCAATTGACGCCGCAATTGATGCGTCGCTGTCAGCGTTGATGTTCGACGGCCCGGCCGATGAACTCACGCGGACGCACAATGCGCAGCCTGCACTACTCGCACACAGCGCGGCGGTTTGGTCGGTAGTGCAATCGGCCGTCACGCCACATCTGCGCGCCGCGGCCGGACACTCGCTCGGCGAATTTTCGGCGTATCACACGACCGGTGTGTTCACGGCGCCCGACGCCGCGCGTGTTGTTCGCCAGCGCGGACTGTTGATGTACGAGCAGGGCGTCGCGCGACCAGGAGCAATGGCCGCCATTCTCGGCACGCTCACCGTTTCCATCGACGACATTTGCAAAACCGCATCGGCACAATCGGGATTGGTTGTTCCGGCCAACTACAACAGCCCCGAACAGACTGTTATTTCCGGCGAAGTGGCGGGCGTTGAACGCGCGATGACGCTGGCAAAAGAAGCTGGCGCGAAACGTTGTTTGCCATTGCCCGTGAGCGGTGCTTTTCATTCGCCGCTGATGGCGCCGGCCGCTGACGGACTTGCCAAGGTACTGAACAGTGTTCCCATGCGCGACGCGACCATTCCCGTGTACGTCAACGTGGATGGGACGGCAGTGCGCGAAGCCAAGGCCGCGACAACCTTGTTGGTGAAGCAGTTGACGTCACCCGTTCAGTGGACGCTCGTGATGCAGAATCTTGGCATCGCTTTCCCCGATGCGTTGTTTGTTGAATTGGGAACTGGTAGTGTGCTGACTGGACTCGCGCGACGGATTGCGCCTAACGTCAAGACGATGTCGTGCGGCACCGTCGCTGAAGTTGAATCTCTCATGAAACAGGTGGCCTGATATGCAGATTTCTCTTTCAGGCCGCGTGGCGTTGGTGACCGGCTCAACACGAGGCATTGGTCGCGCCATCGCACAGCAATTAGCGGCATCGGGCGCGACCGTGGTTGTGACCGGGCGCGATGAAACGCGTGCCATTGCAGTGGCCGCGGAAATCGCGGCCGCGACGGGGGCTGCGGTGCACGGAATGGGCGTCGATATCAGCGACCCGGCGCAGGCGGCGGCGGTGGTCGACCGGGTGGAAACGGAGTTGGGCAAGCTGGACATTCTGGTCAACAACGCCGGATTGACGCGCGACAATCTCATCATGCGGCTCAAGGATGAGGATTGGGACGACGTCATCAACGCGAACCTGCGCGGCGCGTTTATTACCTGCCGTGCGGCCAGTCGCGGTATGATGAAGCGACGCTGGGGTCGCATTATCAATATTGCCAGCGTGGTTGGAATCACCGGCAATAAAGGGCAAAGCAACTACGCTGCCAGCAAAGCCGGACTTATCGGCTTGACGAAATCCATCGCGAAGGAGTTGGCGTCGCGGAACGTGCTGGCTAATGTGATCGCTCCGGGTTTTGTCGAGACCGACATGACCGCGGCGATGACACCCGAAGCCAAGGCTACCCTCAGCGGAGGAATTCCGCTGGCGCGCCTCGGAACCCCGCAGGACATTGCGGGCATGGTCACCGTATTGGCGTCAGATTTGGCCGCGTACATCACGGGTCAGGTCATCGTGGTCGACGGCGGTTTGGTGATGTAGGGACGTTGTAGGAGGACCAGTTTTTGGAGCTGTTCACCGTCAGAAAGGCTCTCCCCGGGAGGCCGCCTGACTGCTAACTTTGGTTGCATCCCATTTTTTCCCATCGAAAGGAATCGTTCACATGGCGGACCACGAGTCGAAGATCAAGGACATCATTGAGAAAGAGCTGGGCGTGGAGCGCGAGAAGCTCGTACCCGAAGCAAGCTTCATCGAAGACCTCGGCGCCGACTCGCTCGACATCGTGGAGCTCGTGATGGAGTTCGAAAA
>JBDUBA010000063.1:0-2422 GCA_040004335.1 Gemmatimonas sp.
AGCGTGGCTGCCTCTACGAGGAACTGCCACATGATGTTTCCGCGCGTCGCACCCAGCGCCTTACGTACTCCGATTTCCCGAGTCCGCTCTGTTACAGAAATCATCATGATGGCCACGACACCAACGCCACCCACCAACAAGCCAACGGCCGACAATGCAATCGTGACCAGGAAAAACACGCCGAAGATCTTGTTGTACGTCTCGAAAAGTTTGTCCTGCGTGAGGATCGCAAAATTTGACTGATCCTTGGGCCGGAGTCCGCGAATACCTCGCAAGGTTGCGGTCACATCGTCGATGGCCAGCTCGCGCGCGTTGGGTGCATCACCACGCGGTTTGACGGCAAGGTTCAGGTCATTAATGCGACCACCAAGATGACGCACGAGTGCAAAGACCGACATTACTGCCTTCGGGCGATCTCCACTGAGAAAACCGGCCTTGTCCTCATACACACCGATCACCTCAAACGGAGAACCATTGAACATCACGGTTTTGCCGAGAGGGTCGAGGTCACCCAGCAAACGCTCCGCCATGATTTTGTTGATCACAACAACGCGCTGCCCCGTTTGCGCTTCCGATTCAGTGAACGCGCGTCCCAGGTAGATGTCGGGACCAGAAAGTTGCGCCCAATTTCCCGAGTACGCCTCGATAGAGGCCGAGGGCAGCTGCGTATTGCGGAATTTCACGGCGGCCGACCAGTTGAGCTGCATGCCGACTTGATCAATGGTCGACAATTGGCCGAGTGCCTGCGCCTCGCGCACGCTGATGGAAGGATTCCGCAACCAGGCGCATGCGTTTTCACTTCCATCGCAATTTTCAAATACGATCGGATACCGCTGCACAAAAAATGTATTCGGTCCTGCGGCAGCAAGATCGGACGCAACCGAATTGTTAATGCCATGTACGGCCGCCGAAATCGCGACTACCACGAATACACCAACAGCGATGCCCAGAATCGTCAAACCGGCACGCACCTTGTTCGCGCGCACGGAGTCGATGGCGAGGCGGATGCCCTCGCCAACCGCAAAAATTTTCGTAGTCAGAGCCATGATCTATTCCTGACGCAGCGCTGCAATGGGATCCAGCAACGACGCTCGGCTCGCCGGATACACGCCAGAGATAATGCCGACACCGGCGCCAATGGCGATACCCAGAAAAATGGACCAGGGAGCAACCGCGGCCGGCAACGGTGTAGTCAAAGCAATGAGCTGTGCGAGGCCAATGCCAAGCGCAACGCCAATCGCAGAACCAAGAATGCCGAGCACGGACGATTCCACAAGAAACTGCGTGAGGATGTCGCTGCGTTTCGCGCCCAAGGCTTTACGCACACCGATTTCGCTCGTGCGCTGCGAAACGGCCACCAACATGATGTTCATGATGACGATAGCTCCTACAACCAGTCCGATTGCTGGCAGTGCGATGCCCGCCATCACCAGGTATCCCTGAATCTTGTTCCAGAACGCGAGCGCCGACTCTGATGACTCGAGCGCAAAGTTATCCTTCTGCGCCGGACGCAGGTGACGGCGTGCCCGCATAACGGCGCGGGCACTTTCCATCGCTTCGGGAATGCCGGCTTCGTTTTGCGACTGAATCATCAACCCGTCAACAATGTTTGGCCGCGAGCTGAGTAAACGTCGAGCCTGCGAATGCCACGGGGCAACAATGAAGTTGTCAAACGACATGCCAAGCACCGAACCCTGCGGCTCAGCGACGCCAACCACCTGATAGGGAATGCCTCCAAGCTTTACTTCACGCCCAATTGCGTTGAGGCTTGGAAACAGTCGGTCCGCCGCATCAACTCCAATGACGACAACTTTTTCGCCGCGCGTCATTTCCTGCGGCGACAGCGGACGGCCTTCTTTCATCGCCAGACTCTTGATGTCGAAGTAGTCACCGTCAACCGCGTTAACCTGCAACCGACGCGGTTTCCCACTTTCTGTCGACGACACATCGACCTGGCCATTACTGTACAGCGCGGTCCTGGTACCCGATGGCAACGCGACGCGCACCGGTTCAATGTCGCCGATTTCAAGAGCCGGGCGCTTGCGGTACTCCTCCCACACCGACCGGTCCACTTCACCAATGTTGATGTTGGGGCGACTGCGCAATTCGAAACTGTTGAGCGGAATGAGTTTCCCCACCAGATCGTCTTTCATGTAGCGTCCCATGCCTTCAACAATGGACACTACGGTGATTAGAAACATTACGCCAATACAAACGCCCAGCAGTGTGAACGCACTCTTCAACTTCTGCGTGCGGAGCGTTTGCAGCGCGAGCCTGATTGCTTCGAAGACGGGCACGGGGACTATTTCTCAGTTGGCGAGGGATGCGCCCCCGGTAGACCAGCGCGCGTTGGAATCAGTGCAAGCCTGAATGCAACGCCACAACGCGAGCGCTAGTGTTGGCCGGGAACTTCGATGCCAAG
>JBDUBA010000194.1:0-8071 GCA_040004335.1 Gemmatimonas sp.
TTCATCACGACGGACCTCGCTCGAACCGCAGTGCCGTCAACGTCAAAAGCGGCGCGTGAATGCCTGCTACGGCAGGAAGGGAAAATTGCGGCAATCAACTCGTGTGCCGCACCGATCAACTACTCTCTGCACGCACTTATCAATATCTCCGACGGAAAATTGATGTTGCCCAAACGCGTGGGCGCCAGGATTTACATCAACAACCTTCCGGCCGCGGCCGATTTGTTACTGCACGGTGCGAACGCAAAAGGATGGGGCGCGCCGGCCTACGCCGATCCAACGCTGCTCACCGTGCGCGCATACGATCCCGTGAACAAACAATTCCAGTACGCCGTCAACCCTCGTTTCGGCAAAACATCCCAACAGAGTTCGTGGTACGGTCAAGGCGCACGCATCACGATTGAAGGATCGATCAATCTGTCGCCCGACCCACTCAAGCAACGCGTCGCGAATTATCGTCGCGGCAATTTCTCACTCCCAATCTGGAATCGCGCGTCGGCTGATGACATTTTCGCGAGCCTGCGAGGCGGCGCACCAAACATCATGTTGCAACTCCTGCGTGCGCCCGATTCGGTAGGAATTTCCGTTACGCAGCACGCGCAACTCGACACACTCGCAAAAGAACTCAACGCCGCGCTCGAAACACACTTGCGACCGATGGCGACCGCGATGGCCGCGGCCACGACGAACACCAGCGAGATGGGGAAGCGCCTTGACGAGGCTCAGAAGGCTTCGCGATTGTCGCAGCAGCGAGTCATCCTTGCGGCGCAAGCGCTGCTCACAACCGATCAGCTGAAACGTATGGGAGCGTTCTTCCGCAGACAGATGATCCAATACGTGTCCGGTGCGTCGGGCGAAGGCGGACGCTGACGCCCTCCTCCGCTTTCACTCCGGTTTGTTCCGCGCGTCAACGAGTTGATATTCCATCTCGGCAACCCGCCCCCGATTTCAGTTCATCATCTCCGCATGACTGCACCCGGCAATACCGAAACCCGCGCACGTGTGCAGCGCCCCGGCGGCGACACGCCCGAAGAGCGTTCGGCTTCAGCGGCCGAATTTATCAGACGATACCGTTGGCTCATTCTGGCGGGATTGATTACCGCAGCCGTGATGGAAGTGCTCGACACCACCATCGTGAACGTGGCGCTTCCGCAAATGGCCGGCAACCTGGGCGCCACGCAAGAAGAAATTGGATGGGTCGCAACGGGATACATTCTCGCCAACGTCATCTTTCTGCCGATGACGGCGTTCATGACGGCGCGCTTTGGCCGTCGGCGCTATTTGTCCGCGAGCATTGCTGTCTTCATCATCTCGTCGTTCTTCTGCGGCACGTCGAGCTCGCTGGTGGAACTCGTGATGTGGCGCATTCTGCAAGGCGCAGGTGGTGCCGCACTGCTGTCAACTGCGCAAGCAACACTTCGGCAAATCTTTCCGAAGGAAGAACAGGGATTGGTGCAGGCAGTGTTTCTGCTCGGTATCATTGTGGCGCCAACACTCGGGCCAACACTGGGCGGATGGATTACGGACAACTACACGTGGAACTGGTGTTTCTTCATCAACGTGCCTATTGGCCTCGTGTCGATGTTTCTCGTCACCACCTTTCTGCTCGATCCGCCCGATCAGCAGGCGAGCAAGGGTGCGGTTGACTGGTGGGGTATTGGGCTACTGACCATCGGTGTTGGAGGTTTGCAGTACGTACTCGAAGAGGGAAACAAACACGATTGGTTCGACGATCCGATGATCACTCGGCTCGCGATCATTTCAATCACAGCGCTCTCCGTGATGATCTGGTGGGAACTCAATCCCCGCAACAAAAGTCCTGTTGTCGACTTTCACGTGCTCAAGAATCGCACGTTGGCGTCGTCGTTGTTTTTGTTCATTGCGCTCGGCTTTGGCTTGTACGGCGGCGTTTTCCTCTTTCCGCTGTTCGCGCAGGGGATTCTGAATTTCACGCCCACGGAAACAGGTCTGGTCATGATGCCGGGCGGTATTGCAACCGGCTGCAGCGCACTGGTGTGCGGCGCACTTCTGAACGGAGCGAAACCAAGAGCCGACCCGCGCGTGCTGATTGCTTGTGGCGTCCTTCTGTTCGCGATCAGCATGTGGCTTATGGGCCACCTGTCCACGGCCGCCGGGGTTGATGACGTGCGATTCGCCCTCCTCGTTCGCGGATTCGGACTCGGAATGTTGTTCGTGCCCATCAACAGCGTGGCGTATGCGAGTATCAAGCCACAGGAAGCGCAACAGGCCTCCGGATTGATCAACTTGTCGCGCCAACTGGGAGGCGCATTTGGCATTGCAGTGCTCGCGAATTATCTCGGCCATCACACTGAGATGCATCGCGTCGATCTGGTGTCTTCGGTCGTACAAGGCTCGCTAATGACGGAACAGCGCCTGGGCATGATGACGCAAGGTTTTGTGTCACGCGGCATGGACGCGTTACACGCGCATGACGCTGCGTTGCAAGTGCTCAACGGACAGATCCAGCGTCAGGCCGCCATGCTTGGCTTCAACGACTCGTGGATATTGGTGCTCACGGTGTTCGCGCTGGTGTCGCCGGCCATTCTTTTGTTGCGCCGAGCAAAGCCTGGCACGCCAGCTGCGGCGGTTGAGGCTCACTAATTCGAGGGCGACGTGAACTGTTACGGTGCACACTTATTAGAGTTACGGTCGTGCGACAAATCCATCATTCAACGTGCGCAGAAACGCAATAATGTCCGCCGCTTCTGCATCTGAAAACGCCGCACGCTGACCCGGTTTTCTGTCAAACGGAGCGTCAACGTTCACATGGCCAACATATTTTGTCGGAAGATCGTCATAACTTCGCACAACTCCGAGTTGATCGGTGCGGTAGAACTTTTCTGGGTGCACGTCACGCTCCGCATAAAATCGTAACACTTCCTCGAGCGACGTAAACGCGCCGTTGTGAAAGAATGCACCGCGCCGAGCGACGTTTCTTAGTGTTGGTGTCTTGAACAGACCGCAGTAATTCTCATGTCCGGCCAGATCAGTCCGCGCCGGGCCGCATAAACCGAGATCGAAATACGCCGTGTCGGCATTGGCGGGAATGCGATTGTTGCGGGGCACACCCAAAGCAATAAATCCGCGATCGGTAAATTGCGGAAACGCACCGCGCACCACGCCACTTGGATGACACGAGGCACAATTGCCTTTTGTTGAGCTGTTGAAGAGTGCAAGTCCGCGCTGCTCCTGCGAAGTAAGCGTTGTCGTCCCGCGCAAAAACGCGTCGTATTTGCTGGAGTACGGATAGAAATCTTCCGGGCGTTGTTGAAACACGTCCAGCGCCGATAGCAATCCGTTCCACGCCGCCGTTGAATCGTCAAACACGCGATCACCAAAGGCCGCCCGAAACTGTTTCGCTGATGGCGACGCCCTCAGGCGCGCCAACGCCGACGCGCGATTGACATTCGCCATTTCGAAGGTGGACAGCAGTGGCAACGCTGCCTGGTCCTGCGCCGATTGCGCACGTCCATCCCACATGCGTCCGCCGGCCGGCCCCTGATCTTCGCTGTCGTTCCCCTCGTCTTCCCGGAAGTGCTCGGTGAATGGGGGCGTGTCCTGCGCATAACCGAGAGTTGGAACCGCCCGCATTCCCGGCCTCCCCCCATCAAGCCCACCGAGCTGCACCGATCTGGCGTTGGGCGCGCTCCAGCCGTGGGCGGGATCATGGCAGGTCGCGCAGGACATGTGCCCGGATGCCGAAAGAGTGGAATCGAAAAAGACGGCGCGACCCAACTCAGTGAGCGTTGCAGCGGAAGGCGTTTGGGCCGGCACCGTCACTTCGGGTGCGCGGGCACACGCGGTCGCGGTCGCCAGTGCAAATCCAATCAACAACCGCGACGTGATCACGCTCGCGTTCGCGCTTGTCTTTGCTCGTATATTGTGACGAATGGGGAGGGCGCGAACTACCATCAAACGGTTGCCGAGGATGCCTGCGTGATGAAACCAGTGAACGTCGGATTGCGAGCGTTAGCGGCTGGAGCGTGTGCGCTTCTGATCGGGTCCTGTCAACAGAATACACAAGCGCCACGCCCTGCGTCGGCCGCGTCGGTGAGTGCGTTGCGGGCAAACGTGAAAAACGTGGTCGTCATTTACGCGGAGAATCGCTCCTTCGACAACCTGTACGGCCGGTTCCCCGGCGCCAATGGGTTGCGAACGGTTGTGGACGCGCTGGGCAAACCGACATCTGCCTATCTCCCCCAGAAGGACCGCGATGGTACCACGATCCTGCCAACGTTACCCAAGACATGGACCGGCGTGACGCTCCGCGGCATGACGCCAGTCGTGACCGAAGCGCAAAGCGCTGGATTACCCAACGGCCCGTTCGCAATCGAAACTGCGTTTCAGGCGAATGCGAACGTAACGCTGTCCACGGCAACTGTTACGCGTGACCTCGTGCATCGATTCTATCAAAATCAAATGCAAATTCACGATGGCAAGAATGATCTGTTTGTCGCGTGGGGCAACGCGGGTGGTCTCACGATGACCAACTTCGACTATTCCAATTCGGCGATGTTCAAAATCGCCCATGAGTTTGTCCTGGCTGACAATTTTTTTCAGGGCGCATTTGGCGGATCGTTCTTGAATCACCAGTACCTCATCTGCGCGTGCGCACCCGAGTACCCGAACGCTGCGACTGCGACAGGCAAACCAAGCATTGCGGCCGTCGAAACCGAGGCGAACGGAAATTTTCTCCCAGCCCTGGTCGTGTCACCAAGGAGCAAGCCATCAGCACTTGATGGTCCGCCCGTGTTCGTGAACGACGGCAACGTCACACCGGCCAACTATTTCGGCGACGGAAAATTTTACGCCGTGAACACGATGCAACCCGCGTATCAACCAAGCGGAAATGTTCCAGCAAAAGGCGGGAACGCGCTCTACGCAAATCTCAATGCATCAACAACACTGCCGCCGCAATCTGAACAAACGATTGGCGACTTGCTCACGGCCAAACAGGTAACGTGGAAGTGGTATAGCGGGTCCTGGGCCGCTGCCACAAAGGACGGCGCATTGGATGACAGTGCGCGTCGCGTCATCTACAAATCAAACAAGTTTGGAGTTTCGACCGAAACCGAAGCGGATTTTCAGGCGCATCACCAACCGTTCAATTACTACGCCGCGTTCGACCCCGCCACACACGCGGCCGATCGCGACGCGCACCTCAAAGACTACGATGATCTCGTGCGCGACGCGGCCAATGGCACGTTACCGGCGGTTTCTTTTTACAAACCCGAAGGCATGTACAATCAGCACGAAGGCAACGCGAATCTCGACAACGGGGACGCGCGCATCGCGGATGTGATTTCAAAACTGCGCGCGAGTTCTCAATGGAAAAACATGGTTATCGTTGTCACGTACGATGAATTTGGCGGTTCGTGGGATCACGTCGCCCCACCCAAGGGTGATCGGCTCGGACCCGGCACTCGCATTCCCGCCATCGTTATTTCGCCGTTCGCGAGACTTGGGACAGTTGATCACACGCAATACGACACGGGTTCCATTCTACGCTTCCTCGCACACACCTTCGACCTCGGCACATTGCGTGGGATCGCAAAACGCGATTCGGCCCTGGTGAAAAACGGTGGCCGCGCGATGGGAGATTTTACGAACGCGCTGCACTTCAACTGAGGCAGCGTTTCGGCGACCGGGCGCCAAGGTAATCTGGCGTCCCGAATGCTCAGGTCTTCTTGACCGACGCTGTATTGGAGCTCGTCGATTTCGACGAGCTCGTTTTCTTTACGGGAGGTTTGGCGGCCGTTGATTTTGACGCGCTCGATTTAACACTGCTTGATTTGGATGGTGCAGCTTTTGTTGCGGACGGTTTCGCAATCGCCGCTTTCGATAACGTTGATTTTGACGATGCCGGTTTTGCTGTTGTAGTCGACTTGGATGCGCTGCTGGTCGATTTGGACGACGAAGTGGGCGTCGTTCCTTTCTTCTTGGCCGCAGCCAGTTTCGCAGCCGCAGCTTTCCGTGCACGCGCCGTCGTGCTCGTGGTGCGGCGACCGCGTAATGGACGATTCCAATCTTCGGCCACGTCAGCGCGGAAGCTGACCGGCATGGCCAGCACACCACCCGGATCGTCCATCACCGCAAGCGCAGCCGCGTCGGACAGGTCGTTGCGCACATCCGCGATCACTTTGCTTGGACGCTTCGCCTTGGCCGCGTGAACGCGATTGGTGAGGAGAATGACGAACATCTGGTGATCGGGATCGATCCAGATACTGGTGCCGGTAAATCCGGTATGGCCAAACGCGCGCGGAGAGAGGTAATGACCACAGCCGCCGTCTCCGTCGCAGCTATCCCAGCCTAACGCGCGCGTGCCTTTTTCGGCGCGATGCGTAAACAGGGCGACCGTGGAATCGGCAACGATGCGCTGGCCATTGAACTGGCCACCTTCCAGTAACATCTGCGCAAATACTGACAAATCACTGGCGGTGCTGAACAATCCTGCGTGTCCGGCCACGCCGCCCAGTGCGTACGCGTTTTCATCGTGCACTTCGCCGCGCAGCGGATACCCACGTGGCGGAGCAATTTCGGTTGGCGCAGTTCGCACCGCGTCCTCCGCACTCGGTTTGAAGTGCGTGTCGTTCATGCCAAGTGGGCCGTACACCTTCTCCTCGAGGAACTGGTCGAGCGGCTCGCCACTTGCGGCCTCGGCAACGAAGCCGAGGATGTCGGCGCCAAGGTCGGAGTATTCGTAGCAGTTGCCGGGGATGCACTGAATGGGCGAGTTGAGCACCGCCGCACGTGCCGCCGCGGGTCCACCCGGAATACGCCACAGCTCTTTGCCGGCCGGCAGTCCAGCGCGGTGTGTGAGCAAGTGTTTGATGGTGACCTGATCTTTGAGACCACCGGTAAACGACGGGATGTAGCGCGACACGGGGGCGTCGAGCGCCACTTTCCCCTCGTCGTACAGCACCATGATCGCGGTAGTGGTCGCGATAACTTTAGTCAGCGACGCCAGATCGTAGATACTTTCGTCGGCAGTGACGGGAAGGCCCTTGGCCGTCCAGTCGAGCGCACCGAACCCTTTGGACCAGACGGAGTACCCCTTGCGCCCAACCACAACGGACGCGCCTGGATAACCGCCGGCGTCAATCCCGTGCTGGACGACTCGGTCGATGGTCGCGAGTCGTGCCGAAGACATGCCAACCGCAGCCGGCTCCCTGAACGGTAATCCCGAGGAGGGAGTCCGCGTGGCCGTGGCGTCGGCAGCAAACGTTAATGTGGCCAGCGCGGCGATGAGCAGCACAGTGGCGAACGGGCTGGTGTGAGGGAGCGCAGTGCTGATTTCTGTGAGAATCAGTACAGAGTATCGGCGCTATGTGGTGATTACCCCAGATTGTCCCGTGAGTCAAGGTTTTCCACATAAAGATGTGGTGGAAAAGCTGACAGATATTCCGACCCGGGGGGACAACGTCCAAAGTGGGGCTGCCAATTCAGCGTCAGCTGGGCGTTGAAAACTGACAATTGAGCAACCAAAAGGGTCACCGACGTGACAAATTCAACAAGCCATGGAGACCGACGCCGCAATAGTACGCCGGGCGATCGAAGGCGATGAGCGAGCCATGCGGATGCTATGGAACCAGCACTCCGCCCACGTGGACGCCGTCGTCCGCCGACTCGCCGGAGATCCAGACCTTGCCGAGGATATCGCGCAAGAAGTCTGGATCCAGATTTTTCGTGCGCTCCCCTCGTGGCGCGGCGACGCAAAGTTCAGCACCTGGGTGCATCGCGTCGCGGTCAATCGCACACTGAACGCGCTGCGCAGTACTCGGCGCCAATCGACCGTCGAAACGGCCATCGAAGAAGATTCGGCGTTCGTAGAACAGGACGGCGAGCGCACCATGCTTGCTGCAACAATCGACGACGCGGCGCGCCAATTGTCTCCCGGCGCACGCACAGTGTTTTTGCTGCACGATGTTGAGGGCTACACCCACGAAGAAATTGCTACGGAGCTTGGCATCACGCCGGGCGGATCCAAATCGCAACTCTTCAAGGCACGCGCGAAGCTTCGCCGGCTCCTCGCGCCGCTTATGGACATGAC
>JBDUBA010000113.1:0-8060 GCA_040004335.1 Gemmatimonas sp.
ACCTCCGCGCCGCTGTCCGTAACCATGCGGGTCGACCGACCCTACATCTTCGTCATTCGTGAACGCCTCTCGGGCACCGTGTTGTTCATGGGAAAGATTGTTCAGGTGCCTGCCGCGATATAACGTCCCAATTGGCGTCGCCGCGGAAAAGCAGTATAGTACGGACAATCCAGTATTGACCCGTGCAACGGCGCGCGGGTCCACCCGAAAGGCGACGTCCGCAGGCGCTCATGATTGGTCGTAACGCGTTCCTGATGACGTTCCTTCTGTCCACCGGCCTCGGAGCTCAGAGCGCAACCTCATCCCCGCAAAGCGGCGCTCTGCGCGGGAGTGTCACCTCCGCGACCGGTCAGGTACTCGGGTATGCCGTTGTTTCATTAACCGCGCTGGAAACACAACAGTTTGCCAACGAGCAGGGAAAGTTCTTTTTTGCCAATGTTCGTCCGGGCACCTATCGGCTGACCGTGCGACAACTTGGCTACACGGCCGCAAATGTCGAAGTGCATGTGGTTGCCGGACAGATTCAGGATGTCGCGGTCAAAATGGACCACATCGTCAACACGTTGACCGCAATGAAAGTGAAAGGGCAGTGGGCCTGTGCCAACCCAGGACGTCCGCTGCGCACCGGTCCCGATCCCCTGGTCGAAGTATTTGAGCAGCTCGAACAAAACGCCGTTCGGTTACGGTTGCTCTCTACGCAGTATCCGTTTGACATGATCACAGAACGACGTCGCATGATGCAACATGCAGACGGCCTGGAAACGTTGGACAACCTCGATTCCGTGCGGACGAGCAGTAGTACAAAAGCGCGGTATGAGCCAGGCAAAGTTGTTCACGATCCGGAAGGCGTTACCAAGACGCGTGAAAAGCTGCTGCAGATACCCACGCTGCTGGACTTTGCCGACCCGCAATTTCAGAGCAACCACTGTTTCGTGCTGGCGGGTGTTGAAGAAAATGATGGAGTGAAGGAAATTCGTGTCGAGTTCAAACCGGCCGACAAGTTGAAAACACCCGACGTTGGCGGCAGCGTTTTCCTGCAGGCCGAAACGTTCAAACTGACGCGCTCTGAAATTGATCTGACGAAGATCCCCAGCAATCTTCCCGGCCTCATGCGCGTGCGTGCGACCACCTATTTTGATGAGGTGTTTCCGGGCTTGCCAATCATTGGTGAAGTGGTCGCGACCAGCGATTTGAAGGTGTCCAGCCCGCTCGCGCCGGCACGTGCCGTGGAACGCATTCGCACGCTGCGGTTGGTGTTTTTGAAGTCGGCGCCGGGCGATTCGATTGACACAAGGAACGATCGACTGACTAGCTCGCGCTGATGTTCCATTCGCTGCGCGCATTGTTAATTGGAGCGGCGCTTTGTGTGGCCGTGCCGGGGCTGAGCGCGCAAAACGCGACGTCCGCCACACAGTCAGCAACGGGGGTGCTTCGGGGGACGGTCAGCAGTACGGGGGGCGGCCCGTTGGCGTATGCCGTTGTCACCATTGCGTCACTTGGCCTGCAGCAATTCTCAAGTACACAAGGCAAATTCTATTTTACGAAAATTCCTGCGGGCAAATACCATCTGACAATTCGGCAGCTGGGTTATCAGGCAGTTGCCACCGACGTCACGCTTGGTGCGAACGGAAGCGCCGACATCGACGTGAAGATGGACCGCATCGCCACGCGGCTTGCTACGATGCGGGTTCTGGAGGAATGGCGCTGTACGAAACCGGGCTCGCCAGGAAAGAAGGGCGGTGACTTGGAGCTGCTCGAAGTGTTTGAGCAACTCGAACAAAACGCCGTGCGTCTCCGGTTGCTCATGAATGAGTATCCTTTTGATCTGCGCATGGAACGCCGACGAGTGTTGGAAAATGATCAGGGGCGCGAAGTTCTTGACGGCGTTGACACAGCGCACACGCTCAGTTCGGACAAGTCGCGCTATGTCGTGGGCAAAGTGGTGAACAAGGAACGGATGCCAAATCGTACCGAACAATATTTCTTGCAAGTACCCACACTGCTTGATTTCGCCCAGGAGGAATTTCAAAAGAACCACTGTTTTTTGTTGCGCGGCATTGATACCACGAAAGGACGCCACATGATTCGTGTTGACTTCAAAGCGTCGGAAAAGATCAAGCAACCAGATGTGGAAGGGACGGTATTTCTCGACACGTCCACGTACCGGTTGCGCCAGACAGAAATCAGGTTAACGAAAATTCCAGCTGATATTCCGGGATTGGCCAGCTTGCGCGCGACGACATTTTTTGATGATGTTGTACCCGGAATGCCAATCATTTCCAGTATCACGGCCGTAAGTGATCTGCGATCGGCGCGTGGCGCGAGTCCATTTAATCGCGCCGTGGAAAACCAGTCTACATTGTCGCTTACGTTTCTCAAGAAGCGTCCAGAGTCAATACCTCCAAATGATTAAACCTTGTGTTGTTGCGCTGCTTATTGCGGCGAGCGCCAACGTTGCCGTGGCTCAGAACGCGACCTCCACCATCACCGCCGACCCAACACAAAGCGGTGTCGTGCGCGGCACGGTCACGGCCAGGTTGACGGGTGAGGCGTTGTCTCATGCGGTCATCACGATTGATGCGCTTGAGATGCAGCTTTTCTCAAGCGAGCAAGGTCGCTTTTATTTCGTGAAGGTGAAACCCGGCAAATACCTGCTGAACGTGCGGCAACTCGGCTACTTGCCAGTGAATGTTGACATTGTGGTAGAAGGAACAGGCGCCACAGAGGTCAAGATACAGATGGATCGCATCGCGACCAAGCTGGCGACATTCAAAGTCACCGACAAGCAGGCGGTGTGCGAAACACCCGGGCGTCCCACCGTGGGTGATGGGGAACAACTCGCCGAGGTATTCGAACAGCTTGAGCAGAGCGCCATTCGACTAGCGCTGTTCGCGAAGCAATATCCGTACAGGATGCTGCTGGACCGACGCTTCTTAACACGTGATGTTGATGGGAAGGACGTTGCCGGGCGAGCGGATATTCTGGTGAAGGAAGGACAGCTAACGGCCACGTATCAACCAGGTCGCATTGTCGCTCGCGTGGTGGGAAGTGGCGGCGATTATTCATTTCAAATACCATCACTGCTTGATTTTGCGGACAAGAAATTTCTCGCCAACCACTGTTTTACGCTTCGCGGCCTGGAATCCATGATTGCAGAGGATGGCCCAAATAGCCCGGCGTACATCCGGGTGGACTTCACGGCATGGAGCAAGTTGAGCGATCCAGACGTTGAAGGAAGCGTGTTTCTTGATAGTGCCGACTACCGTTTGAGGAGAGCAGAATTGCGCCTGACGAAGGTGCCTAATAACTTGCGCCAGGTTGCTGACGTGCACGTGACCACCAGGTTTCAAGATGCCAATCCTGGAATGCCAGTGATCGCACTCGTTGAAGCGGTCACAGACTTGAAACCCGAGGGCAAGAAGCCCTTTCGTATTGCGCGTCGTACTGAGCAACAGGTTGTCGCGACGTTGGTTTACCTCAAGCAACATCCCGACTCCGCGCCGCGTGCAAAGAAATAGCGACGTTGACCGCCTCATGTCGGAAGACTCGTCTACGACACGCGATGACGTGGTAACACGTTTCTTGCAGAACGCCTGCCGTGACTGGCGAAGTGGAGGTGGCGGAAGCGAGATTCGCATGGCGCTGCATACGGCATCGCGATTGCTCGAGCAACATCCGGACATCGCCACCGAGAATATTCTTACAGCGATTGTCTGCGGCGACGTTCGTGTCGTGAGCGAACTGCTACGTCACGATCGCGCGCTGGCGTCCGAGCGCAGCGGTCCTCGTAATTGGCCGCCATTGCTGTATCTCGCCAGCGCACGGTTATTGCAGCCTGGTGTTGCCGATCACGCGACTGAAATTGCGCGGTTACTGTTGGAGCATGGTGCCGATCCCAACGCGTACTACGCTGATGGTTCGGACATTCCTGGAAGTGCCGACGAAGGAAATCACTTCACGGTGCTGACATGCATTTTGGGTCGCGGCGAGCAGCAATTTGCGCCGCATCCGCGCGAGCGCGAGTTAACGGCGCTGTTGATGGAGAGCGGAGCGGAGCCTTATGATGCGCAGGGATTATACAATGTCTTTGCCGATCACGGATCGCGACCGTGGCTCAGCAACGATATCGTGTGGTTGTTGGAGTTGATGCATGAACACTCGTTGCGCCGTGGTCGTGCAGCTGATTGGAAGGATCCTGCGTGGCACATGCTGAGCGTTGGAGGTCACGAGCCGGGTGCGTATCACTTGCTGCGTGCTGCTGTGAGCGCAAGGCTGCTGCCCCTTGCCGAATGGATGCTGGAGCATGGTGCCAGTGCGAATACGCGCGCCGCCAACACCGGGCGCGCGCAATATTCGTTGTACGAAGAAGCGGTTCGTGCCGGAAACGCGTCGGCAATGACATTGCTGGCGCGCTATGGTGCGAGTGAATTGGTTAGTGTTTCACTTAATGCATACGAAATGTTTATTCAACACTGTCTGTTCGGAGACCGTGAACGTGCCAGGCAAGACATCGCGTTGCACCCGGATTGGTTGCACACTCCGCAAGCATTGATCATCGCGACACGGAACGACAACGCGGCCGCCGTCACACTCTTGCTTGAACTTGGCGTTTCTCCGGATATTGAAGAACATCGAGGTCGTGCGCGAGCACTGCACGCCGCATCATTTGCTGGCGCATCTCGCGCTGCCAGGGTATTGCTTGCTGCAGGTGCGGACGCCGACGCCCGAGAACAAACCTACGGCGCCACGCCCATGAGTATTTCCATCTGGGCGCAGCGGCCGCACATGACCGAAATACTCGCACCCTACAGCCGAGATGTGTTCAGTCTCGTTTTTGCGGGTAAAGTGGAGCGCGTTCGTACCGTTCTTGCGGAGGCTCCGGCGCTCGCTGCAGCACTCGATGCAAAAGGTGAATCATTGTTGATGCGCCTGCCCGATGCCGAAGATGATGCACTAGCGCTGACTGAGCTCTTGCTCGCGAGTGGCGCCGACCCATTGCTTCGTAATCGTGATGGTGTCACTGCCGACGAACTGGCCGAACGGCGAGCGTTATTGCGTGTCGCCGCGAGGCTACGCGCAGCAAAATAAATCCGGTGCCGTACATATAATTGATGCTACGGCAGTTACGGATGCGGTCGCCGTTCTCGCCAAAAGCACCGGGACATCCAGACACGCTCGTCCGATGCAAGCATCCAGCGCCTCGCGAAACCGCGAAAGATGCAGTAGCATGAGGGTTCGTACTCCCCCCGACCCCCGTCGAGAGTTCAGATGAAAACGATTCTGCGAAACGTCACCAGCGCCTGCTGCCTGTCGCTCGCACTTGGCGTGCCCTGGCACGCCGGCCGCGCGCAACCGTCCAATATTGCGGTGGCCCAAGAGTTCGACAAACTCCATTTCCGATCGATTGGCCCGGCGACCATGTCTGGGCGTATTGCGGACGTCGCTGTTTACGAGGCCAATCCCGCAATCTTCTACGTTGGTACGGCGCACGGCGGTGTGTGGAAGACCACCAGCAACGGCAACACATTTACGCCGCTGTTTCAGGACATGGGATTGATGGCCATTGGCGACGTCGAAGTGTCGCAGTCCAATCCGGATATTGTGTGGGTTGGAACCGGCGAGTCGAACAATCGCCAGAGCACCTCGTGGGGCAGCGGATTGTACAAGTCGATCGATGGCGGAAAAACCTTCACACTGATGGGCCTTCCGCAGTCCAAGCACATCAATCGCATCGTGATACATCCGACGAACAATGACATCGTCATGGTTGCGGCGACCGGACCGCTCTTTGGCCCCGGCGGCGATCGTGGCGTGTATCGCACGACCGATGGCGGAAAGACGTGGACGAAAACGTTGTCGGTTGACGACGAAACTGGCGCGAATGACATTGCGATTTCACGCTCGGAGCCGAACGTTGTTTTCGCGTCTACCTATCAACGTCGTCGCACGACGTGTTGCATGAACGGCGGCGGTCCGGGAAGCGCGCTGTACAAGTCGACTGATGGCGGGGTATCCTGGAAGAAGATTGTCGGTGGCGGATATCCGGGCGGATCACTCGGACGTATTGCCGTCGACATTTTCCGCGCGAACAGCAATACGATTTACTCAACAGTCGAAGCGCCAACGCCCGGCCGTGCAGTTGCGGCCGCAGAAGGCGCCGACGCCGCTCCGGCTCCACCACCAGGCGCGGCTGGCGCCACTGGCATTTATCGTTCGGACGACGGTGGCGCCACGTGGAAGAAAGCCTCCGCAACAAATCCGCGTCCGATGTATTTCAGCCAACTTCGAATTGATCCGCTCAACGCGGACAAGGTGTACATGGGTGGCGTCGGCCTTCACATGTCGCTGAACGCTGGAGCGGCATTCGAGACCGACGCGGCACTTGTGCTGCACGATGACATCCATGCCATTTGGATTGATCCGAAGAACTCGGATCACATTCTGATTGGTGGTGATGGCGGCCTTGGCGTTTCGTACGACATGTCGCATACGTGGCAGATGTTTGGAAACCTGCCAGTGGGATTGTTCTATCATGTGCAGTTTGACATGTCGACACCATACAAGGTGTGCGGCGGCATGCAGGACAACTACGATTGGTGCGGACCCAGTGCGTCTCGAATGAATCGCGGCATCTTCAACTACGACTGGTTCCAGATTCAGGGTGGCGACGGATTCGTTGCCATTCCCGATCTCAAAGATGCGCGCATTGTGTATTCCGAATCGCAAGACGGAAGCATGACGCGCAAGAACATCGTGACGGGTGAGTCGAAGTCAATCCGCCCGACCACGCAAAACGTCACGAATGCAACAGCGGGCGAGTCGTATCGCTTCCACTGGGATACGCCGCTCATGTTGTCGCCCAGCAATCCGGGCATCTTGTTGGCGGGGGCGAACCGCGTGTTCCGTTCGCGCAATCGCGGCGACAGCTGGGACGCTATCAGTCCTGATCTCACGAAGAATGAAAATCGCGAAAACATCGTGACAATGGGACTCAAGGGCAGTGAGATCGCCATCTCAAAGGATGACGGAATTTCGCAGTGGCCGACCATTGTGTCGCTGGGCGAATCACCGAAGAAGCCGGGCTTGTTCTACACCGGCACCGACGATGGCACGGTCAGCATGTCGAACGATGATGGAAAAACGTGGCAGAACATCACCAGCCGACTGCCCGGATTTCCAACCGGTTACGCGTTTGTGTCGGAGGTGGTGCCGTCGCGGTTTGATGCGAACATCGCGTACGTCGCCGTCAACAACTATCGCCAGAACGACTACGATCCGTATCTGTGGATGACGACCGACAACGGCGCGACGTTCAAATCAATCGCGACCGGACTGCGGGGCGAAGTTGTGCGTACGCTGACTGAGGACACGCGGAATCCAGACGTGTTGTATGTCGGTACGGAAACCGGAATTTTTCTGTCGCTCGATCGCGGTGCGTCCTGGCGTCGATTGAAAGGAAATTTTCCAACGGTGCGGGTCGATGAACTCACCATCCATCCGCGTGACAATTCGCTGCTGATCGCGACGCACGGACGCGCACTCTGGATACTCGATCACCTCGAGCCCATTCAAGAATACTCGGCCGCAGCAAGAGCAGATGCCGCACTGTTCACGCCTGGAAGTGCCATTCAGTGGAAGAGCAAGGACGATCGCAACGAGGAGTTCTGGGGACACCAGTTTTTCACGGGCGAAAATCCTCCGACTGACGCCGTGCTGCAATTCTATCTTGGAAAACCAGCAACGAAGCCGATGATTCGGGTCAGCACGACGACGGGCAAACTCATTCGTGAATTGCCGATTCCAGATGCCAAGAACGTGGCGGGTGTGCAAACCATTTGTTGGGATCAGCGTGTAGAGCCGATTCGCGCGGTTGCGGGCGTCGCGGCGGCAGCAGCGGGCGGGGGTCGTGGTGCCGGTGGTGGTGGTGGTGGTGGTGGTGGTGGTGGTGGTGGTGGCGGTGCAGGCGGCGGTGGTGGAGGCGCGCGACCAATCCCCGGCATTCCCGAGCCACTCCCGCCCATCGGCTATCTCGCTGAAAATCCGTGCGGCGGCGGCGGCGG
>JBDUBA010000490.1:0-68916 GCA_040004335.1 Gemmatimonas sp.
TTGATACTGGGGACAATTTGATACTGGGGTCAGAGGCGTCATTTTGACCGCAATGGTTTGATACTGGGGACAATTTGATACTGGGGTCAGAGGCGTCATTTTGACCGCAATGAATTGATACTTGGCAATGTATCGGGTCTGGTCGTACACGGGTGTGTTTGGGTCTACGGAATCCACCCACCCGATTTGTTGAGAGGCTCCAATGAATTACTGCCGCATGTTCCCACGGCTGACGGTGGTGCTTTGGTTGTGTGTATCCGGCGTCGACTCGCTTGCACAATCGGCAACCTTCGCGGGCGTAGCGCGCACGGAAGGCAGTGACACTCCCGTGCCGTTTGCTCTTGTGCGACTCGTGTCTGCGGACTCCGCCGCTTCGCGATCAGCGCCGGCACAAGGAATCACCAACGCAGCCGGCCGGTTTCTATTTAGCGAAGTGGCGCCGGGAAACTATCGAATAGAATTGTTGCGCATTGGTTTTCGGCCCGTGCTGTCGTCACCGGTGGAAGTCGCGAATGGCAAAAGTGTAGAGTTTGTGTTCCGAGTCGCTGCCGAGCCTCTGGTATTGCCTTTGGTCACGGTCACAGCGGAGCGATGCGTGACGGCCGGTGCGCTTTCGAAGTATTCACAGCTCGAGACACTCTGGCAGCAGGCGCGCGATGGCGGATCTGTCCGAGCAGGATTGATGGCTCGTTTCCGTTACCGCAGTGTGGTTCGCGAGGTGGGGTTCGAACTTACGGCTGACGGTCCTACACCGTCCTCCGCGCTCGATCGACCATTGGTGAATGATCCGAAGTTGGCGCTCAAGAACGCTTCTCGCATTCGGGCGCAGCGGCTTTCGCGCGGTTATTACGGCCCGAATGACGGGTGGGGGCTACCGAACGAGCTGGATGTTCTAAATCAGGACTTCCTGAGCAAGCATTGCCTCGAGCCAACGATCAAACATGACAGCGGCGTACTGGGAATCGGCTTTCAGCCGGAACGAACTCGTCGTGATTTCCTCGATATTCGCGGCACGATTTGGCTCGACTCGGTGACGTATTTGGCGCGGCGGATTGACCTTGAGTATGTGGACGGAGATGCGTCGCGCGGAACGGTGCGGCTGGACTTTGGTGACGTCGCCGTTGCGGGCGGCGCCCTTCGGATGCCGGTCGGCGGGGCCTATTCAATGCGGCCGTCAAGAAAGAACCCGGCAAAACGCACCGAGGGCACATTGACGTTTACGTACGACGGCTTCGAAGAGGCGCCGCCGAACTTCTGGCGCCTCTGACCCCAGTGCCGAATTCATGCACGGATTGGAAAGACCGGGTTCCGCGAATTGATGGACCGAAATTCGGGGAGGTCGCTTGCTCCGGTTCATTCGGTCGGCCATCTTGCAGCCTCGCGTGATGGCCACGGTATGGCCGGAGTGCGAATAGGGCGCCGTCGCCAAGTGGTAAGGCTGTGGACTGCAAATCCGCCACCGTCGGTTCGATTCCGACCGGCGCCTCTAGGGTAACAGAAGCCAAACGGCCGAAAAGACAAAAGGCCGCCAACGAACTGAAGCCGAAGGGCCGAAAAACAAACTGCAGCCGAAAAACAAACTGCAGCCGAAAAGGAGACAGGCACGGGCAAAAACCGGGGGACGCAATGGCGTCTCCCGGTTTTCATTTGCCAAGCGCTTTGGGCTAGCGGCGGAAATTGTCGCAAGCAGAAATCGACATCGCTCCCTCATCGTCGAAGTTGCCGGAGCCTTGGCGTATGCCAACGGCGGGCGGATTGTGTGCACGTTATTGGAACGGAAACCGATGCCGGCATTGAGCTGGCTGCCAAGGCTGCGGTTCCGGATGATTCAGACCTCGGTCACCACCGTACCCGAGCTGCAGACCTACAAACCCGCGTTGGCCGGAGACTGCAAAGCGGCCGAGGGCCAGACGTTCCGTTCCGACTCCGCCAGCATAGGTCGAAAGGCTGCGCGACATTTCCTGGAGACTGCCCATTCCAACACAGCTTTGCGCAAAATCCATTCCTGGCCGGCGTAAACAATCGGCCACCGAGCGGAATCCAATTGGTTGCCGGAGTACGTGAAGTTTGACGCGTCATCTGAAACACTCACGCTTTCCATGTCTCCGTTGCTTGCAAATCAACCCCGACCAACGCCCGGTGCCGTGACAGACGATGTCGCGCTTGCGCAGCGCGGGGATATGCAAGCGTTCGAACGGATCTACCAGCAACATGCGGGGCGCGTCAACGCCCTCTGTCGTCGGTTGGCGGTAGATGTGGCCCGCGCCGATGAACTCATGCAGGACGTGTTTGTACGAGCGTGGGAAAAACTCGAGTCATTTCGCGGCGAGAGTTCGCTGGATTCATGGTTACATCGCGTGACGGTGAATGTTTTTCTCGCGTCGGACCGCACTGACAAACGACGGCGAGCGCACGAAGACACCGTCGACGACGATCACTACGCACTCTCGGCGGCTACTGCACCCGTTGATGTCGGGGGTCGCATTGATCTGGAACGTGCGATTGCCACGCTGCCACCCGGTGCACGCATGGCGTTCGTGATGCACGACGTTGAAGGGTACTCGCACGAAGAAATTGCCGCGATGAGCGGCATCGCTGCTGCAACGGTTCGCGTGCAACTGCACCGGGCACGCCGGCATTTGATGGAGGCACTTGGGTGATGCACGACAACGACACGTTTGACGAAGCGGAATTGCAAGCGCTTACAGATCGCGCCAAAGCACTGCCGCGTGATATCGCGCCGGCGCCTGAGGTCTGGGCGACCATCCGCGATCGGATCGAGCGTTCGCGTGTGCGCACACTCGTGCCACTATCGTCGACAGATCTGTCACAAGCGGGTGTGCGCGTTCCCGATGAGCCGAGTCGCGCTCGATCACCGCGAACGTTGTATGCATTTGGTGCGGCGGCCGCACTGTTTGTCGCGGTCGCGACGTTGGTTCTTGTGCGCGATGGTGCCGATGAATCGACGGCGCGCCCTGTCGCTGTTGGACCGAATTCAGGTCCGTTGACGACAGCCTCAACGTCGATCGAGTCAGTGTTCGCGGAGTACGACCAAGCCACGACCGACCTCACGAATGACCTCGCGCAGCGACGCTCGCGTTTGCAACCAGAAGCGGTTGCGGTGATTGACAGTTGCCTCACGACAATTGATCGGGCCATCACGGAGTCACGAACGGCGCTTGCGGATGCACCAGACAACACCACCATAGCGGAGTTGTTGCAATTGACGTATCAGCAGAAGATCGATCTGCTGCGTCGTGCGGCCGATTTACCGCTCGGTTCTCTCTAGGAAATTCTCATGACTCGACGTACGGGTGTCGTTGCATTCACGCTGATCACGTTGGGGTTCGCCGGATCGGCGTTGCCGACCGATGCGCCTGCGCAACAAGCGGTCAGTCGTGGATGGCCGCTGAATGCTGAGGGCGCGGTCAAGGTGTATGGCGATGCCGGCTCCATTCGCATTATCGGATGGGACCGCGACTCGGTGGCCGTCAGTGGCACGGTTGCGAATGTCGCGAAGTTCTTTGCGGGAGGCGATCGCAACGGCGTCAAGATGGGAATCGAAACCACCACCGGCGCTTCGAAACCGTCTGATCTCGTGGTGCGTGTGCCCGCTCGTGCCCGCGTGTGGGTGCGATCCGCATCGTCCAATGTGGATGTCAGCACGTTTTCCGGCGCACTCGACGTCAGTACTGTGGGCGGAACGGTGCACATTCAGAGTACGCCCACCGAACTGCGCGCGGAGAGTATGAATGGGACGCTGGATATTACGGCGTCGCCGGCGTACTTGCGGCTCAAGAGTGCAACGGGCGCGATCATGTGGAATGGATCGAGCGACGATGTTGGGATTGTTACAGTGAGCGGTCGCGTGGTGGTGACGGCGGGCAGTGTGCATCGCGCGCGCGTTGAAACCATTGACGGCGATGTTCGATTTGGTGCGGCGTTCACCGCGAAGAGCACGCTCGAGATTGACACGCATAGCGGGAACGTTTCGCTCGGCATCACCAAAGGTTCGAATGCAGCGCTTGAGATCAGCGCGCGCGGGTGTGACCTGTTTGGCGTGAAGCAAGGCCAGGACCGCGCGCTCAGCGTTGCCGCACCCCCAACCAAATTCTACAAGAGTATCGGACAGCCCCTGCTGGGTGAGCCATCAATCAACATTCGCAGCTACAAGGGATATGTCACGGCAACAATGCAATAGCTGAAGCCGGAGATCGCGCCAGCACAACGCGATTGCAGGACGCAGCACCAACACACCCCACACAGGAGACGATCATGATTCGTGTATCCTCGCGTACCCTACGCGTGGCCTGCGTAGCTTTGCTCGCAATTACCGCCACTCCACTCACCGCCGGCCCGCCCTGGATTTCCATCGAACTGCCAGGCAATCCATTTGATCAGAATGCACGGGATGCCTTTCTCATCGTACACGCGTTTCATCATGGTGAACCGGTGGAGTATCCGGTTGCCGGCACCGCGGAGGGCATTGTGAATGGGCAACGCAAATCGATTCCCCTCACTTTCCAGAAGACGCAACGGCCCGGAGCGTTCGCCGTCAGGAAACAGTGGACCGACGGCAACGTGTGGGTGCTCGCATTTACTGTCACGCAGGCGAAGGATGATGTCGCGGGCGCGCTCGTAACGATCGCCGCTGACGGTCATGCGTCACGCGTTGAAACGTTAACCAAACCAGGCGAGGGCGGACGTGCGTTCCCGCGCGCAATTGCCATACGCGACATTGATGCCGCCATCCAGGCGGCATCGGGAAACTCCACGCGTTAGTTATACAACAACAGAAGGAAAAATTTCACGGGACAAAGTTGCGAATAATCGGGACCATTCGCCGTCCGAACGGGGCAGGCGAATGGTCCCATTTTTCATTCCGGCAACGCTTCCGTTCAAACCTTTTCGCGGTTGAATGCAGCTAACCAAGAACGTATCGCGCGCTCCGCGCAGCACCGGTTTGCTTGCCGGTGCCCTTTCCTGCAGCCGTCACGTTTTATGACACAATCCGATCGAGTTTACGCGCCGTCCGTAGCCCTGCGACCGCGTACGCATTTCATACTGCAGTTCGGATTTCTGTCAGCGTTTGTATTGATGCTGCTGGCAACGTTGTCGTCGGCAGCATTCGCGCAAAATGCGCCGTCTACCGCGGCGGCCGGCAGCGAACGCAACACCCACAACATTCCTGTTCCGGCTACCGTTGCCACGCGGCGCAGCACACCGATCGCGATGGACGGGAAGCTGGATGACGCGGCGTGGACGTCTGCACCACCGATCACGCAGTTCACACAGTTCAATCCGGACGAGGGTCAGCCACCCACGCAGCGCACCGAAGTTCGTATCCTGTACGATGATGACGCGTTGTACATCGGCGCGACGATGTATGACACCGAGGGCCCCAAGGGTATTGCCACACGTCTGGTGCGTCGTGACAACGATTTCGACTCGGACTATTTCCAGATAGTCATTGACGGGTATCACGATCATCTGAGTCGCGCATTTTTTACGGTCAATCCCTCGGGATCGAAGCAGGATCAGATTGGCATCGGCGCGTCGTGTTGTGACAGCGGCTGGGATCCGGTTTGGCAAGTTGAATCACGCATCAACGCCGATGGATGGGTGGCGGAAATTCGCATTCCGTTCAGCCAATTGCGATTTGCGTCCGATTCGGTGCAGACGTGGGGGTTGCAGCTGCGTCGCTGGATTCATCGCCGACAGGAAGAAGACGATTGGTCTTTCTGGAAACGCGATGAAGCCGGTGGCCCCCCGCGCTTCGGACATTTGGAAGGGTTGGCGATTGCACACACCGGCCGGCACCTGGAGTTGCTGCCCTACGTCGCGAGCGCTGCGCGTGCGGTCGAAGCCGACCAGGGCGATCCTTTCAACCATGGGGTCAAGCCATCGGTACGAGTTGGCGCTGATGTCAAATATTTGTTGACGTCAAATCTGACACTCGATGCGACCATCAATCCGGATTTTGGTCAGGTCGAAGTTGATCCCGCCGTTGTCAATCTGAGCGCGTTTGAAACGTCGTTCGACGAGAAGCGACCATTCTTTGTGGAAGGGTCGGGTGTATTCGGCTTTGGTGGATTCAATTGCTTCTTCTGCAGCAATGTGTCTTCGCTGAGCGCGTTTTATTCACGTCGTATTGGTCGTGCTCCAACGGGTGCGCCATTGGCGTACGCAGCGGGAAAATACGTCAAACTACCGGACGCTTCGACCATTCTGGGTGCCGCGAAAGTCAGCGGTCGCACCAGCAATGGATTTACCATTGGCTTGCTCGACGCCGTCACCAATCGCGAAACGGCCGACCTTCGCCTGGCCGACGGCTCGGCCACTACACAAGTGGTGGAACCGCTCTCGAACTTCTTTGTTGGTCGCGTGAAGAAAGATTTCATGCGTGGCAACCTGGTGATTGGCGGGATTGCGACATCGGTGGCCCGGCAAATGGATACGGTCTTCGCATCGCGCCTCACCAGCCACGCGGAGTTTTACGGTGGAGACCTGCGATACACCTGGGGCAATCATGCGTATTCATTTGTTGCGAACTCGGGCTTGAGTACCGTCGAAGGCGACTCGACGGTAATTCTTGCAAAACAACGTAGCAGTGCGCGCTATTTTCAGCGCCCGGATCGCGGTACGGGATCCAGCGGGTTCCTATCCAATCAACTCGATCCATCGGCCACGCAGATGATAGGAGCGGCGGGATACGCGCGTATTGCAAAGGAGTCCGGCAGCTGGCTGTGGGAAACGGCGGTGAATATTCGGACGCCCGGATTCGAGAACAACGATCTGGGTTTCCTCACACGATCGGACTACGTGTGGTACAACGCGAACATTCTCAAACAATGGCAGAAACCAACCAGGTGGTATCGCACGTTCAGTGTCACGTTGGGCGGACAACAAAAGAGCAACTTCGAAGGTGATCTGATCGATCGGCAGGCGCAGGCACTGGTGTCGACAACCACACCGCAATTCTGGAACATCAACAGTTTCTATATCTGGCATCCGGCGCTGCTGGACGATCAGTTGCTGAATGGTGGTCCCGCGGTTGAACGTCCGGGAAACGGTTTCTATTCCGTGAACGTCAACACGGACTCGCGGAAGCGCCTGGTGCTGTTCACCAACGGCGGCTACTCGTGGAACACGGACGGTGGTCACGGACTGAGTCTCAACACCACCGCAAACTACCGGCCGACGTCAAACGTGCTTGTTTCGTTTGGACCATCGTGGAATTCGTCGAAATCCCGGCTGCAATACCTGACATCTTTGCGCGATGCAACGGCCGGGAATTTCTACGGCAGTCGCTACATTTTGTCGGGGCTCGACCAGAAGCAGATTGCCTTTGACACGCGACTCAACGTGACATTTTCTCCAGGCATGACGCTTGAGTTGTATGCGCAGCCGTTCTTTGCCAGCGGCCACTATTACCAATTCAAGGAGTTCATTGCACCGAGACAAGGTGCGTACAACACGTACGGAATAGACGCCGGCGTTGTCACAACACAACCAGGCGTTGATGGTGCGATTTCCCGCTATACGATTGATCCGGACGGGGCTGGTTCCGCTGCGCCCTTCTCATTCGCGAACCCCGATTTTTCGCAACAGTCATTGCGCGGCAACGCTGTGTTTCGCTGGGAGTATCATCCGGGCTCCGTGTTGTACTTCGCATGGACGCACTCGAGATTCCGCGAAGACGGACAAGGCTCTCTTGACTTCACACACGAACGCGACGCCATCTACTCGGCACACCCCGACAACATTTTCCTCGTGAAAGCGTCGTGGTGGATTCCACGATAGCCGTCAGGCTTCCGTCGAAGGCTGCGTTGAACTATGTGGCGACCTGCCCATGCGCAGAATGAGACAGCCTAGAATTCCGGCAAGCAACGATGCACCCAACACTCCAATTTTGGCGCCGGTCAGTTCGATGCTTTCGCCGTAAGCCAGGCCGCCAATGAAGAGCGACATGGTAAACCCGATCCCGCCGAGTGTTGCGACGCCTATCAGTTGACGCCATGATGCCAGTGCCGGTAGTTGTGCAACGTTGGCGCGTACGCCGATCCACGAGAACAGTGTAATCCCAACCGGTTTTCCAATTAGCAGACCGCCCGCAACGGCCAGGACTTCCGGTTGCCGAATCAAGGTGCCGAGATTCTCTTGCAGTCCTACTCCGGCGTTCGCCAATGCGAAGAGTGGCATGATACCAAAGGCGACCAACCTGTGCAGCGCGTGCTCGAATCGCGCAAGAAGCGAATCGCTGTGGTCATTGGTATTGCTGGCGTTGTCGGATGCCATACTCAGCGTTTCAGCGGAGATACTCTTTACGTTTCGTTTTCCCACCGACGCCGGAATGGTGAGCGCAAGGAGAACGCCAGCGATCGTAGCGTGCAGCCCCGATTCGAAGACCGCGAACCACAGCAGCAGGCCAATGACGACATACGGCAACGCACGATTGACGTTGAGCCAGTTCAATGCGATGAGCAGCAACATCAATCCGCCCACGGCGCACAGTGCGAGCACGTTGATTTTTGGCGTGTAAAACAACGCAATCACCAGCACCGCCCCAAGGTCATCAACAATCGCCAACGCGGCCAGGAAAATTTTGAGCCCCGGTGGAACATGCCGGCCCAGTAACGTCACCGCGCCCAGTGCGAAAGCAATGTCAGTTGCCATGGGAATACCCCATCCAGCGGAGGCGTTGGTGCCGCGCGTGATCGACCAGAATATGAGCGCTGGCAAAATCATGCCGCCGATCGCGCCTAAAATAGGGAGCGCGGCGCGGCGCACGGACGCGAGTTCACCGACCAGAATTTCGCGCTTGATTTCCAATCCAACGACCAGGAAGAAAATCGCCATCAATGCGTCGTTGATCCACATGTGCCACGAAAGCGTGAGCGAATGCGCACCAAACCCAAGCGAGAAGCTGCGTTCCCACAGGTGATGATAGGAATCAGCCATTGGCGAATTTGCCCACACGGTCGCGGCCAGGGCACCCACAAGCAGCATGATGCCGCCCGATGCTTCGGCCCGCACAAATTCGTCGAACGGACGACGAATCCGTGCCAGCGATTGCCTGATGGGTGAACTCATCTACGGAAAGTTGGGGCCAAGTGCCACGATTGGCAGCGGTGAGGACTCCGCATTGCGTCCAAAGATATTGCTGCGGCAGTCGCGGAGTACCGCGCTTCCGGCGGTAGACTGCTAACGCAGCCTCGCGAGCTCGCCGTTTTTGCCGGGATTCTCCGGCTTGACCCGCCCATCGAAGCTGCCGATGCTTTTATAGAGATAGGAGATTCCGGCCAGGGATTGTCCGATGAGATGTCGGACCGGTTTTCACTGCGTTTTCACAACAAAGGCGCTAGGAACGGGGTTGGGATTGGCGGTCGCATCAAGCATGATTCAGGATCAAGGGGGCACATTGTCAGGTACTAATCGTGGAGCGGGCAGGCGCGGTGCAATATTCACGGTGCGCTTGCCCACGGCCTTCCAGGCAAAGACCTGCGGTTTAGATCGACCGCAGCACTTTTTCCTTTCTCATCTTCTTTCTGAAGTGTCCACCACAACTCTTTCGTTGCCCACTGCAGCGTCTGTATCAGCCCCGGGCCGCGTGGTGCAATCGGCCGCGTCTGGACGCATCCTGGTGGCCGAGCGCGCTGGCACGTTGCGCGCGTTCCGCGTGGAGCGGCTGATGATGGACGAAAGCGCAGACGGATCTGCTGACGATTCAGTGACGCGTAACATTTATGATTCCCGGCTTGGCACATGAGAGGTCGTCGCACCATCATCGCAGTTGGTGTAGTCGCTGCTACGGCGCTCAGTTTTGGCGTTGGCGCATGGTGGGGGGACCGGGTCGCACGTCGCTCCGATCAGTGGGGCCCCGAGCGACTGATTTCCACGGCTATTGATTCGGTGCGTGCGAATGCGCTGGACGCGCTGCCGTCGGATGAGTTGCTTCGTCGAGCGGTGTCGGGCATGTTGCGTGAACTGAAGGACCCCTATGCAGCGCTCCTCCGTCCCGAAGGTGCGCGCGAATTTCGCGGACTGCTGAATGGTGACGGACCAGGGCTGGGACTGGTGATGCATCGTAGCGGTAAACAGCTCAACATTGCTCGCGTGTACACGGGATCACCCGCGGCGACCGCTGGAATTCGAGCTGGCGATCGTATCTTGAGCGTGAACGGGCTTCTGATCAGCAATCGTGATGCATTGCGATCTGGAAATACAGATGACGCCGAACCTGCGTTTTCGAAATCGGATTCCAATCGGATTGTGTTGTTTCGTCCATTGCTTAACGACACAGTGCGAGTAACGGTGCCGCCGGGCAGTTGGCATATGCCGGCGGCGTTTGATGCGGTAATGTTGTCGAAAACGACCGGCTATGTTGCGCTTACGAGAATTTCGGCAAAATCCAGCGAAGAGTTGGATGAAACGATTGAAGGACTCGTGGATGAAGGTGCAAAATCGCTGATACTCGATTTGCGCGGCAACGGCGGTGGATTGCTGGAAGAAGGTGTACGTGTGGCCGCGCTGTTTCTTCCTCGCAACTCGCTGATCGCATCAGTGACTGGTAAAGTCGGCACGCCGCCCTTGGAACGTCGCGCGACCCGCGGCGGCAAGTGGGAGTCGTTGCCCGTAACGGTATTGGTTGACGCACACACTGCAAGCGCCGCCGAAATTGTTGCGGGCGCACTGCGCGATCACAAGCGCGCACTGTTGGTTGGCGAGCCCACCTACGGAAAGGGATTGGTGCAACGCGTCGTTGCACTTACGCCGGAACTCTCGATGCGCATGACGACGGCGCGTTGGATGACACCGTCGGGGCAAGTACTCGAGCGCCGGCAGGGTTCGGGCATTGACGCAATTGGCGGATTGACGCCCGACATATTCGTACCGGATGCCGCGCGTCGTGAGCCGATGGCGCCGCCGCCAGGCTTGAGCGACTTGGCAGCAGCGCGCATGCTGCGAGTTGCCGACACGGCCGCCGCGCGCGCACTGACCGAAGGCTGGGCTGCCAATACACCAACCGAACTGGAAGCACGCCTGCACGAGGTGATTGATGCGTATCTTGCACCAACGCCGGGCAACCCAACCGGACGCGCGGTGTTGGTGGGAGAAGCAACACGTTTGGCCACTGTGCGCGTGCTTGAGGTAACAGGCAAATCCAACGATGTGCTGCGTTACACAGTCAATGCCGATCACGCACTGCGCGCGGCGTTGGACGTGTTCACCCCGGGTGAACAAGACAGGCCGGTTGCACCGTCCCAAACGGCCACGGTGTCTTCCGAAACTGTATCGCCCACGCTGTCGGCGCTCGACCTCTGGATTGTGCAGCGCTACAAAATGGCGCGCCTGCTACCCGATTCCGGCGCGCGTACCACCGTTACCGCGTCACCAATTGGCGCGCCGCGTGTTGAATCGGCCCGCACGGTTGGCCGACGCGACACGGTTGTTGCGCTGCAGTTCGCGACAACATACGGGCGCGCCGCGCTTGGTACGACGGCCACCATACAATTGGCCGATCCGTCGGGGGCTGTTTCCAGTGTGACCGGACGTATCACTGCACGCCGCGCTTTTCGGACGCCGCGTGTGGCGGGCGCGCGTGACAGCGTGAAAGACGAGTGGCGCGTTGGTTGGGCATATCTGGTGGCCCTTCCTTCCCGAGTCGCGAATGCGTCGCCGTCCGGATTCAACGGCTGGGCCGTGGAGGAACCAAAGCCGAGAACCGCATCGAAGCCCGTGCGCGCAGAATCCCCAAAGGTGTTGTCAGTACCGGCGACCGACGGTCCGTCAAAAACTTCGGCAACGTTGCCGCCTGCTCGTTGACGTGAAGCATCGCGCATCGACGGCGTTGCTGGCTGTCACCGCTGTACTGACGGTGGTGGCCGCGATAGCCGGCGCGACTCAACTTGCGGCGCAAACTCGGCGTCCCACTGCCGTGCAGGACACCGCCTGGAACGATCCGAGCGCCGATTCCTTGATTCAACGCGCAATCATCCTACGCAGTTCGCAGCTAGCGGACAGTACGCTACTGAGTTATCACGCAACGGCGCACGGATTTCTGGCGTTTCTCGCACAGCTGGGTGAGGGTTATATCATTCCGCCCAAAGTTGTGCAGAGCGAAGAGCTGGCGCTCTCGCTGTCGTGGTGGCAACCGGGACGCAGTGCGCAACAGTTGATTGGCCGACGTGACACCACGTTGTTGCCGGCAGACGTGGGATATTATCGCGATCGCTACGCGGTCGTGCTGGATAACTTGCCCGATCGCATTCGGCTGGGTGATGGATACGATGTGGCCGACGTGCCGCATCCGCTCAGTGTTGATGCCGCGACGCGATACGAATACCGACGCGACGACGGATTTCACATTGGGCTGTCAGGCGGACGCCAGATTACCGTCGACAAGGTTGAGTTCCGTCCGCGCGATCAATCACAACCCAGCGCCGTTGGGTCGGTGTATCTGGACGCCGCTACTGGAGCGGTGGTGCGTTTGTCCATGACGTTTACGCGCGCCGCAATTCTCGACAAACGAATCGAGACTTTGGTGGTAACGCTCGAAAACAGTCTGGTGCGTGACCGTTACTGGTTGCCACACCGCCAGGAAGTGGAAGTGTCGCGTACCAGCACGTGGCTGGATATTCCGGCGCGCGGCATTGTGCGGGGACATTGGGATATTACCGGGTACGACGTGAACGAAAAAATCCCGTCAACAACGATGGTGCTGCCGCGTTGGAGCTCGTTGTCGCGACAGGAACTGCATGCGTACAAATTTGAAGGCACGGTTGCCGATGTGTTGCCCCCCGAAATGCGCTTGGCCGGCGACGACGATGTGGCCCAGGCGCGCAAGATGGCAGAAAACGCCGTGCGTGCGTCGGCTCTCGCCCAACATCGCAACTCGTCTGCATACGGCCGCGGTATTAGTGACCTCGCGCGTTTTTCTCGCACTGAAGGACTGGCCGCCGGTCTGGGAATTTCGCATCATTGGGGCGACGCGTTGCAATCCACCGTGCGTGCACGCTACGGATTTTCAGATCACGAAGTAAAGGGGCGATTCACCATCGGTCGCGCGCCGGCTCTGGGTGGACCGCCAACCATGGAAGCGTTTGCGGAGCGAGATTACCGCGACGTGGCGACTCCCGAGCGCAGCGGTATTTCCAATTCCATACTCGCACTGTTCGGCAGCGATTTCACCACACAAGTTGATATGCTGGCGGCGGGAATTCAGTATCGACCGTCGGCACTCAGCGCATTCACCTTACGCGTCGCGGCGGAACGTGACGAGCCACTGCGTGTTCGCGCGAAGCCGATTGCACGGTCATTTGCACCAACGTTGCCTGCGTGGAATTTGCAAGGTGTGCGTGCAGAATTGCGCGCGGGCGGTTCGCATATGTCGGACAACAACCCACTCACGCGTCGATCGTGGTCAGTATCACTCGCGGCCGGTGCGTATCGCGGCGATTCATCGCATCGCGACTCGGTACACACCTTTCCGCGCGCGTGGAGCACGAAACCGTTGGTTGCGCGCCTGCTTGGCGACGTGACATGGGAACACGCCTTTCTGAACGAGCGTATGTTGGTGTTGCGCACCAATGGTGGTGCCGCGCTTGGAAAGGATCTCCCACCGCAATGGCAGGTTTTCGCCGGCGGGCCACTGAGTGCGCCTGGATATGCGTGGTCCAGCATCGCGGGGAAAGTGGTGCTGTCACAGCGAGTCGAATTCCGCCAGCCGGTTCCCGGACCACCAATTCCGCTTGGCAAATATGGTCGCGCTCCTGGTCGCATTGTGCTGGCTCCGTACCTGCAAGCCACTGCGTTGGGCGGCGCTAACAAAACAATCGCATCCAACAAAGACGGCGTGTATCCCAGCGTTGGATTGGGCGCACTCATGTTTTTTGACCTGCTGCGAATTGATGTTGCCCGCGACCTTCGACATCGCCAGTGGAGTTTTGGTATCGATATCGACCGTGGTTTCTGGGGAGTGCTGTGAAGCAGGTAAAAACCACGCGCAATCCCAATACTGCAAGCTTGGTAAAAACCACGCGCAAATCCGTGACTGCAGATAGCGCAAAAACCGTGCGTAAATCCGTCACTGCAGGTGGTGAATACACTCGGGAATACTTTGAGAAGTGGTATCGCAATCCGCGCCATCGAGTGAAATCACCGGCCGAGCTTGCACGCCAGGTCGCGTTCGTCCTTCACACGGCCGAGTGGGTGTTGGGGCGCCGGGCGCGTAGCGTGCTCGACGTTGGTTGCGGCGAAGGGCAGTGGCGTGCGGCGCTTCGAACACATCGGCCGGGCATTCGCTACACGGGCATAGACCCAAGCACCTACGCGGTGGAGCGTTTTGGAAAACGCCGAAACATCAGCCTCGGATCGTTCGAGAACCTGGGGCAATTGTCACAGACGGGTCCGTTCGATCTGGTGATTTGTTGCGGAATGCTGAATTACATCAACACAACATCACTGGCCGCGGGGCTGGTGCACGTAGCATCATTAACGCACGGTGTCGCATTTCTTGAGATCTTCACCGGCGCAGATGCAACCGAGGGGGACACCAGCTGGCCCAAACCGCAAAGTGCGGACTGGTATCGCTCCATTCTGCAGAACGCCGGCCTCACGAGTGTGGGACTGCATTGCTACGTACCGAATGGGCGCCACGCCATCGCTGAACTCGAGCAGGCGTTCTAGGCACGAGCAAAACACGCAGTACCTGGCACTCCAATCTTGGCCGCTCGGCTTCATCTGACGGGATTGAAAATTCGCAAACGTTTCGGTGCTATTCGTGAGCCCAACTTCATTTCCCACATCGCTAATCATTGAAGCGTCGCGCGCGATTTCTCGCTACGCGGCCCATCAACGCGTGCTCGAAGCGATGGCCATTCGCCTGCCGCTCACTCAGGTACTGACGCGCCTCGCGCAGTCTATCGAAGACGCCGCGCCTGGCAGCTTGTGCGCGATCATGTTGCTCGACGAAACCGGCACGAAAGTACTGACCGGCGCGGCGCCGCATCTTCCGGACGAATACAACGAAGCCATCAACGGTGCGCTGGTTGGGCCTGTCGCTGGTTCCTGCGGCACGGCGATCTGGCGCAAGGAGCGCGTTGTTGTTTCCGACATTGAGCACGATCCGCTCTGGGCCGAATTCAAAGGCCTCGCGTTCGCGCACAATCTGCGCGCATGTTGGTCGACCCCCATTATCTCCAGCGACGGATCGGTCCTCGGTAGTTTCGCGATTTATTACGAAACGTCGCGTTCGCCACAGGCAATTGAAATCGGCCTGGTAGATGATGCGGTCGATCTTGCATGTGTCGCGATCGGGCAGGAACGAGCCGAGTCGTCCGTGCGAGTCAGCGAGGCGCACTATCGCGCTGTTGTGGAGACCGCACCCAGTCCAATTGTCGGTCTCGATGCCAACGAAACCGTGACGGAATGGAATCAGGCGGCGGAGTCGATGTTTGGTCGTACCCGCGACGCAATGTTGGGACAACATTTCAGTCAGACGTGCCTGGGTGCCGATGCGCGGGCAACGTTTGAGCGATGTTTCTGGCAGTCGCATAAACAGCTCCAGCAAACTGCGTGTGAAACCGAAATTCTGCGTCCGGACGGCACGAAACGATGGGTGATGTGGAGCATGTCGCCCATCATCGCCAATGACAGCGGCGTTGATGGGTTGCTTGCCATAGCACAGGACATCACGGGACGCATGGAAGCGGAAGCCGCGCTGCGACGCAGCGAGCAACAGCTGCGTCATTCACAAAAAATGGAAGCGGTGGGCCGATTGGCGGGCGGAATTGCGCACGACTTCAACAATCTGCTCACCGTAATCCACGGCAACACTTCACTGGCGCTCGAAGATGCCCCAAAGGGCACACCTATACATACCGCGCTGGAAGAAGTGCGTGATGCGTCGGCCCGCGCCACATCGCTCACCCGACAATTACTCACGTTCAGCCGGCGTGAATCAGTCGAACTGCAGTTGCTCGATCTCAACGTGATTGTCGAAGATCTGCGGCGCATGCTGGGCCGGTTGATCGGGGAACACATTCACCTCGAGACGGAATTGTCGGCGGCGCCGGTGGTCGTGCGGGCCGATCGCACCAATCTCGAGCAGCTGCTCATTAACCTGGTGGTAAACGCGCGCGATGCGATGAGTGACGGCGGCGTACTTAGTATTACGACCGGACGAGTTGTGTTGCACGACGACGCAGCGGCGGCGTGTGAACTCGCGCCGGGTACCTACGCCCGCCTGAGTGTTGCCGACACGGGCTTTGGGATGGACGAAGAAACGCGGGCGCGTGCGTTCGAGCCGTTCTTCACCACCAAACCAGCGGGTGAAGGCACCGGGTTGGGACTCGCAACGGTGTACGCAATAGCGACTCGCCACGAGGGCGCCGTTGAACTCGATTCGCTGCCCGGTATTGGAACCACCGTAACCCTTTGGCTGCCCTCGGTCGCGGGCATCGCTGCATCGCCCGTTGTCTCAGGCGATCACCCGGTCGTGGGCGGAACCGGCACGGTTTTTATTGTTGAAGACGAAGAAGGCGTGCGGAATCTCGCGCGTCGCGTATTGGTGGCGCACGGGTATCGCGTGCTGGAGGCTTCCAACGGCGAAGAAGCGCTGCAAGTGTGGAAACAATTCGGTCGCGAAGTTGACGTACTGGTGACCGACGTGGTGATGCCCAAGATGGGCGGACAGGCGCTCGTGGATCGGCTGCGTTCCGATCGACCGGGCCTCGCGGTACTCTTCTGCTCCGGCTATGCTGATAACTTGTTGCTGCCCATGAAGGATGAAGACGTGCACACTGCATTTCTCGCAAAACCGTTTACGCTGAACGCGCTGGTCGAACGCGTCTCGCTTCTGTGCAATCCGTCCACCAGGCCGCCCAGTGGCGCGTATCCCTCTTCGCGTATTGAATCGTGAGCAGCGAGAATTTCGAATCAGCCACCAACGCCGGACAGTCGCTCAGTGCACAGACGGTCGAAGCCGCTTCCTGGAATGGTTATGTGAATCGCTTGGCGTCCACTGGCGCGCGCCATACGCCACCACCACCACTCCGCGCGATGGCCCAGGAACTCGCCGGCCGTGCGCTCGCGCTGTTGTTTACACAATTCGCACGAGAAGTTCGCGTGAGCGCCCGGGATGTGCGGGCCGAGGCCGAAGCGTTGGAATCGTTGTTACGTGAAGCGCTAGGTTTTGTGGTGCCGTTGGAACGGGTGAGCACTGTTGCGATCGAGTTTCTGAATCAGCTGCCGCACGTGCATGACGCGCTCGAGGACGACGCCATGGCCATTCTGTCGGGCGACCCGGCCGCAGCCAGTCGCGAAGAGGTTATCCAGGCGTATCCGGGCTTTCTCGCCACGGCGGTTCATCGCCTGGCGCACGAGCTGTACACGCGCGATGTACCCGTACTGCCACGCTTGCTGAGCGAGTGGTCACATCGCGAAACAGGTATCGACATTCATCCCGGCGCGACCATTGGGCGATCGTTCGCCGTCGATCACGGAACGGGCGTGGTTATTGGCGAGTCCTCCGTCATCGGAACTGGCGTTCGCATCTACCAAGGCGTCACACTCGGCGCGTTGGCCGTGAGCAAACGGCTCGCGAACAAGAAACGTCACCCAACCATTGGCAATGACGTGGTGATCTACGCCAACGCGACAATTCTGGGCGGGCAAACGGAAATTGGCGATGGCAGCATCATTGGCGGCAACGTGTGGCTCACGCACTCCGTTCCGGCGCGCTCGATCGTGCAGTTCAGCAGTCGTATCGAGCAACGCAGCGCCGATACGGACGATGGAATGGAGTTTCACATTTAGAACTTGGGGCACGCGGGTGAAATCTTTCGCGGATAGTTTGATCCGGTGTCGTGAAATTTTCGAAGGGGTGTTCTCTCAAGGTCAAGAGCGGTGGACGCTATTTCTGGTCGACTACCCAGAAGTCGCTCACGCTATTTCTGTCGTAGCAGGCCGCTTCCTTGCCGCCCCGAACAGTGCTCAGGTGCATGACGCACGCGGTAGGAAGCTTTCCGAGTGATCGAACATTGCCGCCGCCGGCGCTTATGCCCCACATTTCCTGCGCGCTCAGTCCTGCGCCGGGCGTGCTCTTCATCTCGACGTACACGATTTGCCCGTCCTCGCTCCACAAGAAGGGAATAATGAGATCGTCATCGTGCGAGCGAACGAGTTCGCGCTTGCTGCCACCATCAATGGGATAAATGACAAGCGACTTCCCTCCAACAGCAAGTGCTTTGCCATCGGGGCTCACTGCAACACCTTCTCTGGACCAAGACTTAATCTGCTCAGGGTCTTTGCCAACGACAATTCGACCGGTGTCACCCTGAGTGATTGAAAAGCTGCGCACAATCCCGTTTTCAAATTCGGTCACATACAGTGAGCGTCCATCTGGACTCCACGCAGGTGGGCCCCCCGCCCAGCCGTAGCTGCGGGCGCTCAATGTATTTCCGAGCGAAATCGCTGTACCGTCGCGGATGTCCACCACTACCCATCGTTGCTTTTCGCCAGCGGATCCAGCGCGTAGGGCGACGCGATTCCCATCGGGTGCCCATTTCGGCGCCTCCAAATTACCGGGGTAAGAAAAAACTTGCTTCCGCGTAGCGCCAGAGATGCTCTGCACAAACAGAACTGATAGACGAAGGGCATTTCGTTGTTCGACGCGCGCCAACAGTAGCCCGTCCGGCGACAACGCGATTGCCCAACTCGCATCGTCGCCAGCTTGATCGATCATTTTTGCACCGATGCCGTTTCCAATTGGAACCGGAAATCGCCACGTCCGAAGCAGGCGCTGGCTGACCACGAAGCCCAAGCGACCTCCCCTCGACTCGCCTGATACGTTCTCGGCCAGACCTGATTGAACGATTCGCAAGGGCCGCTCTGGGTGGTCGAGATCCAGACGAGACAAGCCCGTTTTTGGTGTATTTTTGAAGTGCAAATACCGGGCATCGTTCGATAGGTACGGTGTCCGCGATAACAAGGCGTACCCTCGCGCCGAATCGCCTTTGGAAACAGACAGCAGCTTCTCGCGTGCGCCGTCTATGCGCACAGCATCCAGTTCTTTGGTGCCGTCAATTACCTGCGTAGCAATCACTAACCGTGATCGCAGGCTTCCCGTGATCCACAACAAGCGTTCGCCCAGTTTTCTCTGCACCACTACACTGTCTTTCCATCCCGACTCCGAAGCTCTCCGGAGTACGAATGTCGAACTGTCAGCAGACGGTATCGAGACGTGATAGATCAAGCCGTCGGCAGACACTTGCCAGTCTCCATCTGGACGCCGAGACCAGTCAAGCGATTGGATCATTCCGTTGGATAGCTGAATGGTGCGCAATGGCCCTCGCCGTTCGAGGACGGCCCCCGTGCTGTCGTTCCACCACACCAGAATTCCGGGCGCCGAATCCGACAACAACCTCGCGGCTCCGCTGTCAATACCCTGCACCCACACAGCATTGGCATCGGCGCGGCGAAAAATAAGAGATTTTCCATCGGGAGACATGCTCGCCGATCTCAGGTCGGACAGCATAGTGACCCGGCGTGGTGGCGCGAGCGACGGCGCAGATTTGTTCGAAGATACGAGCCACCCGACCACAGCCGTCGTGGCAAGTGCTGCACCCAGTGCGACTCGGCGATACAATCGCGCGTTTCCCTGCACCGATTTCGCGGCATCGAGCGTGGGTACAGTTTCAAGATGTTCCAACAGCGCTTCCGCCGTCGCCCACCGTTCATCCGGTGACTTGGCGAGACACGTCATAACCGTACTTGCCAACGCGAGCGGCACATCCGAGCGCACTTCTTCAATGTGTTGGGGCGCTGCCGTCAAATGCTGCACAAAGAGCTGCTGCATGGTTGTGCCACTGAATACCGGACGCCCGGCGAGCATTTCCCACGCCATGACACCAACGCTGTAGATGTCAGCGCGATGGTCAATCTGGCCAGCACCCTCTATCTGCTCGGGGGCCATATAACCGGGGCTGCCGATAGCCATGCCCACAGTCGTCATCGCGTGCGGGCTCGTGACGGAAACCGCCATCGCTTTCGCAATGCCGAAATCCGCGACCCACGTTTGACGACCCGCGAGCAGAATGTTGTCCGGCTTGATGTCGCGGTGCACCGCACCCTTGCTGTGCGCGTATGCCAGGGCTTCGATCACCGCGCGCAGAATACGCACGACTTCGTCAATTCGCATCGGCCCTACGCGCATCATTCGCGCTCGGAGCGTTTCACCTTCGACAAACGGCATCACGTAATACAACACACCACCCGATTCTCCCGAGTCAAGCAACGGGAGAATGTTTGGGTGCAGCATGTTCGCAGTAAGCCGAATCTCCGCCAGGAAGCGTTCTGCCCCGAATCCAGCCGCGGTATCTGGTGGAATGACTTTAACGGCAACGTCACGGCCGTGCCGCTGATCGCGCGCGCGATAAACGGTGGCCATGCCACCGCGGCCAACTTCATCGCCGAGGGTGTACTTACCCGCGAGAGCCTGTACCAGTTGCGAGCGTTGATATTCAGCCGCGTTGTGCGAACGTGCGGCATTCATCAAACGCTCAACTTCGTCCGCGACGTCCGGCGTCTCCCTGCGCAACTTTTGCATCCAGGCGCCTTTTTCATCGTCTGAAAAGTCGCGCGTGGAATTGATCAGCTGTTGCAGATCGGACCGAGCATCAGCTCCCACGTTGGCTCCGTTTGTTGGATTCCGCTTCGGTCCCGTTCAGCATGGGTTGACCGCCAGCATACGAGCTTCGTCTCTCGTACGCAATGTCGCACAGATTCGCACGCGTAGTTCGGGTACGGCCGCAGACGGTCGCCCTAATCATTTTGCCAGGTATGACACCGGTATCGCGTGCACTGGTGCAGAAACTCCAGTCCAGCAGGCGACCCGCATGTCTGGGCTGCGATGTCGCGCGGGCGCCCGATTGTGCATTGTGTATTACCGCGGTAAGATAAAACTATGACTCCGCCACGCTCCAAACTCACGTCCCAGGGCCAAGTCTCCATCCCCGCCGAAATCCGCCGCAAGCTCGGCCTCGACCCGGGCGCCGTGGTTGAATGGGATGAAGATGAGGACGGCCGCGTCAGCCTCCGCCGAGCCGGGCGCTTCACCTCCGAAGACATGCATCAGGCGCTGTTCCCACAGCGACCCGTCAAAGCCACAACAGTCGCAGCGATGGATGAAGGTATGCGCCAGCACATTCAATCACGTCGTGCGCGCCGCTGACACGAACGTACTGGTGCGCCTCATCGCGCGCGACGACCCCAAACAGGTCGCCGCCGCGGAGCGCTTTGTCGCGCCCGGTGCATGGATTTCCCATCTGGTGCTGGCCGAGACCACCTGGGTGCTCGAGAGTGTGTTCGAACTCGGTCGCACTGAAATCGCAACGGCGGTCGAAATGTTACTTGATCACGACCGTCTCACGATTCAAGACGCCGACGTAGTCCGATCAGCTGTCGAACAATTGCGCAGGAAACCCTCGGTGGGCTTCTCGGATTGCCTGATACTCTGCGTGGCACGCAAAGCAGGGCACCTGCCGCTCGGCACATTCGATCGCCAACTCGGCAGCCTGGCAGACGCAGAACGGCTCTAGCTCGCTCGCCGCCCGCTAATGCAATCGAGCTTCCTTTTGTAAGACGCACATCTAGCGGTCATCCACTCCTAACCTCTCCGCCTGCCACCCTAGCTATGCTCGCTCAAACCATTCTCCACACCATCGGCAACACGCCACACGTTCGCATCAACCGACTGTTCGGTTCAACGCACAACGTGTGGATGAAACTCGAACGCGCGAATCCGGGTGCGAGTATCAAGGACCGCATTGCCCTCGCAATGATCGAGGATGCCGAGCGATCGGGCAGCCTGACGAGCGACAGCGTCATCATCGAGCCAACGTCCGGCAACACCGGCATCGGCCTCGCAATGGTTGCCGCTGTGAAAGGGTACAAACTGATTCTGGTCATGCCCGAGTCGATGTCAATCGAACGTCGTCGCATCATGGCGGCGTACGGCGCGACATTCGATCTCACGCCTCGCGAGAAAGGCATGCGCGGCGCGATTGAGCGCGCAAGCGAACTCGTGGCAACAACTCCCGGAGCGTGGATGCCGCAGCAGTTCGACAACGCCGCCAACATTTGTGTTCATGCGGAGACCACTGCCCAGGAAATCCTTGCGGATTTTCCAGGTGGCATTGATTACCTGATCACGGGTGTTGGAACGGGTGGCCACATTACCGGCGTCAGCGAAACGCTCAAAAAACAGTTTCCAAATTTGAAGACCTTTGCGGTGGAGCCGGTCAAGTCGGCCGTCATTGGCGGCGGATCTCCGGGTCCGCACAAGGTGCAAGGTATAGGCGCCGGGTTCATTCCCAACAACCTGCATCGCGACACATTGGACGGCGCTATTGCCATCACCGAAGAAGACGCATACGCGTTTACTCAACGCGCCGCACGCGAGGAAGGAATTTTTATCGGTGTCTCAAGCGGGGCGTCGCTCGCGGCGGTTGCGCAAAAACTTCCGGATATTCCCGCTGGCAGAACGGTGCTCACGTTCTGCTACGACACGGGCGAGCGGTATTTGTCCATCGACGGTTTGTTTCCGGTCACATAGCGCTGTTGGATAGCGGAATTGACGCGCCGGTGCACTTTTAAACAGGTGCACTACACGGTCCCGCAACTAGTCGCGCTCGACGAGCGCTTCCCGACGCAACGCAAACTCCTGCTCGCGCCCAGCATCAATTTTGGTCGCGAGCTACTGGCTGCCCTGGCGCACGAACGCGGCAGTTGGATTGGCTGGGAAGTCGCGACGCTGGCGACACTCGCACAAAAACTGGCGCTCGTTGATCTGGCCGAACGCGAAGTGCGTCGTGCCAGCGATGTCGCCGTGGCGGATATCGTCAACTCGGCATTTGATGACGTGGTGGATTCGCCTGGTTTTTCTCCAGAACTGGCCGCTCTCACGTGGAGCGCCGGAACGCGCGGCGCGATCGCCGACGCGATTCTTGAACTGCGAACCGCCAATGTGAGCGCCGCACAACTGAGCGCGATTGGTACGGTCGGGGTCGCACCCTCGCTGGCGATGGTGCTTCGGCGCTACGAACAGTTGCTCACGCAGCGCCACTTGGCCGACGCTGCCGAGGTTTTCCGATCGGCCTCGGCCGCCTTCGATCGCGAGAAGACATTCGCACTGGAACATGCGCTGTTAGTCGCAGTGCCAGCATGGACGGTGCAGGGTGCGACCAGAACACTCTTCGATCAGCTGGTTTCTCACGGTCTGCAGGTGCTCCGACCATTGCAACTAGCTTTGGCCATTCCGCCGGCCGGATTGGTCGATTCGTTGGCCACCGCGGTTGAGATCGAGGTTGAGACACGCGCGCCAAGTTGTTCTCCGGCAATGTTTTGCGCCGGGACGACCGCGGACGAAATTCGCGAGGTAGTCCGCCGTGCTGTGGCGAATGGACGCCGATTGGATGAAATCGAAGTGGCGAGCACGGACCGCGATACCTATGGACTCATAGTAGACGCACTATGCACACAGATTGGCGCCAGTTGTACTAGTGTCGACGGTATTTCTCTCGCTTCAACCAGAATCGGACGCGCCCTTGAGCGCTGGCTCACCTGGATTGAATCCGACTACTCCGCGACATCTGTCCGCGACGCACTCGAGTCAGGCGACTGGCAGATCACGCTAGGTGCGACCCGAATTGTCGGCGCAACGTTATCCGCCGAGTTGCGACGATTGAAGATCGGCTGGGGGTTGGCGGCGACTGAGCGAGCCGCAGAAACACTGCAGGCTCCGGCATGGCGCCAGCTCCGTTCGCGACACGACGACGAGTCCGACGATTCGTACGAGCGCCGCCAAGCCGCCCGGAACGCCGCGGCGGATGCGCTGGCGTCCCTGCTTGGCCTTTTGCTGGCGAACGCGCCCACGCGAACCCAGGAAGATTCAGCGCAACAGGGCCTGAACTTTGACGGCAATTCGGGCGTGATCTCGGTCTCGGAACTCGCCGCGCGCACCATCAACGTACTTCAGCTAGTTGAACCACACGGTCCGGCCGAGCGCGCCACGTTGCAGCGCGTGACTGAGCGACTGCAGGAAGTCGCGGCCGTTAGCGGCCAACGCACCAGCGTGACAAACGCGCTCGCCATGTTGCGACAGGAACTGGCCAACCTGCGCGCCTGGACGAACACGAGCAACACCAATCGACCGCGTCGGGCAACCGGTGGACACATCCATCTCACCAACATCGACAGCGCGGGTGCGACGGGGCGGCCGCTGTTGTTCCTGGTCGGGCTCGACGCCGATCGCACCGCCGGACCCGTGCTACAGTCACCACTGTTGCCCGACGTTTTGCGCACGCGCCTCAACGAGCGCGGTGCACAATTGCCAACGATTGAGCAGCGGCGGCGCGAACGTGCGTGGCATTTGGCCGTCGCCATGGCGGGATCGAGTTCGGATGTGACGCTGTCCTATGCAATTCGCGATGGGGCGGATGCGCGCGAATCGTCACCTGCACCCGCGCTGTTGCAGGTGTTTCGCGATGCGACGAGTGATGAGGGAAAAACGTACGACGAACTCCGTGCGGCCTTTGGGGAACCGGTAAGCGCCATTCCCAAAATTCCGGCTCACGCAATCGATGCGCGCGACGTCGTCTTTTCGCACCTGGCCGACGGTGCGCTGTTGCTCGACGGGGAATCGCTCGTGCGCGACCTGCATCCAGGGCTCAATCGTGGGCTACACGCGGTGGCTGAACGCGCCCGCGATATTGTTGGCCCGTATCACGGCCTTGTTGAAGCCGCGGCGGTGCTCGATCCACGTACATCGCAATCGCCAGTCAGTCCAAGTTCCCTGGAGAGTCTCGCCACGTGTTCTCTCCGTTGGTTCTATTCAACTGCGCTCAATGCGCGACCGCCTGAAGAACCGGTGTTCGATGCGATGGTGTGGTTGAATGTTCTGGAACGCGGCAGCGCGCTTCATCTGATTTACGAACGGATTGTGCGCGAACAGTTGCACGAGCAGCCGCCAACCGAAGCGCGTCGAGTTGCGACATCGACAATTGTGAATGATGTGACCGACGAACTTTCGCGAGTGATTCCGGCCGCGGGCAGGGCGGTGCGCGCGCGTGAGATTGCGGCGTTGGACAATGACGCACAACTGTTTGTGAACAGTGAGCATGAAGCGTACATGCGCGACCCGTGGACTGTGGTTGCGATCGAATCCGAGTTCGGGTTTGGCTCGGACGGGCATGACGCCACACTTCTGCTTGATGATGGAACGTCGCTCCGTGTGCGCGGCCGCGTTGATCGTGTTGATCGGTTGAGCGACAACACGCTGCGGCTGGTCGATTACAAGACGGGTCGTGCATTCGAGCTTGATACCACCCGCGGCGCTTTTGACGGTGGGCGCAAACTGCAGCTGGCCGTCTATTCTCCGGCCGTGAGCAAGCAGTTTGATGCCGTTGTCAGCGCCGCGGAATATCAGTTTCCAACCAAACGCGGCAACGGAGCCGTAGCGCGCGCTGATCGTGAATTGCTGGACGCCGCTCCGCGCATTGTGCGAACGTTGCTGGACGATGTTGCAGCGGGCCGATTTGTTGCCACGGTCGACAAAAAGGATTGTCAATATTGCAACTACGCTGCGATCTGCCGAACGAATGTCAGCGACTTTGGCCAGACCACGAGTCCGCGCGCCGAGTGGGCGAAGACCCATCTGAACGACAGTCCGCACTTTGAAGGCGTGCGTTTGCGCAAACGACGCATTGGAGAGGACGAATGACGGCGATCGAGAAAGTGTTATTCGAGAATGACGACGAGGCGCGCGCAATTATTCGCGCCGAACTCGATACCAATCTGTTGGTCGAGGCCGGCGCTGGTTCGGGAAAGACAACCCTGATGGTTGATCGATTGCTGGCGTACGTTGCACGGGGCACACCGGTTGATGCACTGGCCGCAGTGACGTTCACGAAAAAGGCCGCAAACGAATTGCGGCAGCGTCTGGAAGTAAAAATGGAGGAACGCGCGCGCGGTGAAATCGACGGCGTGCAGGAACGGTTTGTCGTAGCGCTGCAGAATCGCGAACGCATGTTCATTGGCACGGTGCACGCCTTCTGCGGTCGAATCCTGCGAGAACATGCGCTGGATGCCGGATTGCCGCCGGACTTTTCGGAATTGGATCAGGCCGAGTCAAACGGTTTGCGCGACTCGTCCTGGCGCAGATTTGTTGAATTTTCTGCGCAGGAAAACAGCGAGCTTCTGGCGGACGTTGTGCGTGTTGGTGTTGATCCGCTTGCACTTTTTGATGCCTTCAAGAGTCGCGAACAATTCCGCGACGTCGAATTTCCCGCGCCGTCCATGCCGTGCCCTCGGCACGAATCCATTCGTGATCAGTTGCTGCAGCTGATTGCACAGGCGGCCAGAGTGCGCGTGGCCGCCGGCACGAGGCGCGACAAGTTGCAAAAAACACTGGACCAGTTGAGTCGTAGCTATCGCGCACACAATCAGTGGGCGAATGTTGCCGAATTTGCGCAGGATGCGACCGTGCTGTTGTCCAGGAGTGGTCGGGCGATCGTTCAAAAAGATTGGGCGGATACGAAAGAGGGAAAGCTCGCTGCCAAAGAATTTGCGGCCACGATCGATGATTTTGTTGAAGGGCCACTCACCCGATGGCTCGGGCAGTGGTGGGCGCATGTGTACGAACCCGTTGTCGCGTTGTTGAATGCTGGAAGCGAGTGGGCACTTCGTCAGCGTCGTCGTTCCGGGCAACTGGGGTTCGATGACCTGCTTACCGAAACTGCGCGTTTGCTGCGAACGCACACAGACGCACGGCAAACCGTTGGTGAACGATACCGGCATCTGCTGGTCGACGAATTTCAGGATACCGACCCCGTGCAGGCGGAAGTGTGTTTTCTCATTGCGTCCGATCCATCCGAAGGCAACGAGTGGAGTGACGTGAGGCTGCGCGACGGTGCGCTCTTTGTCGTGGGAGATCCCAAACAAAGTATCTATCGATTTCGGCGCGCCGACCTCGCGATGTACCGCCTGGTCGAATCACGCATCGCGCTGTGTGGCAAAGTGGTGCATCTCACGCGAAACTTTCGATCGGTATTGGCTATTGGCGCGGTTGTGAACGAACACTTCGTGGACGTATTCGTGCCTGCCGATGAACAGTCGCCGCGCGTTTTGTGGCAGGCGCCGTTTGCGCCATTGGTTGCGGCAATGAGACGTGTTCCACATGCCCATGCTGGTATTTACCGGTATCAAATTGGCCGCGCGGGGAAAGCGACCAACAATGAATTGGTGGCCGAGGATGCGGCCCTGTTGGCCAGTTGGATTGCGCAACGCTGCGGTGCGAATGGAGATCGAACGCCGCAGGACTTTCTGATTCTCACGCCACGAAAGGACGAACTGGCGCAATACGCGCACGAGCTGGCGTTGCGCAACGTTCCGATATCCGTAACCGGGGCCACCAACAACGCTGACGATGTATTGCATGAGTTATTGGTGATTCTGCGCGCCTTGGCCGATCCAACGAACGCCGTCGCCGTGATTGCGGCGCTCGAGGGATGGTGTGTTGGTTGCAGCCACGTGGATTTGTGGGATGCCCGCACAAGCGGTCTGGATTTTCGTATTACGCACGCGCCGGACGAAAACAGTTCGCCGGCGGGTGCAGGATTGCATCACCTCTATCAATGGTGGGTAATGTCGCAGCGCGCTACTGCTGCGTCATTGGTTGAACGTGTGTTGGATGACAGCGGCCTGCTGTTAGCGGCCGCAAGCTCCGACCTCGGCGACCGAAGTGCAGGACAGCTGTTGCAATTGGTTGCGCTACTTCGAAACGGAACGCGCACCGATCTTGCGACTGCTATCGAAACCATCGAGCAGGCGCTCAAAGCAGACGATGAGGCTCCAACACTTCGCATAACACGCGGTAACGCTGTCCGCCTGATGAATCTTCACAAGGCGAAGGGTCTTGAAGCCCCCGTGGTTGTGCTGGCGGCGCCGAAAGACTTCGAACCGCGGGCAGCGAAAGTTGCAACATGGCGCACAGCATACGGAACGGCGCAGGGTGCGCTGCGTGTCGTCGATGACGACGGGCAGCCAGTTGCACAGCCGCTGGAATGGGACTCGCTGGTCGCGGACGAGAACGATCGGATTGATGCCGAACGTGCGCGACTGCTCTACGTTGCTGTTACGCGCGCAGAAGAAGAATTGGTGGTGTCGCAACGTGCGCCGTACACGTTGAGCAAAGGCGAACTGCGCACCGATGCCAGCCAATGGTCACCGCTTGCACCCGTATTGATGCGTCAGGCGCGCGAGTTGCACCTGATTGAGAACGTTCCGCCGGGTCGGCGCGGTGTGCAGGTTTCAACGGCGCACGTTCGTACGGAAATTGATGCAACAGCTGCGCGTCTGCATGCGGCCGAACGTGCACGTTATGTTCTCGTCAGCGTGACGGAAGCCGCGAAACGGGACGCCGCGCAGGCCGAAGAAGACGGCACGTCGCTTTGGCAAGAACGGCACGAATCAGCAAACTTGAATTCTGAACTCGAGCCCGAAGTGTCGGCGCGTCGCGCGCCGCCGACGAAAATTGACGGGCGCGAGTTCGGAACGCTGGCACACGCCGCCATGGAAGCTGCGCTTCGCGGGCGGAACGGTGAGTCCTTGGTGCAATACATCCGCGCGCTGGCGTGGCACCACCTGCCATCGGCCACTCACGCTGATCGAGCACTGGTCGTGACACGCGTCATGGACGCCGTTCACGTAGCCAGGACGAGCCACAGCTGGCCGTTGCTCGCCGCCGGACACGCGTTGGCGGAACTCAACGTGGCCAGCGTGTCCGGTGATTTCGATTCCGGTCACGGGGTGTTGTCGGAGGGTATTGTGGACGCTGCCGCGCTTGGGAACGACGGCTGGACGGTCGTCGACTGGAAGTTCAGCGGGAGCAGCGATGCCCTCTGGGCGGCGCAACTTCCCGCATATCAGGCGCAAACAAACACCTATGTACGAGCCCTGCACAATCGCACGGGTATTCCGGGTGTCGCACGCATCGAACGCATCCCGGGTAAGCACTGAATACAGATCTTCCGGGCTGTCCCTCTGGCTCAGGCCGCCCCCGCCCGTATTTTTCTCGGGTCGCACCAACTCGCTTCCACCTCAGGTATCTCAATGTCAAAACTCGCTTTCCGTTGGCCGCTTCTGGTTCTGTCGCTTTCCGCCTCCATGGTTTCGTGCAAAAGTGCAGCCCAGGGTGGAACCGCGGCTGCTGCAGCCTCGCCTAAACCCGGCGCGTGGCGGCCGTTGTTGACTGCCACCAGCGCTGATGCCTGGCGGGGCTACAAGATGACCACGTTGCCTCCGGGGTGGAGCGTGACCAACGGTGAACTCAGCAAAACCAAGACCACCGAAGACATCGTGACGAAGGAAGAATTTTCGGACTTCGAATTCGAAATGGATTGGAAGCTCGAGAAGGGCGGCAACTCGGGGCTATTCTATCGCGGCAGCGAAGAATTTGATCGGGTGTACTGGAGCGCGGTTGAGTATCAACTGTTGGATGACGCCAACGCGCCCGACGGAAAAAACCCGCTGACGTCCGCCGCGGCCGCCTACGGGCTGTACGCGCCACCCAAAGACGTCGTGAAACCGTTTGGAGAGTGGAACAGCACGCGAATTGTGGTGAAAGGCGCGCACGTCGAACATTGGCTCAACGGTAAGAAGGTGGTTGAATACGAACTGTGGAGCCCCGACTGGGAAGCGAAAGTTGCCGCCAGCAAGTTCAAGACATGGACCAAATACGGCCGCGCAAAAACCGGACACATTGCCATTCAAGGCGATCACAACGGCGCGTTGATGCTGCGCAACATGCGGGTGCGCACGTTGTAACCCTCGACCGCAACTAACCTTCGCCCCCCACCAATGTTCAAAGGCTTGCGCGTACCCGAACGCCTGTTCTCGCTGGCCATGTGGGCGGTGTCGCTCTTGTTCGCGTATTTCCTGACGGCGCTGGGCAGCAAGCTGGTTGGCGAATTGCCTGGCGTGGACCGATCGGTTTCCATCGAGTCGCACATTCCGCCGGCCGTGTTGGCAAAGTTGCGCACCGATCAACAAGGATTGGAAACGCAACGCGCCACGATCAACAAAGCCGCAAACCTTGCGGGGCCGCGGCTGGTTGCGGCGCAAAATGAATATCGCGCTGCTCGTGAAACGTTTGATACGTGGATCACGACGCGCACCGCAACCACCGATCCGAAGCAGGACCCGGAAGTGCTGCGTCGGCAACGCAACATCGATGCACTCAAGACTGCCGAAAGCGACATTCAAGCCGAACTCGATGGGTTGAATTCGCGCCTCGCGCAGTTGCAGCAGTCACGCGACTCAATCGATACGATCGAGGGGCAGCTCAAGGAAGACGCACGCCCGGCGTACGAGCGTCAGCTGTTCGTGAAAGAGCTGACGGTCTTCGGCATTCGACTGCTCATTACCCTGCCCCTGTTGGTGATTGCCGGATGGTTGGTTGTACGCAAACGAAAAAACGAATACTGGCCAATCGCGCGCGGATTCGTATTGTTCGCGCTGTACGCCTTCTTTGTCGAGCTCGTTCCGTATTTACCGAGTTACGGGGGGTTCATTCGAAATGGTGTTGGGGTCGTGCTCACGTTTATCGCGGGTATGTACGTCATTCGCGCGATGAAGACCTACCTGGCCAAGCGCCAATTGGTTGAACAACAATCGGCCGTAGAACGCCAACGCACCCTGGGGTACGAGGAAGCAATCAAGAAAATGAGCGCCGGCGTTTGCCCCGGATGTGAGCGCCCGATTGCCGGTGGATTGCAATCGCCCTCAAACTTCTGTGTGCACTGCGGGATCAGTTTGTTTGACAACTGCGCGGCGTGTGCAACGCGCAAGAACGCTTTTTTTCAGTATTGTCCAACCTGCGGCATTGGTACAGAGGCCCGCGAACACGCGACGGCTACCGCGACAGGTTCAGCACATCTCCATACTGCGTAACTTTGCCTTCCTTGAACGCCTGAACCAGTTCCTGCATAGAGGCAACGAGTTGCACCATCAGTCCACCGCCGCGATTTGCACCGCTCGCTGGCATCGGGTACCCGCCGCGATTGGTGGCTGAGCGAATGAATGTGCTGTTCGTCTCCAACGGCAACTTGCTGACATTGGTGTAGAAGCGACTCCACTCGTCGCCCTGGCGAAACAGATACTGCTCAACGTTGGAGAGATAAAATGCCGACACGGTCGCATTGCGCGCCTTGAGCCACGTGCCAACGGATGCGAGCGCTTTGTCGCCGGCAAAATTACCCACCAACGGCACAATCAGATTGCGTTGCTGCATTTCGCGCAACACGCGGTAGTTCGCTTCACTGCCAATGAAGCTGCGATTGAGTCCCGTTCCGTCATCAGAGCGCATGAGTTCCGCAAACGTGGGCATCATGCGACCATATCCACCGCCGCCGCCAAAATTTCCGCCGCGTCCGCCCTGACCAAAGCTGTAATTGAGCGCTGTGCCCGCGTAATAAAACGCACTGTCCACGTGATACAGCGACGCCAGATCTTCAGCGCTCAGTTTGAATCCCTTTTGCTTCACCAGGAAATCACGGGCCAATTCGTACGTGCGCTTGAACAACACGCTGTCGGCCGGAGCCTTTTCGAACGCGGTAATCAGTGCGTCGGCTGTCGCTGAAGTATCAAGACCCGTGGGTCGCACCCGTCCAAACAACCGCGAGAGAAAATCCGCGCGATCGTTCGACATTTCAATGACCGCTTTGTACCACATGTGCTGCAATAAATTCTGCCGCCGAATATCAACGATGAATGCAATTTTCGGCTTGAACGCCACGAGATACGTGAAGTTCTGCTCCGGTCCCACGCCGAGGTACACGCCACCCGGCTTGATCGAGTTGAGCAGCGGGGGAATAACCTGCTGCCAGCTGGTCTCATTGGAAACAAAATTCTCGGACGTGAAGTAGCCACTGGGCTCCGAGAACTCGCTGATCATGCGCCAGTATGTGCTGTCAGCGAGACGTTCCGGGATTACGAGCGCGGACGCATTGGCCGCTGGTGCAACGGGTGCAACGGGTGCTGCGGTTTGCGCACGCAGCACGGGTCCTGACAATACCAGCAAACAAGCGGCAACTGTGCCGCGTGCCCGCAGCCACCGCATGAAGTTCACGTGCTGCAGGCGCATAGAATCACGAAGTTGAGCTGTTTCAGGAATCCCGATGACGACGCTGCGAGAAACCTATCAGCGCGAACACGCCAACACCTACGAGTGCAAACGAGCCAGGCTCCGGGGCCGTCGTGGTAACCGACGTAATCCAATCCGCGTTGTACGCGGTTGATGTCCATCCAGAGAATTCGCCGAACGTGCTGTTCAATGCGTCGTCGATGTCACCAAGGCCACGAAACGTCAGCCCGTATCCGGCTACGCCCGCAATCTGATTGTTGATGAACAGCGGACCGCCGGAATCACCACTGCCCAGATTGATTTCAGCAGCACCCCAACCCAACTCGCAGATTGGATTCACGAAGCTGAAGAAATTCAGGCTTGTCAGATTGCATGAAGCGTTGTTGACGGGCAGTCCACTGTCAAAATCGGCAACGAGACTAAAGGGATCGGCCGATCCGAAATTATCGATGAAAATGCCGTTGAAGCGCGGATCGGTCCAGGTAAAGTCGACCGTGTTGAGACCGGTGCGGCGATCGGCCAACTTCAATCCCCCGTCCTCAGTCTCGCCAGTTGCGCCGGTGCCAGTGCCACCCGAGCCCACGGCGCGCGCCTGTTGCCCGAACGGATCGCCGAGGTACAACGAATACGCCGCGTTAAGCACGCCGAGCGACGGGGCCGACGACAGCCTGACAACCGCCACATCGTGCGCATCAACAATTTCGCCGGTATAGGCCGGGTTCACCGCGACCGAGCTCACCGCGATGATGTCACGAACATCGGGTGGTTGTCCCGGAGGAAAGAACAGGGCGGTTACATCAAGCGTGATATTCACGCCCATGTTGTCGGTCAGACAATGTGCGGCCGTGAGCACGTTCAACCCTCCGGCTAATAACGCGCCGCTGCAAATGAAGTAGCCGTCGGTGCGGTGGATCAACAACGACGCGACACCGTCGTAAGGCCCGGCTTTGGGAGTTGAATACAACACATTGTTGAAATCGGTGCCGGCAACGACCAACGTTTTTTGCGCCACCCACTCCCCGAACGTTGTTACTCCCGACGTTCCGATTGCGGCGCTGGTATTTGCGCTGTACTCCGGTTGAAGCGGCGCGGACTGCGCACCGGCAACCCCACTCGTTAGCAGAAGTACACTCAGAACCGCGGGGGACAGCGCCTGAAAAGCGCGCTTCACGGCCGCGGCGGAATTTGTACAAAGGGACGGGCTGTGATACATGGACTACTCTCGCGGAAACGGAAAATCGCTCTGAAACGCACGCAAACGGTATACGAGCCTAAAGCGATCCCAAGAGGTCGTCAATGGCCCTCCGATCGGCGTCTTCGAGCGGAGCGCCGTTAATAATTCGCTGCAGGATGTCGACCGCCTCGGCCGCGAGATCGGACGGGTGTTTCCTGTCGCGCTCAAATCGCACGATGTGTCCGAGGAGGATCGTTTCAAAAGGAGCCGGCTCCGCTTCGTCGTCGTCCACGTCACTGTCATCGTCCGACTCCATTGCAGCGTCGCGCGCCGCCTCATAACTGGGCACACTTTCTTTCCACGGCTCGGCTGAATGTGCCTCCGCTTCAAGCGCGCCACGCGGAACGAGAGCAAATAATCGGCACTGTAAACCGGGCGATTCCTCGTACGCAAACAGCCCCAATGAAACAGGCGTTTCAAAAAGCCTGAGGTCGAGGAGCCGCTGGATGGCCTCAGCCGGCATCGCGCTGCGCGCCACCAGGCGGTGGTCGATGTACGACGCAAGCGCGCTCGACTCGGGCGCACGCGGATCTTCCAGCTTGCTCACCACGAGGGGCACCGCTTCACGCGTGGTGACAAACACCGCGGGGCGTGCGTCGTCGCCCTGTTGTTCGGACGAGTCTTCGTCCTCGGGATCGTACTCGTTCGGAAACATGAATGGAGAATATCAGCGAGGTCCGGATTGCGAGAGCGGCAAAGACGATCCGAGAGGTCGATGGTACGATTACGAGAGACCGACGTCGGACACTTCGGTTTTATCAAATACACTCCCCAGCCAAAAAATGACGGGCCACAACTCGGCGAACAACAAACTGGCGCCCAGGAGCGAGGCCACGAGTATGCCGGCGGGTCCCAGGGCCGTAGAGCCGAGCCACAGAATGAGAATACCGAGTCCAACCGGAAAGACCAGCGCGACTGCGGCGGTCAGTGAAGTGGCGAGCATTGTCAGCAGTCCTTGCCCCATCGTTTCGAAACCGCGTTGTTCGGTGCCCAGGCGAACCCAGGACGGAAACAGCAGCGCCGCGCCATTGTGCACCGTGAACATGAGCGCATTGATGGCGGGGATGGCGAGCGCGATCGCGCCGAGGACGAAGGGCAGTTGCAACTTGTCATCAAACATCGAGGGATGCACCAGCAAAAGCGTGACCGGCACCACCATCAAGATCCAAATGCTGATTGAATGCAGAATCGTTACGCCGGCAATTTCCGCGGCCACAATTTTTGCACCGGACAGCGGATATGCCTTGAGAAGCGCGAGCCGTTGCAAATCCTGTCGGAGATCGAAGCGCATACCCGCCGGGCCAATCAGAACGAGCATGGCGCCCCAACCGCCGCTCATCGCGAGAAACAACTCAGACATCTTTTCCGACTGCATTGAAGTAAAGATGGCGAACCCTGTGAGCAGTACTGCAAACATGATGGTTTGTGCGCGCCACGCGGTGCCTCGCATGGCCGCCGCGACATTCTTCCACGTAATTGCGATTTCCGGACGGCCCATCGCTGCGAGTTTTGGAATACGCGAAATTTTTCCTTTCTCACTGCGCTTTCGAATGCCGCCAGCGGTACGAACGTTCTTGACCAGTTCCGCGCGCACTTGTGTGGCTTCCAATGCCGCTTCCTCGAACGAAGCGTCAAGACGCAGCACCCACAAATAATGCAGTGCGAATACCAATGCGCTGAACGGCAACATTTGCAACCACACTGCGGCGCTTGGTGCGAAGACTGGTCGCAACAGGGCACGCACTGGCCACAAAGCCGATGACGGAATGGGTTGAGAAAGTGAATCGACAACGGCTTGCAGCGCGGCCTTCGCGCCAACCCCACTGGCTGCGGCGATCACGGACCACTGACTGATCACTCCCCAGGCAACGCCACCCAACATCAACGCGAAAATTGCGGCCGGTACGATGCTGCGGCGCCGGCCGGCGCGTTCGTGTTCGAGTGCATTGGTGCGAACAATTGCCGCACCCAATCGATGTAACGACAACGTTGAAAAGAGAAACCAAAAGGCGAGTCCGCGTTGCCAACCGTGTGCACTGGCGGCGTTCCCTCGCAACAACACCGTCCAAATTACGATGTTAATGAGAATGGCCACCTGACTGCGCATCAACTTCGCATGCACCAGACCCCGTCGCGAAATTGGAGCGGGAAACAGGAACTGTACTTCGGCCGGCGAAAAGGCGAGCGCACTCTTGTCGCTCTTGAACAACCACCACCGCGCGACCAAAAACAGCAACAGCGCCGACGCCAGCGGCAGTGCAAACGTACTGCTCATCAGGTTCGCGAACGGATTGGCGTCGCTATTCGCGCGCGGGTTGTAGATCAGGATCCAATAGAAGTACAACAACCCAACGAGCATCGCGATGGCGTACCGCGGGTTGCGCACGCGCTTGAGTTGCGTGCGGAGACGATTGGATGTGCTCCGAACCCAGAGGTACCGCAGCGCCGACGCTGGTCCGCTCACTGTGCCGCCGGTGCGTCATCACCCGTCAACGCCAGGAACACTTCTTCCAGCGGTTGGCCAGCGAGTTCGGGGTGTGTTGCAAAAATGTCGTCGAGTGTGCCAAACGCGACCGCGCGGCCCTTTCGAATTACCAGCAGTCGCGTGCACAGCTCTTCGACGAGATGCAGCAAGTGCGAACTCAACACGATGGCCGTGCCAGCGCGCGCTCGCGCGGTGATGGTTTCTTTCATGCGACGAATACCGACGGGGTCGAGTCCGGTCAGTGGTTCATCCAGCAATAACACGTTGGGCTGATGCAAGAGTCCGCAAGCAATGGCGAGCTTCTGTTTCATCCCGCGCGACAACTCCGTTGGCAGCGAATCTTTCTTGGCGGTGAGTTCGAGTTCCTCCAACAGTGGTGCAATTCGCTGCGCAGCATCTTTCACGCTGTACAAGCGTGTGATGAATTGCAGATGTTCGCTGACCGTCAGATAGTCAAACAGCTGCGGCTCGTCGGGAATGAAGGCAAGTCGCGACTTCGCTTCGACCGATTGGGTTGCGAGGTCGAGTCCGCAAATGCGAATCGTGCCCGAAGTTGGCTGAAGAATTCCTGCAAGCGCCCGTAGCGTTGTGGTTTTGCCGGCGCCATTGGGTCCGACAAGGCCAAGCACATCACCGGGGTTGACCACAAACGACAGGTCCTGAACGGCGGCAAAATCGCCGTACAACTTGTTGTAGCGTTCGACTTCAATCACTGACGCGGGGCTCTGAAGGCAAGGGAGACGGTGGGCATGATGCCCAAGAATAGCATCAATATCACCGCGCGTCGCCTCCGGGCCAGTGGCGCTTGCGGTCGGGGCTGGCCGGGGACGACCGGTCGCTTCATGTTTGAAGGACCCGTCGGCGACTTGGCTGGTCGGGCGCAAGTACCGAACCCCTGCGGCCGATACTCCGAAGCAATGTCCACGCTTGAGACGCATCTGGCGTCCCCTCCTCCTCCTCCAACGGCCCGCGACGTTTACGTGGCCCGTCAACCGATCTTTGATGTTCGGAACGAGGTGGTTGCGTATGAGTTGCTGTACCGGGATAGCGCGCAGTCCACGGCGGCTGGCATGCAAGCGCCGAGCGTTATGTGCAACGAGATGGCGCTGCACGCCATGCTCACGATTGGCCTCGATCGACTGACCGGCGGTTCCACCGCGTGGATCAACATCACGCGCGATCATCTGTTGAACGGACTGCATCGGCTGTTCTCACCTCAGCACATCGTGCTCGAGCTGCTGGAATCGATTAGCGGTGACGACGAAGTGGTGGCGGCGTGCGAACGCGCGCGGGCGGATGGATACGTGCTCGCGCTGGACGATTACGATGGTCGCGCCGATTTGTTGCCGCTGTTGCCGCAGGCCTCCGTGATCAAACTGCAAATCTTCGATCGCACCGAAGAGGAGCTGGCACCACTGGTGCGTTCCCTGCGTGTGGAAGGGCTCACCGTGTTGGCCGAGTGTGTGGAAACGGTCGAGTCGCGCAATATGTGTGAGCGTGTTGGATGCACGCTGTTTCAGGGATACGTCTTCAGTCGCCCCGAAACGTTTGCCGGACGCGCCATGTCGGTCGAACAAGTCACGATCCTCAACATCCTGGCCATGTTGGGGAACGACGGCATTTCGGAAGCGAAACTCGAAGAGGCGTTTCAGTCAAACCCAACCCTCTCGTACGCACTGCTCCGCATCGTCAACTCGGCAGCCATTGGTCTGCGGTCGGTGACGTCCATCCCGCACGCGATGCGTATCATCGGTCGGAGCGCGTTGTCGCGCTGGTTGCACGTGATGCTGATGGCCACGGTTGCTTCGCGCAGTCCGATTGCGCATGAAGCCGTGCAGCAGGCACTCGTGCGCGCGCGCTTCTGTGAATTGATGACTGACGTGAGTGGAACTGGCGATCCCGCCGCACAATTCATGGTGGGATTGCTGTCGCGCCTCGACGTGTTGTTGGGGATGCCACTGGTCGAAGTAATGGAACGTTTGCCCGTGCGCCCCGAAGTACGAATGGCGCTGCTGGAAGGGACGGGAACGCACGCGCGCGCACTGAGAACCGCGATTGCCTACGAGAATGCGGATTGGGAAACCGTGCGTGCACACGCGCCGCTTTCGACATTCAAAATGCGCGCGCTGATGGAAGCGTACGCCGAAGCGACGGAATGGGCGACGGAACGGTTGGCGAGCGCGAAGAAATAGTTTATTTGTCGCGCAAGAGCGCGAGTTCGGCTTCGCGTTGTTGTATTTGGCGCGCTTCGGCGCGACGCGCCCAGCGGCCAACGAGAGCACCGCTGGCCATCAGGGTGCCCGACGAAATGAACGTCAATTTGTACAATCCGACAGCCACCAGGAAACTTGACCCGTGTGTCGGAAATAGCCCAAGAAACACAGCCGCTGTAGCCGTCAGACCCACGACAGCCCCGGTCGCCATCAGTAACGAACCCATCGTCTTGCCGCTCATAGCGTCGACCTGAAAAAATTGGCAGGAACTACTTGTTGTTTTTGGGAATCGCCGCGGGCGCGGCAACGGCAGTGGGTGCTGGTGGGAACACGTTGATGTCAATGGCGTTGGCGGACGCCTTGGCCGACTGGACATTGAAGGTTGCGTGGATGCTGGCAGACGCAAGCAGTGCCGCCACCGAAGCACTACGCAGTTTCGCGATGTTGGTTGCGGTCGTGTCGCTGGATTTGACTGTGGTCTCCAGGATGACGTTGGTCATGCCCCAGCGTTGCAATGTCCACAGCGCGACACTTAGCGCCTTCTGCGTAATACTGTCGCCGATTGCCGATGCGATCGGAAACGGAATTGACAAAGTTCGGTTTACCGGTGGCACAATGTGAACCTTCCAGTCTCCACTGTTCACGTTGGCGATTGTTTCGTTCGACCGATAATCGGCCAACGACCAATTGGGCGCGTCGGCCGGCGTGACATGCACAATACGCGCGCCGCGGTCAACCCAGACGGACTGTACGGGCAGGATCACCTTGCCCAGGATCTGCGCAAAGGGCGGAACATCTTTGGCAATACCAGCCGCATTCCGCTCCATTGCAGCGTCAATCATGGCGCGAGTTTGTTCGCCGTTATCGGCCGCCACGATTTGCTGGAGATTGACGTTGGGTCGTACCGAGAAGACCCGTTGCAAGCTGCTATCGACAATTTGTTGCGCGTTGGCGAGAAAGGTTGGTTCGATCACGACTGCGTCTACGGATAGTTCGCCAAGTAGCGGCCACCTGACTTCGAGTTGCGCGATCTTTCCGGCAGAGACGTGTAATTCGCTGGTGAGCACACTGCGCGTGGTGGAACGTGCGCGCGTTTCGCGCGAGACTCGCACCAGCGTCATTCCCAGGGGCGTGGCTAACGCAATGAATGCCGCAACACCGGTCGCGATGTAACCTGGTGTCAATTCAACGTGCGACAGCGGGCGCGCGACACCGCTCACGCGCGCGACAAACGCAAATGAAAACGCAATTGCCGCGAGATTGGTGAGAAACAGCAGGAACGCCCCGCCGGCAAATTCCCAGTTCGCGACACCGATTCCATACCCAACGGTGGCAAGCGGCGGCATCAACGCTGTCGCAATGGCGACACCAATTGCCGTCCCACCTTTCTGCCGAACGGTTGCATATCCACCGGCGAGTCCCGACAACAAGGCAATTGCGAGATCGAGCAGCGTCGGTTGCGTTCGACCGATGATTTCAGGGGTGGCGTTCCGAATCGGACTGATCCAGGTGATCATCATGCCGGTAATCACACCGATGGCGGCACCGATAATCACGACTCGTACGGCGTCCTTGATGCGATGTCCATCGAGCGACGCAAATCCAAATCCAAGAGCAGCGATGGGGCTCATGAGCGGCGACACGAGCATCGCGCCAATGACAACGGCCACCGAAGATTGCAAGAGGCCAAGTGTTGCGATGCCGGCCGAGAGTGCGCACATGAGCACGTAGCCGCTGGTGAGCCCTCCGTCTTGCTGCACCGAGTGGCGGAGCGCGGCGGCCTCCTCTTCTGAAAAATCAGGGATCGAAGCGGCATGCACCAGGCGCACGCGCCAGTGATGCAGTCGGGCAAACAGCGAGTTCAGTTTGTGTTCGTCAGTGTCAGGCATGTGCATCCGCTGCCGACGTCGATGAGCTGCCAAGACGCTTGATGAGCAGTCCGACCGTTCCGCCTTGAACAATCACGGCGAACATCACCACGACATATGTAGCGGCCAGAATCGTTGTGCGAACGGGACTTTCCGGGAGTGAAAGCGCGAGCGCTACAGAAATGCCCCCGCGCAAGCCACCCCACACCAGCGTTGGCGTGCCCAGGCGTCCGAGCGAAATTACCGAACGCATCGCGGTCAGCGGAAGAACGACCGAGATATATCGGGCGAGCACCACGAGCGCCACACACAGTGAACCGAGCACGACCACGCGCACGCCAGGCGCAATCGCAATCACTTCCAATCCAATGAGCAGAAACAATACCGCGTTCAGAATTTCATCGATCAGTGCCCAGAACTTGATAAGGTAATCGCGCGTGACGTCACTCATCGCGTGCGCGACGCCGTGATTGCCAATGATCAATCCGGCGACGGCCATTGCAACGGGGCCGCTCACGTGAATCCAGTGCGCGAGACTGTAACCCCCCATCACGACCGCCAGGCTGATCATAACTTCGACGCTGTATTCGTCGATGCTTTCCATGGCGCGGAATGCGATCCAGCCGACTACGGCGCCGAGCACAACACCACCACCAGCTTCCATAAGGAACACAGTTGCGGCGGTCGAGACCGAAAACGACTCGACACCAAGCGCCGACGCTACGACGATCGTGAACACCACAACACCCACACCGTCGTTGAACAGACTTTCGCCGGCGACCACCGCGCGCAACGTTGGCGGAACGGCGGCCCGCTGCAGCACGGCCATCACGGCAACGGGATCGGTGGGGCTGATCAGGGCGCCAAACACCATGCACCAAACGAGAGGAACATTGAGTCCGAGCCACTGACTCAACAACCAGAATCCGCCGCCCACCAGTGCGGTGGAGATCAGCACGCCCACCGTGCTGAGCACGAAAATGGCGAGGCGTGCTCGTCGGAGTTCGGCCCAGTCGACGTGCAAGGCTCCGGCGAACAGCAAGAACGACAACATTCCGTCCATCAACGTCGTGTGAAAATCAATCGATGACAGGAAGGCGACGACTACATCCGAGAGGTGACGGGTCGGCATGAGGTGATCGACCGCAATAACGATCATTGACGCGATGGCACCCATCACCGTCAGCCCGACTGAGGCAGGCAATCTGAAAAAACGGTGGTTGACATATCCAAGCGCCGCGGCGAGCACAATCAGAATTGCCGCGGCGTCGAATGGACTGAGGGCCTGAATGGTGTGGTTCACCGCGAGCGGCTATTGATAAGAGTGCAGTGTTGCATCGAACGTCCGGTGATTGGTCAGTTGGAGCGGGGCCGCACCGGGTGCGAGATCCGGTGCGTTGACGCGCGTGTTGTCAAGCTAGTATTTGGCCGTGGAAATTGCCGAATTGAAGGACACGATGAGGATGCTGCGGTGTAAAATCAATGCCTTTAGTCCCCTCCACATGCGACTGTCCCTCCGCTTCATCGTTCCACTCCTCGCGACACTGGCGCTCCTTGCCTATGCGTTGGCGCCCGCGGTTGACCACGCCATTTTGCAGTGGTTTGTTCGCGATCTCGATCTCCGCGCGAAAGCAATTGCGAACGCGGTGCAGGAACCGTTGCGACCGCTCATTGACGCCGGCAACCGCAAGCGCGTCGTGCAGTACTTCGAGCGACTCACCGACGACGAACGCCTGTACGCGGTCGGTTACTGTCCTGAGCGGGGGCAGGCATTAATTGCAACATCAACCTTTCCCGCCGTGATCAAGTGCGATAGCCTCGCGCGCTTCGAGGGCAACACGGGAAAACGTCTCGCTCTGCCCAGTGGCGCGCTGCACGTGACGGTGGCCCCTGTGTTGGTGGACCTGGCGGCGGACAGCACGCCCAGTGCGCTCAACGGTGGATCGCTGGTGCTCGTGCACGATATGAGTTTTGCCGAGCGACGCAGCAATCAGGCGCGGAAGTATCTGTTTTATATCTTCACGGGGCTTGGGCTCCTGATTTCGCTGATCACGGTGATCATCGCACAGCTCAGCTGGCGCGGCTGGATGCAGGGAATGCGTGCGTTGATGCGCGGAGAAGGGTTGCTGCGTCCGGCAGAACGCAACGAGCGGCCCGAATTGAATCCCATCGCGCGTGATCTGCGCTCGTTGTTACGCGACATCGAGTCGGCGCACGCTGCGCGCGACGAAGGGCAAATGGTGTGGACGGCCGATGCGCTACGATCATTGTTACACACCGAGCTCCGCGATCAGGAAGTAATCGTTGTGTCCAATCGTGAGCCCTATCTCCATGTTCGCGATGGCGTGCACATTGAAGTGAAACGTCCGGCCAGCGGCGTGGTGACGGCCCTCGAGCCCATCATGCGCGCGTGTTCGGGCACGTGGATTGCGCACGGCAGCGGGTCGGCCGATCGCGATGTCGTGGACCGGCACAATCGTATTGCGGTGCCGCCCGAAGCGCCCGCGTACCAACTGCGTCGCGTGTGGATGACGGAGGACGAAGAAGCGGGATATTATTACGGCTTCGCCAACGAAGGCCTGTGGCCGCTCTGTCACATTGCGCATGTCCGGCCGACATTTCGGAGCGGCGATTTCGAAATGTACAAGCTGATCAATCAGCGTTTTGCACAGGCAGTGGTGAAAGAATCGCGCACCAGTGATCCGATTGTACTGATTCAGGATTATCACTTCGCGCTGCTGCCTCGCATGATTCGCGAACTGATGCCCAATGCAACCGTTATCACGTTTTGGCACATTCCGTGGCCGAATCCTGAATCGTTCGCGATCTGCCCGTGGCGCGAGGAGCTGCTGGACGGACTGCTGGGCAGTAGCATCCTGGGTTTTCATACGCAATTTCACTGCAACAACTTTCTCGACAGCGTGGATCGCCTGCTCGAAGCGCGCGTCGATCGCGAAACGTTCTCGGTAAGTTACCGGGGCGAACCGACGGCGATCAAACGGTATCCAATTTCAATCGAGTGGCCCCCGTCACCGGCGCTGATGAATCGTTCGGTTGCACACGCGCGTATCGCGGTGCGCGATCGGTATGGATTGCCGCACGATCACCGCGTGGGTGTGGGCGTCGAGCGTCTGGACTACACCAAGGGAATTGAGGAACGCTTTCGTGCCATCGAGCGTTTTCTCGAACTGCATCCGCAATGGGTCGGCAAGTTTTCCTTCGTGCAGATTGCCGCGCCTTCGCGGTCCAGTATCGACGAGTATCACAGCTATGAACAGCGCGTGCGCACCCTGGCGGAGGAAATCAATGCGCGATTCGGCCGATTTGGGCCGGCGCCCATCATCCTCAAAATCGAGCATCATGAACCGGACAGTATTTACGAGCACTATCGCGCGGCCGATTTGTGTTTCGTCAGCAGTTTACACGACGGCATGAATCTCGTAGCGAAGGAGTTTGTAGCGGCGCGTGATGACGAACGCGGCGTGCTGGTGTTGAGTCGTTTCACCGGAGCGGTGCGCGAACTTCCCGAAGCGCTCGTGGTCAACCCGTACGACGCCGACGAATGCGCGGCCGCGCTTGAGGCCGCGTTAACGATGCCGGAAACCGAACAACGGGACCGCATGCGCCTGATGCGCAGTCTGCTGCGCGATTTCAACGTGTTCCGCTGGGCGGGACGCATGTTGATTGACGCGTCGGGAATGCGGCGTCGCAACAAGTTGCGTGAGACCTCGCGCAATACGCCCGCCCGATCGTCGCCGGCCCGCCCACGCGAGAGTGTCGCGTGACCAGTGTATCACCGCCGCCGCCCCAACTTGAGTGGGCGTGGTTTTTCGACATTGACGGTACCGTCGCGCAGCTCGAACTGTCGCCGGGCGCGGTGCGAGTCGACCTGGTGATGCAATATCTGATCGCAGCGCTTCACGATCAAACCGGCGGTGCCGTGGCGTTGATCAGCGGCCGATCGTTGCGCGACATCGACCTGTTGTTTCCTAATTTTTCCATCGCGGCTGCGGGGCAACATGGCGCTGAGCGGCGACATGCGGACGGCGCGATCGTTCGGCAGCCGGCGCCAAGCGCGAGTCTGCTCGCAATGCGCGATGCGCTGCGCGACGTGGAACGCCGTCATGTCGGGCTGCTGCTCGAAGACAAAGGACTATCGCTGGCGCTGCACTACCGACAAGCACCGCGACTTGGCGCATTCGTTGAACGCGAGGTGCGCGCACTGTTCGTGAATATGGGGCCGGGGTACCAGCTGCAAACCGGCAAGTGTGTGGTTGAAATCGTTCCGGTGGGTCACACCAAGGGCACAGTGATCGGCGAATTCATGATGGAAGCCCCCTTTCATGGACGAGTGCCCGTTGTACTGGGCGATGACATCACCGACGAAAACGCATTTGATATTGTCAACAACCTGGGCGGGGTTTCGATCAAGGTTGGTGCAGGTCCAACACAGGCGAACTATCGTCTGATCGATGTCTCATCCGTGCGCACCTGGCTCTCAACGTTGTCGCCGTTAACGTACATCCAATTTTCAGACGCGGGAGAAACCGTATGAATACCCTCGACCTCGGCCTTGTGGGCAATGGTACGATGGCATCGCTCATCGATCCCATGGGCGACGTTGTCTGGATGTGCGTGCCACGTGTCGATGGCGACCCCGCGTTCTGCACGTTGCTCAATGACAAATCCGACGAGAATAGTTTCGGATTCTTTTCCGTCACCATCGCGAATTTTGAACGGAGCGAGCAGGAGTACCTGGTCAACACCCCGGTGTTGGTCACGCGTCTTTTTGATCGTGATGGTGGATGCGTGGAGATCACCGATTTACACCCGCGATTTCAGCAATTCAGTCGGGTGTTCTGCCCTATGATGCTGGTGCGCAGAGTGCGACGCGTGAGCGGCGCGCCACGCATTTGTGTTCACGTGCGACCGGCCGCTGACGCCGGCGCGGTGCGGCGCGGCCTCACATTCGGCAGTCATCACATTCGCTACGTTGATTCATCGACGGTGCTGCGCTTGACCACCGACGCATCCATCACCGCCATTGTGGAGGAACTGCCCTTTGTACTCGATGACGCGATAACGCTCATTCTGGGCCCCGACGAAACCGTGCACGAAGACGCCGGCGAACTCGGACGCAAGTTCATCGAACAAACGATCGACTACTGGCGTATCTGGGTGCGCTCACTCGCGATTCCATTTGAATGGCAGGACGACGTCATTCGCGCGGCCATTACGCTCAAGCTCAATGCTGTTGAGGACACTGGAGCGATCATTGCGGCCGTGACCACTTCAATTCCCGAAGCGCCGGACAGCGGACGCAATTGGGACTATCGCTTCTGCTGGTTACGCGACGGATTCATGGTAGTGAATGCGCTCAATCGGCTGGGCGCAACCCGAACGATGGAGCGATACCTAAATTTCATCGTGAATATTGCTGCTACGTCCGACCGCGGACGTTTGCAACCGGTGTACGCCATCAACGGACGCGCTGCGCTGGTCGAGCGCGAAGTGGAATCACTGAGCGGATACCGCGGAATGGGGCCGGTCCGCATTGGCAACCAGGCCTATGAACAAATCCAACACGACGTGTACGGCGCAACGATACTTTCAGCGGCGCACATTTTTTTCGATCGACGTTTGGTGCGCGGCGACAACGAAGCGCTGTTTCGACGACTCGAACCGCTGGGTGCCCGAGCCGTGCAGATGTACGATCAGCCAGACGCCGGAATCTGGGAATTCCGCGGCCGCCTCGAACCCCACACGTACTCGGCCGTGATGTGTTGGGCGGCGTGTGATCGCCTTGGACGAATTGCCACACACCTCGGTATTCGCGATCGCGCCGACTACTGGAATGAGCAGGCGGCAACCATGCGCGACGACATCATCGCGCGGTCGTGGAATGCAGAAACAAACTCGTTTGCGGCAACGCTGAATGGCAATCGTATCGACGCAAGTTTGCTGCTGTTGCACGAAGTCGGATTCGTCAAAGGCAACGATCCTCGATTTGTCGGGACGGTCGAAGCCATTGAGCGCGAACTGTTGAAGGGCGATTATGTCTTTCGCTACTTCGACGAAGACGATTTCGGGGCGCCGTCCAATGCGTTTCTTGTCTGTACGTTCTGGTATGTGCAGGCGCTCGCGGTGATTGGACGACGTGACGAAGCACGCAAGATTTTCGAGAAGTTATTGAAGGGACGCAATCGTCATGGCCTCTTGGCCGAACACGTCAATCCCGCAACGGGTGAGCAGTGGGGCAATTTTGTGCAGACGTACAGCATGGTTGGTCTCATTACCTGTGCGATTCGCCTGTCGAAGAGCTGGGACGATGGGTTCTAACGGGTGTCGCGAATTTGTTCGTGGTCTACGACTCGGAATCATCGGTATCCTTTCGTGTAAACGAACGTCCATAGCGATGCACGCGATCGGTGAGCGTTCCTTCCCGAATGCGCAAGGTGCTTGAGTCGACGTCACCGATGTTTCCGCCAAGCGGCACGTGCAGTGCAGCGGATTTCGAAAATCCCAACTTCTGACTGGCGTATACGCTGCGATGACCCACCATGAGAAAGGCGGTGGCCGCTGCGAGTGCCGCGTACACACCTTCATGCGCGGGTAACAACTCAATCGCCATCACGGCCGCCGCGAGTGGCGTATTGGCGGCAGCGGCGAGCACCGAGACAAATCCAAACGCGGCCAACAAGCGCGGATTTACCCCAAACAACGGCGCCATCGCCGCACCGCTCGTCACGCCAATGAAGAAGATGGGTGTGAGGATACCACCACTGCCGCCGCTTTCCAGCGTGACACCGGTGGCGATCATCTTGATCACGAATGCAAACGCGCTGACGGTGACCGCGCCCGTTAACACGCCGTCAATCGTGTCGGTACCAAGACCGGCATACTGCACGCCACCAACGGCGTACACACCAACAAGGACTAGTCCGCCCACGGCCGCAATGACAAACGGGTGCGTTTCGGCGCGTTTCACGACGCGATCGAGCGTGCGCATGAATTCAATCAGCAGCAGCGCCACCAAGCCAAAGAGCGATCCCGACGCGATGGACGTAAGCACGATACGCATCTGGCCGACCGTTCCAAACGCGTCCTGCAATACGGGAAACGGTGCCTTGACGCCGCACACCAGATGGCCAACGATCCCGGCAACCAGTGCCGGAAAAATTACGGTGTAATCGATGCGGCCCAGGTACAGCACCTCAATGCCGAAGAGCGCGCCGCTCACTGGAGTGCCAAAGACGGCGGCGAATCCGGCACTGATTCCGCAAATGACAAGTCGTCGGCGATCAGGGTCATTCAGTTTGAGCATGTCGGCAAACAGACTCGTGAGCGACGCTCCAATCTGTGCCGCCGGCCCTTCTTTTCCGACGGATCCGCCAAAGGCCAGTGTGACCACCGTCGCAAATAATTTGACCGGTGCAATGCGCCAATTGATACGCCCCGAGTCTCGATGGACCGCTGCAATGACCGCCTCAGTGCCGTGACCGCGCGCATCGGGCGCAAAGGTGCGAATGAGCCAGACGCAAAGGGGCAGCGCGAGCGGCAGCAACCAATATGCGGGGAAGGCGCTGCGGGTGATCAGCGCGACGACTGCTCCAGAGTGCGCGATGGCCCAGAGAAACACCCTCGTGCCATAACCGACACACAGTCCCGCACCGGCACCAAGAAACGCCCACTTGATTGTGCTGATTAAGAGCGCCGTGTGTTCAGTATACCACAGCGTTTCATCAGCGAGGCGTGGTGGTGCATCCGGCGTGGGATACTCCCCTGTCAAATTCCGCATACATGAATGTATCGCGGAACCGCCGCAGGTTCAGCTCATTTCTTCGGCGAACTGGCGCTGTTGTCTTTGTTCAAAAACCCGTTCATTATCGAGTCCTTGACCGCATTCGCGACGCCCTCGGCGGTTGCGTCATTGTCCGGCACATCCTTGCTGAACGGCAACAGTATTGAAATGCGGCGGTTCGCTGCAGCCGTTGGATCGGCCGGCACGCGCAATTGCTTGTCAGCCAAGCCGCGAATTTCTACCAGGCGCCCCTCACCAACGCCTACGTCGCCCAGCACGCGTCGCGCGGCATTGGCGCGATCGGTTGAAAGTTCCCAGTTACCGTACTGCGCGTTGTTGCCAAACTTCGCCGCGTCGGTGTGCCCCTCAATGATGATGGGGTTTTGCAACTGCGCGAGTTCTTCACCCACTACCTTGAGCACCAATTCGGTGGTGGATTTCATGACCGCCGAACCCAATGCGAAGTAGCGATCGCCATTGCCACTCTCAATGAGTTCAATGCGCAAACCGTCTTTCGTGATGAGCACTTCAACCAGCGCGTTCAATCCTTTTGCCGAATCAAGCGTTGCCAGTCTGCTCTGGATCTTCTGCTTCAACTGTTCAAACGATTTCTGCTCGGTGGTACGTACAATCGATTTGAGTGACGGACGCTGAATGGTCGTGGGTGAAGAACCCGCAAACAGCGCGCTCGATCCCGAACCGTACCCTTTTTTGTAGCCAACCGGATTCGCGAAATACCCTTCGATGGCTAATTTGGTTTTGTCGTCCATGCCAAGAATCCACATCACCATGAAGAACGCCATCATGGCCGTCACGAAGTCCGCGTACGCGACTTTCCATGACCCGCCGTGGTGGCCCCCACCGCCAACGATCTTTTTCTTGACAATGATAATTTTTTTGCCGCCGCGCGGAGCTGCCATGATCAGGCGGCCTTGTTACGCGTGAGCCCTTCGAGCTCGGAGAAGCTCGGACGTTCGTGTGGTTCAACGTTGCGACGGGCAAATTCAACCGCAGTCATCGGTGCATCACCACGAGCAAACGCCAGGAGCGCAGTTCGTACGCACAACATGTAGTCGTTTTCCGCCGCAATGCGATTTTCCATGGCCTTGGCAATCGGACCCAGGACACCGTACGCGAGCAGAATTCCAAGAAAGGTTCCGACCAGTGCGGCCGCGACGCTTTCACCAATCAACTTGGCTTCACCACCAATCTCTCCCATCGTGATGATGACGCCGAGAACGGCCGCCACGATGCCGAAACCCGGCATGGCGTCGGAAACCGACGATACGGCGTGGGGCACTTGCATCATTTCGTGGTGATGTTTCTCAAGATCGATATCGAGAATTTCCGCGAGGTTGTGATCTTCCACCGTTCCAGTGAGTAGCACCTTGAGCGTGTCACACAACAGCGCGACAGCGTGATGATTCTTCGAGAATGATGGGTATTTGGAGAAGATGTCGCTCTTGTCCGGATCTTCGATGTGGGCTTCCAAACCAACAAGTCCGTCCTTGCGCGCCTTCTGGAAGATCTCGTAGAGTACCTGCAGCAGTTCCGCATACGCTTTCGCGCCAAACGGATTGCCTTTCATGAGGCCTAGAAACTGGCCAATCGCGGCTTTCAGTACAGCTGGAGGATTCGCCATCACCATCGAGCCCAAACCGGCGCCACCCAGAATGATGAATTCGTTAGGTTGCCACAGCACGAGCAGATGGCCGCCGTGCATGAGGTAGCCCGTTACGACTGAACCCAACACCACAAGCAGTCCGACAATCACTAACACGTGAGCAATCCTGAGAGCAGTGTGGAGACCGAACTGATGAGCGGCGCCGAACCGGCAGCGGCGCGTTGGTTAGCAATACACGACGAACTGTTACGCGGCATAACCCATGCCCTGAGCAATCGTATCGCCACCATTGGGGCGGCCGGCTACATGCTGGAACACGGCGACGTCGCGGTTGAACAAACAATTCATTCCCTGCGCGAAGAAACCGATCGCATGGACGCACTGTTGCAGCAACTGCGCCAACTTCCCGAACGTCCCGGCGCTGATCCCGAACCGATGACGGTGAACGACGCGTGCGCCGCGGCCATCAAGGTGCACGCCCATCACGGCGAACTGCGCGACTTTGAATGCGACGTTGCCGTTGATACCGACGTCTACCCGGTTTGGGCTGAACCACAAGCGCTTGTACACGCGCTGCTCGTTGCGTTGACTGCCGCAAAGCGAAATGCGGTGCCCGGCAGCCGTATACTCATGAAGGCCACGGGCAACACAAACGTCGTCAATATTCGCGTTGTCGCATGCGACGGAACGGTCGAACGTGATGTGTTGAACGTCGTTGATGCCAACGCGGCCCGCTGGCTGCTCAAGAAAAATGGCGGATCGGCGCGCGCCGTTGACAACGGCTGCGAACTGGAGCTCCCCACGCTGCTCGCCATCAGGCGCGCCCGCAAGAGTTAGCGTCAACGACGACATCTTCATGAAGGCTGCGATTCCGTAACCGGCGCACCCAACTGCGCCAACCACGCACTCGCGTCGGCTCCCGCCGCGGCGCGTTTGTTTTCGGTTTCCACCTGCTGCGCAATTTCACCGCGCAGAATTTTCGTTTCTGCAGGCGCTTCGATTCCAAGACGCACCCCACCGCGGTCGCAGGACACGACCACGATGCGAATGCCGCCTTCAATCAGGATGGAATCGCCAACCCGCCGTCCCAGAATGAGCATCGCTAGTCTCTTTATACCAACGCCAGCAGCGTCTGTAACATTTCATCGGCAGTCTTGATCAACTTCGTGGCCGCCGTGTACGCCTGCTGCACACGCAGCATCTGAATGAGTTCTTCGTCCGTATTCACACCACTCACCGATTGGCGACGCGTGTCCGCTTGCTCAACGAGCAGCGACGCGACAGTAGAATCATCAGTCGCCGTGCTCACTTCCAGGCCAAGGCGTGTGGCAGTCGAACGGAAGAAGCTGAGGAAACTTCCGGTTTCGGTGGTGCTGCCGTTGTTGTAACTGACGGCGGTGGAGTCATTTCTGAGCGCCGTCATTGCATTGGCAACGGAGTTGTCCAGTGGCGCGTTTGCATCGCCGCTGGCGGCAATGTTGTTGATGTCATTGGCAACGGCCGAGCTCAACTTGATCGTCGCAGCGGTAACCGGCGCGCCCACAGTTCCCGGGTCAAAGAAGTTGCCAGCGGCTGTACCAGGCAGCGAACCGTTAAAAACATACCCCGCCGTATGCGCCGCATTTACCGCCGTCGCAAGCGACGACGCAATCGTGTCGAGACGCTTCCGCATCTCCGGAATGTCCTTGTTGATGACATCGACCATCGCTTTGAGCTGACCACCTAACGGCGTCAACGGGTCGACGCTGTTGCCGAGCGTGATCTTGATCGCAACGTCGGGCGTTGGAACGGTTGGGGGCGGATTCGGGATCACGAGCTCCAACTTCAGTGGACGCGCGGTATTCCCATCAACCAGCGTTGAATTACCAATCTGTACAACGACGGTATGGTCGGTTTGCGGAATGACGCGCGTACCCGCCATGGTCGACAACTTGTCGAGCAACAAGTCGCGCTGATCGGCCAGATCGCCCGACGAACCGCCGGTGCTCTCCGCTTGTGAAATGCGCGTATTCAGATCGGCAATTTGCGTCGCCATCTGATTGATATCGCCAACCACACTCTGCAACCGGTCGAGATTGAATCCGCGCTGTTGGTTGAGCCCCGCATCATACGTGTTCAGCAATCCCGCAACCTGCGTGCCGCGTTGCTGCACCACAGCCCGCGCCGCCTGGCTACTGGGTGTGGACGCCAGATCACTCCACGAATTCCAGAATTGATCGAACCCGTTGGTCAGCCCAGCATCCGTGGGTTCACCAAGAATGTCTTCAATAGATGATAAGGTTCCTTTCCGAAGATCGGCTTCGCCAGCTTGTCCACTGGCCTGCCGGAATCCTTCGTCCAGGAAAATCTCGCGTTTCCGAACGATCGCAGTCACGCTGACACCAGTACCGACCATGCCATACGACATGCGTACGGGAGTGTTGGCCGACAACACCGATTCCTGACGCGAATATCCTGGCGTCTCGGCGTTGGCGATGTTCTGACCGATGGTCTGCAGCACCTGCTGGTGAGCCAGCAGGGCGCTTCGTGAGATGCTGAATAGTCCGGAAGCCATGTTATGCCGTCCGGTTGACGAGGACGCCGCGGGCCGGAGTGGGCGCCATGCGCGCGCTGGCGTCGTTAGCGTACGTGGCGCCATGTTCCGGCTGTCCGACCAGCGTGCGAACATGCGCATCGTTGGACGTAATGGCTTCGCGCAACAGCTTCCGATTCATCCCCACTTCGCGCGCGAGAATATCGGCGGAGTGTTGCAGGCGTTGGCGCGCGTCGCGCAAACGACCATCCATGTTGTTACCCAGCAGCTCTTCCACCTGACGCAGCGTCGTTTCCGGGCTGCCGGAAATCAACACGTTCAGCTGGCGCCGACGCGTGCGCGCCTGGCCGAGTGTGGCGAGAATCCGGTGCGTGGCAAACGTGCTGTCATCAACGCCGTCAATGTCATCCGATCCAACGGCCGAACGCTGGTGGCGCATTTGCGCAATCAGATCGTCCAGCAATTTGCGTTCACTCACCAGCGCATCGTACAGTGCATCGAGCAACGCTGGTGCAACTGCGCCAGGTTGTGGTGCGATTGCGATGGGAGAAAGCAGTGTGGTTGACATCAGCGACCAAGCGGATTGGAAGTTTGCACGTCCGTAACGGTGGATGAGGACGTCGGAACTCCCGTTTCACTGGCCGCCGGCAAACCTTTGCTCAGCTGACGATACAGCGCCTCGGAGATCCCTCCACCCCAATGACTTGGAGTTTCGGCAGCAAGGTGCTCATCCATCAGTCCCGTGAAGATTTCTTCTCCACTTCCGCCCGAAACAATACCTTCGTCGGTTGGAACGGTTTCGCGCATGGCCTTGAACATCTGTGAAACGAACAGTCCCTGCAGATCTGCGGCCGCTTTTCGAAGCTTCTTTTGATCAGCGGTAAGCACGGTTGAAGTAGTTGGTGCCGATGGTGAAACACTCCGAACCGGAGCTGTGATGGAAGCGATGTTCATCGAACGATGATCTCCGCCGTAAAGGCACCGGCCTCACGAAGCGCCGATAGAATGGCCGCAATTTCGACGGCCGGTGTTTGAATGGCATGTAACGCGGACGCGAGCCGCTGGATTGACGTTCCCGACGGCAAACGGAGGTTACCAGCCGTAATGGTGTCGCCCTCCATCATCTTGTCGTTGCCAATCACCAATGTGACAACGCCGTGGCTGATAGACGCCGGACCGACCACCAGGTCGCCACCCGCGACCACCGTTCCATCCTTGCCGTCCACGATGATCCGCGGTGGTTTTTCCGCTCGCACCGAGAGATCGCGAATTTTGGCAAGCGCGGTTGGTTTCACAACGCTGTCGGCAAGCGTTAGCAGGACGCTGCCTTCGTCCTCGACCGTCGCTGTCTTGTCGCCGAATGCGCCATTGATCGCTGCTGCAATGCGAGTTGCGGTGCCAAGTTCGGGGTCGCGCAGCATCAAGCGTGATGAAGCGGCAATTGCCGGACGTGGAAGATCGGTCTCCAATACGCCGCCCGTTGGAATACGCGCCGAAGTTTCGACCGTGCGAGCATAACGCGTTGTCGCGCCGCCTTCACTGATTAACATCGAACCTTGCGCGCTTGCAACGTTCTTGCCGCCAACGTCGGCCGACAACGGCGTCATGAACAGTGTGCCACCGCGCAACGAGCGCGCGTCACCCATCGACGACACGTTGATTTCAAAACGACCACCGGCGCGGAGATACGGTGAAACTTCGGCCGTGACCATCACTGCTGCGACGTTCCGCATGCGCATCATCTCGGCAGGCACTTCGATATTGAATCGGCGGAGCATGTTCGCGACCGTCTGCACGGTCTGGCCGCCCGACTGTCCACCAATCGCACGATCACCCGTTCCATCCAACCCAACAACCAATCCATAACCCATCAACCGAACTGGCAGCGCACCTTCCGCGGTCGTCAGATCGCGAATTTTCGCTTCCTGTGCACGCGCAAGTGCGGGCAACAACAACACGCTCAGCACGACCAGCACGTACCACATCTTTCGCGCCGAAAATTTCGACAGGGTTTGCGTGATCACGGCCAGATCGCTCCAAGCACCTTGCTGATGATGCCCTGCTTTGGCTTGGTCAGGTTGCCTGGCGAGGTGTAACCGATGGTCGCGTCGGCAATCTTCGCAGATTCAATCATGTTCTGCTGCGAAATGTCCTGCGAACGCACCCAGCCCTTCAGCGTGATGTCCTGAATGTTCTTGTCCACGTTGATGTTCTTGGTGCCCATGACCTGCAGCAATCCGTTTTGTCCAACCGCTACCACGCGGACACTCATTTCATTCTGGAAACGATTCTCGCGTTTGGCCGAACCACGTTCGTTCTGGGAGGCGTCGTTGCGTGTATCGAGACCAACACTCTTCGATGAAGTTGGCAAACGCGCCGCGAGACTCAGTCCGCGCGAACGCGTATCGCTGGATACGTTTTCCTTGAGTGCGGTAGTAATCGTGTAGTCGTCAATTAGAATCGTGACGATGTCGCCTACCGCATAGTCACGGCGATCAGCAAAGAACGATTGACGCCCGGTCGAAGCGGCAACGGCCTGGCCCGCCGGACCGGTTGTACCGTTCACCGCAACTCCGGGCGCGGCGGCCGCGGGCGGACTTGTTGGTGTCTGCGCATGCAGCGGTGCAGCAACAAGGGCAGCCGCAGTCAACGCCACGATTGCAGCGGTGCCGAGTTCCACAACAACACCGCGCACTGGCGCGCGCATGCGGGAATTCATGGTTGTTCTCAGGATTGAAATATTCATGATGATGTCCGGCTCAACGGAGACGTACGGTGTTCGGTCCAACGGCGATTCCGTCGAGCCGGCGATTCCTGTCAATGCGGACGCCAACTGGTGCGCCCAAGGCTGCGTTGTTGGTCGCGGTTCCGGTCAGCGTCAAGTGCACGTTCCCGTCCTGCCACAATGCCTGTACTGTGCTGCCCAGCGTTATCACACTCGACCGCGCAATTGACGGGCCGTGCATGAATTCGCCTTGCGCAATCGGACGGCGCGTGATCCATCCAGCGACCGCCGTCATGGTATCGGCCGATGGCTGTTTCCATTGCCACACCACGACGGTATCCACCAACACGAAGTCACTTGACTGCAACGTTTCGCCGCGCAACAAAGCGCGTGTTGCTTTCGGCCACGTCCTCGTCGCGGTGCCTTGCGCAGACGCACCCGTCGCACTGAGTATCAGGAGCAGCACCGTCGCGAGTACACCCACGAGCAGTGACGTCACGAAATTCGAGTCGAGTGGTGCGTGATGGCGCGTCATGATTACCGCGTCATGTTGTTGGCGATCTGTCCCATTTCGTCGGCCTGCTTGATCGCCTTCGAATTGATTTCGTACGCGCGCATGGCGGCAATCATCTCCACCATTTCCTGCACGATTTCAACGTTGCTTCCTTCAAGTGAACCCTGCATCGTTTTACCCATCCCTTCTTCATCTGGAAAGCCGGTTACCGGTTCGCCCGAAGCGGGCGTTGCCCTGAACAGGTTCTGACCCATCGTTTCCAGCCCCGACGGATTCGCGAAACGCGCCAGCTCAATGCGGCCAACTTCAGTCGGCTCGGTATCGGTGCCTTTAACGACCGTTACCACGCCCGCCGACGAAATCGTCAGCTCTTTGGCATCCGCTGGGATACGAATCGCGGGATCAAGTCCGTACCCATCAGTCGTTACGATCTCGCCCTGATCCGAAATTCCAAAACTGCCGTCACGCGTATACGCGCTCGTTCCGTCGCGCAGTTTCACCTGAAACATGCCTTCGCCTTCGATACACACATCGAGATTGCGATTGGTGGTTTCAATGATGCCTTGTTCGTGTTGACGCTGGACCGCCGCAAGGCGAACACCGCGTCCAACCTGCACCGATGGTACGATGTTGGCGTCCTGTGTACCAATCACCGACTGCCCCTGGATGGTTTGGTACAGCAAGTCCTCAAAGTGCGCGCGACTGCGTTTAAATCCGGTCGTGTTCACGTTGGCCAGGTTATTGGCGATGACTTCAGTGCGGATTTGTTGCGCCATCATGCCAGAAGCGGAAGCGCGAAGTGCTGGATCCATATCGTGAGTTCCTGTTGACAGACTTGAAGAGAACGGTGCTGGTGTCTTGAAAAAACGGCGTGGGGAATTGCGAACGAACGGGACGGGCCTTACACGACCTTGGCGAGATCGTTCACGGCGATGCCACGAATCGCGTCTATTGTGGCAACCATTTTTTGTGCAGAACCATACCGATGCATCACTTCAATCATCTCGCTCATCGTCGCCATGGTGTTCACGTTGCTTTCTTCAACCGAACCCTGATGGACTTTGCGATCTTTCAATGCGATCGAGTGGCGCGCGGCGAGCGGCGCTGAAAGTGATCCGTTGTCGTGTTCCAGCGGCGTTTTCGGATCGACTGTTTCCAATCGCAATTGCGCGAATGGTTTGGTGTCCATGCACAACTGTCCACTCTCCGTCACCGTGAGCGCGTCACCGCGCGGCACAGTGATCGGTCCATCCTCACCCAGCACCGGGTTTCCGGATGCGTCAATCAGTTGGCGATCGGCATCAAGGCCGAACGTGCCATCGCGCACGAGACGTTCATCGCCTCCGCGCTTGACCACGAAAAAGCCGTCGCCCTGAATGCTCAGGTCGAGCGGGTTGTGTGTTTCGGTGATGCTGCCCTGAGTGAGATCGATACCGGTATCAGTTGCCGCGATCGCATCGCCAATCAGGCGTGCAAACGACGTCTCGGCCTTGAATCCACGCGTGTTCGCGTTGGCCAGGTTGTTTGAGATGATTTGCTGTCGGCGCTCAAGCATCTGCATGGCGGAGGCAGCGCTGGTCAGACCGTTTGTGCGAATCGGTACGGGCATCGGGCGTCTGGTTGGAGGCGTTGGAGTTTCCTGGCCGATCGGCCGGATCACCCAAAACGGAGCTCGCTACGCCACCCTAAAACGCAACGGTCGGGCCAAACTGGCCCGACCGTTGAAGATACAGCTAAGCTATTGTGCCCAAACAACTTAACCGCACCTATCCCAACCGAAGGCACCCCCCGTGCCAACCGTTGAGACGGCAATTCATGCCGTTGGCGGCTGGAGTTGCCGCGCGCCAAACGAACCCATCGAGATCACCATTGCCACTGCGTCGAGCGACAAACCGGTCCGACGCGCAATGTCGGCCGGGCTGCTGCCCGACTCGGCCAATGCTGCGACCGCTTTCGGAGTACGGCTCCCTTTTCCCGCTACCAGCTTGACGGGAAGCAGCGCGGCCGAGCGTTTGTCCAAGCGTTTTGATGACACCGCATTAGCCAACACGCTCTCGTCCGGCCGACGACGCCGCCAAAACCAAATACCCGCCATCAACAGGACGGCGCCGATGTCGGCGTACAGCCAGGCAATCCTCGGAACGCGACCCACCGCGAGCAGCGCATCGTCCGCCAATTCCGCCGCATCATGCTTGAATGCGACAAAGCCGGTCCGACGATGGGGAACCAGAGCGAGTTCGCCACCTGCTTTCGTCGCTGCGATCACTTGCGCCATTGGTTTGTATGGTGCGACGATTGCAACAGAATTCGCGGTCATTGGGTCGCCATCGGCTTGGCCAACCGCGCCGCCGGTTCCCTCAGTTTGAGTCGCGTTCGAATTGCTGAACGTACGATCCATGAACGGTTTTGCGCGTGACACCGCCGGGGCAATCACAACAGCGCCCACAATAGTTCCGCCAACGATCACGCCAACCGTCATCACAGCGTACGTGAGCACTGTGCGCATTGTCTTGTTCATGCAACGCTCGCACGCAGAGGCCGGAGCTCAACGCGCAACTTGCTCAACGCCTTCGAGCGAATCTGCGACACGCGTGATTCGGTCAGCTCGAGCACCTTTGCAATTTCGTGCAACTTGAGCTCTTCGAAGTAGTACAGCGAGAGCACGATGCGTTCCTGTTCCTTGAGGTTCACGATCGCGTCCTTGAGGAACTTCACTTCCTGTTCGTGTGTGAGCGCATCTTCGACATCGCCGTCGTCTTCGCTGCTCAATACTTCAACCGGTGATGGCGCGTGGCTCTCGCGTTCGCCAGGAGCGCGATCGAGCGAAATGTGATGCGCCCCTTCAATGTCGGCCTGCCAGCGCCACAACGTGGCGACGTCAACTCCCAACTGCTCCGCAACGTGTTTGTCGTCGGGCGAGATGCCGGTTGCACGCATGAGCGCTTCGCGCGCCGCAGCAATCTCGCGCGTCTTGCGACGGATCGAGCGCGGCACGTGGTCTTGTTTGCGCAGTTCGTCGAGAATGGCGCCGCGAATGCGCGGTGCGGCAAACGTGCTGAAGGCCAGGCCGCGTGAAGAGTCAAATCCTTCCAGAGCGGACATGAGGCCCATCGTTCCAGCGCTCACCAGTTCGTCGAAGTCAGCGCGCACCGCGAGCGTGCGGGACATCTGGCGGGCGACGTGATGCACCAGGCCCAGATGTTCTTCGAGCAGGCGATTACGAGCGGTAATGTTGCCAGCCTGATACGACTGCCAAAGCTTGGAGTTCACGACGGGAGTACGGGACGGAGTCAGGATAGGCACTGTCAGAGACCAAGGCGTGAGGAAGTCGTATCGGTTCGCGCACGGAGCGCGAGCTCGTAAGCAGCGTGTGCAGCAGGTGATCCGGCTGCAGCGTCCAGGAAGGGCATTCCTGCGCGCATCACAGCGTCCAGCGTTGAATCGAGTGGAACCGCACCGGCATACTGAATCGGGCATGTCGGCAGGAATTGACGCGCGCCCTGTGCGACGGCTTCAAAACACTCACGGGCTTCTTCGGTATCGTGTCGATTCACAACCACGTCGATCTTGAGTTCGGAGTAGCGATGGTGAACGGCTTTGCATAACGCGAAGGTTGCAGCGAGTGCGATCGGATCCTTTCCCGACATCACCGCGACTACTCTCTCATGCATTTGTGGTGCCACAGCGGCGAGCAGTGTTTCCAGACGTGATCCGCAGTCGACCACGACCAAATCGTGCCCCTCACCAAGCGCACTGACGCGGCGTAAACACGCGCGACGTTCGGCCGCATTGGGGGTGGTATTCACATCAGCGGCCGCACGACGCGGCGCACCGCCGGCTACGAGTGTGAGAGAGGCAGAAACCGGTGTTGCAACGTCGCGAATTTGTACGCGTCCGCCGCGCAAGTCCTGCCATCCCGCCCACGGCTTTACGCCCAACAACATCGACTGCGGACCAACCAGATCATCCGCGTCAACGAGCAATACGCGACGACCATCTCCGGCCGCAGCGACGGCAATTAATGCCGCTATGAGTGACGTGCCACTGCCACCTCTTCCGCTTGCGCAGAGAAACGTTGGGACTGCACTTCCACCGTTCACGCGCGTACCAGGCGTACCGAATGCAGCGTTGCGAATCATCGCGTCCGCTTGCGTCGCGTTCACTGCCAAATGCGCAGCCTGCGGCACACCCGAATGCGAAACATTCGGCGTCACGCGTTGCAAACGCGAAGGTGTTCCGGCCAACGTGCTCACGCGGGCATCCAGTCCGGCTCGACATCAGCCGACATGCCGTAGCTACGCAGAATGCGCGACGCGCCGGGCTTGAGATCCGCTGGCACATTCTGTCCATCGGTAATCCAGCGCGACGGCAATTCCAGCGACAACGCAAGATCGGTCACACCGGTTTCGCGCGGAACTTCATCCAACTTCGTCAATAGCAAATGTGTCGAGCCGACGTGCAAACGTGTACGTCCATAAGCGCGCGCTGCATGCAGAGCGAGGTCTGCGCGCAACGTCGCCGGCACTACGAGATGCACTTCGTCGGGGCGAAACGCGTCCAGCAGCGAACGCCAACGTTCTGTGAGTTCGGTGGCCGCTGGGCTTCGGCCAGGCGTGTCAATGATGACCACATCACACATCGACATACGTTTGAGCGTCGATTCAACTTCGCTTTCATCGTACACAACTTCGAATGGCACCCCCGCGAGTTCCGCGTAGGTGGACAGTTGCTCCATACCGCCTACGCGATACGTATCGATGGTGACGAGACCAACGCGCGCTGCACCGAATGCACTCTGCTTCACCGCGAGTTTTGCTGCCGTTGTCGTCTTGCCAGCGCCAGTTGGTCCAACCAGCGCGATGCAATACGGCCGACCATCCGGTGTCCGAAACGATGTGGGAAGGGGCGTTGCTTGAAGTCGCGCACGCACGCGATCAAGCGACGTGGCCGAAGCCGCCATCACTTCAACCAGCGGTACTCCACCGTCACGCACGAGACGCGTATGCAGAATCATCACGTCATCGCCAAAACTTCGGCGCGCACGACTTGCAACACTGCTTAAATCAGCACCGCGAAATCGCTCAAGCATGCGGCATCTCCCACGTGGCGACGCTGCTCAACGTGATCGCCGGTGGCAGTTCCGCGAGCGACACCACGGGCAACGTTGGCAACACCGGTTCGATCAGGCGACGCACGCCAATGCGCAGTGACGGCGGCGTAATGAGTGGCAATGGACGTCCGTCGACCGCATAAGTGGTCGCGAGATGATTCAGATCACGCAGCATTGCAGCGAGTGTATCGGGGGTTAACAAGGGAACGCCCGCGCCGGACGACCGCGGTGAGAAAAGACCAAGCAGGGCTGATTCAAGGCGCGCACCAATCGTGATGCCGCGAACCGTGCCACTCGCGTCTGCGAAGAGACGCGCAATGACGTTGGTGAGCGACTTGCGCACGAACTCCGTGAGCGCTTCCGGATCCTTGGTGCTGTCCGCGCCGTCGCCAATCGCTTCGAGAATCGTGACGAGATCGCGAATGGGCACACGTTCGCGCAGCAACCGCTGCAACACACGGTGCAACACCGACAGCGACACCTTGCCCGGAATAATTTCTTCAACCAATGCCGGATGCGACTTCTTGAGCGTCTCGACCATTTCCTGCACTTCCTGGCGGCCGAGCAGATCGGAAGCACTCGTTTTGAGTGTTTCCATCAAATGCGTCGCAACAACGGTGGTTGGTTCGACCACGACATAACCAACGGCTTCTGCTTCGGTGCGACGCGCCGAAGAAATCCAGCGCGCGGGCATACCGAACGACGGATCAACGGTTTCGAGTCCGTCAATTTCCGCCACCACGCCGCCGGTGTTGAGTGCCATGAGGAAGCGCGGCAACACTTCGCCACGCGCCACTTCAGAACCGCGCAGTTTGATGACGTATTCGTTGGCAGGCAGACGGATGTCGTCGCGAATACGAATGGGTGGAACCAGAATCCCCATTTCCATTGCGGCTTGTTTGCGCAGCAACGAAATGCGCTCGAGCAGGTCGCCGCCTTGCCCTTCGTCCACTAACGGAATGAGCGCGTATCCCACTTCCAGTTCGATGGGATCGATCTGCAGCAGATCGCGCATTGGATCGGCCGGAGCCGGCACCTCCACCACGGGCGCACTGGCAATTTCCGCCAACTCGGCGCGCTGGATCTCGTTCTTGCCGGATGCGCGCGCGAGCAACGCTGCACCAGCTGCAAGCGCGAGAAACGGAAACATTGGCAGCCCTGGCACGAGGGCGAACGTTCCCATCACGCCCGACACCATCCACAACGCACGGGGATGCGCGCCCAACTGGGACGACAACACGACGCCCATGCGCTCGCCGCCAGTGGCCGCCGTGACCATCAGACCGGCGGCCGTCGAGATGATCAACGCCGGAATCTGCGAAACGAGTCCGTCGCCAACGGTGAGTAACGTGTAGGTCGCGGCCGCCTTTTCAATCGGCATTCCGCGCTGAATCACACCAATGAAGATGCCGCCCAGAATGTTGACCGCGAGCACCATGAGACCGAGTACGGCATCACCTTTGACATACTTCGACGCACCGTCCATTGCACCGTAGAAGTCGGCGGTCCGTGCAATTTCGTCACGACGGGCGCGCGCATCTTTTTCGTCAATGAGCCCGGCAGACAGATCGGCGTCAATGGCCATCTGTTTGCCAGGCATTGCGTCCAATGTGAAACGCGCCGCGACTTCCGCAATACGACCAGCACCCTTCGTAATAACGATGAAGTTGATACCAATCAGCAGCAGGAAGATGACGATACCAACCGCGTAATTTCCACCAACTACAAAGTTGCCAAACGCTTCAATCACTTTGCCAGCGTGACCGTGTGTCAGAATCAAACGTGTTGACGAAACGTTCAATCCAATACGAAACAGCGTGAGCAGCAGCAACAGGGCAGGGAAGCCGCTAAAGTCGAGCGGGTTCGTGGTATACAACGACACCAGCAGCACCACGAGTGACAAACCGATGCTCGCTGCCAGACACAAATCGAGCAGGACCGGTGGCAGCGGAACCACGATTAGCGCGATCACCAGCACAACGGCAATCGCCAATCCCAATTCAGCGCGTTTCTTCGAGGAGGCCGAGCCGATGCTCAGCGGCATGGCAGCGGCGGTCATGCGACGGCCGTGCCTTTCCAGGCCATGCCGTAGCGCTCACGTTGTTTGAGCACGAACGCCAGGACTTCTGCAACAGCGAGATACATTTCGACGGGAATGACGGAGCCAACTTGCGCGGTTGCAATCAGCGCGCGCGCGAGTGGTTTGTTTTCGATAACAGGAATACCGTGTTGGAACGCGAGTTCCTTGATTCGTTGCGCGATTTTACGCTGACCGAGTGCGAGCACGTATGGAGCCGGCGCCACATCGGTGTCATACTTGAGCGCAATCGCGATGTGTGTCGGGTTGACGATCACAACATCCGCTTTCTTGACGGCCGCAAACATCTGGCGACGCAGGCGTTCGCGCGCGACCGAGCGACGACGTCCCTTGATTGCCGGATCACCTTCCTGCGCTTTGGATTCGTCCTTGACCTGTTGCTTGGTCATTTTGAGCGATTCCGTAGTGCGCCAGCGCTGCAACGCGTAATCCGCACCCGCCAGCGCGAGAAACATCATGCCGCAATTCTTGAGCAGCGCAAAACCGTACTTGTGCACCACTGCCAGCATGGAGTAGGGCGATTGTCCGGCCAATGACTGAATGTCTGGCCACGCCGGTGCAACGGTCACATAGGCGGCCCAGGCAACGATCAACATCTTGATCAATGATTTGCCAAGTTCGATGAAACCCGACACGCCAATGAGATTTCCAAAATTCTTGATTGGATTCAGTCGCTGCCACTTGGGCGCCAGACGTTTGCTGGAGATCATGCCGCCCGACTGCGCGTACTGCACGGTGATTGCAATCACGGCCATCGCCGCCATGAGCCCCATCATCGCGACTAAAGTGTCGTAGCCCATTGATTGCACCCAGGCAATCATCTGCATCGGACCACCATCGGCATCACCGGCGATGCTGAGGTTCTTGTACATTGTGCCAATCAGGAAATTCCACAGCGGTGGCCCCGCGAACGACATCGTCATAATCGAGCCGAGCAGAAACGCTGACGTTGTGAGTTCGGGACTCTTCGCGATCTGCCCTTCTTCGCGCGCTTCCTGAAGCCGCTTGCCCGTTGGCGCTTCTGTCTTTTCGCCAGACTCACTATCGGCCATCTCAGCGCGCTCCGGCTATTGAGCCCGCCACTTTCGCCGCCCGCGCGAACGTTTCGATCGTCGTCGCAAAACCGGGCGTCCAATCACTCATCGTGCGTACGATCAACGCGAGTGAGCCGGCCAATGTCAGCAATCCCACGCTGATCTGAAGCGGGAAGGCGACACTCATGATTTGCAACTTCGGCGCAGCGCGTCCAAGAATGGCGAGGCCGATGTTCAACACCAACACCGCCGCGACAACAGGCGCCGCAAATTGAATTCCGGCAGAAAACACGGAACGCATCTTCGGAACGATCGCGTGGAAACCTTCGCCGAGATTGAGCGACGCACCCAATGGGAGTACGTGAAAACTGTCGGCCAGTGCGCGCAACATGATGAGATGTCCACCGGCAATCAGCAGCACCATCAGCGCGAGCATCTGCATGAAGGTCGAAAGCAGTGCGCCCTGCGTGTTGTTCGTCGGATCAAAAATTGCCGCACCGGACAAACCAATTGCGGTCGTCATCTGTTCGCCCGCAGCTTCTGCGCCCGCGACAAACATTGCCGCAGCCAATCCAATCACGAGACCGACTGCGCTTTCCGACAGAAACGTTGCGGGCGTGATCCGCAACGTTTCGAGATTCACGCCATTCGTTGCGGCAGGATTCAGCACCAACGCAAAAATCACGACGAGCGCCGTGCGCATCATCATCGGCACGGGCTTGGCCGACCACACGGGCGCCACCAACATCAGGCCGCCAATACGCAAGGCGGTCAGGACCACAGCGGCTGCCATGCCGGGTGCGAAGAAGTCCGGAAAACCCGCGGCGGCGAAGCTGTTCAATTGACAGCCGACGGAATGCTCTGAAAGAGCGTGATCGTGTACTTCGACAGCACCTGGAGCAGCCAGGGGAGCAAGATGATGAACGCCGCGCCGATGAGGACCAGCTTCGGCACAAACGTCAGCGTCTGTTCCTGGATTTGTGTGACCGATTGGATGATGCTGACCACCAATCCAACCACCAGCGCGATCAACAGCAGCGGCGCCGCGACGGTCAGGGCGGTGACGATGGCGTCTCGGCACAAATCGATGATCAGCTGATGCGACATCCAGGACTCGAGATAGGGGGTGACTGTCAGCGCGAGGGGCATGCAGACAGGTTCTCGGTCATGTCAGAAAGCACGGGCCGTACCAAATCATTTCCGGCCGATCAAAGCATCGTAAAGCGTGTTGCTTCAGTGACTTACAAGATATGGCAAAATCTGCCGCTAAGAGTTAAATCGCGTTTTTCGGCACAAATTGCCGGTAGTTTGAGCGAGCGAACGGGGCTGGAATTGCCGCCTCCAGTGTCGGCATGAAGTGCCGGCGGCTAAACGGTGACTTTGGTGTACTGACAAGCAGTTGCCAATTCATGGACGAAGGGCATTCGCGAACACCGAGGAGTTTCCCGTGACAATTCGAGAGATGTTATCCGGTTTGGCCAAGGGGCTGCTGGGAGAACCGTTGGCGGCAGATGAGGATCCCGCGCCCGAGCGATTCCTCGTTCGGGGGGTCACCGTGACCGTCGTGAACACGCGCCCCGACATCGCCACCTCCGCCGTAATCGAGCGGTTGGATGAGGCGCTCGGGCTCATTGAGAACTATCAGCCGTGGCGGTTGCGGCATCTGCAGCGCGACCTCAAGGAGATTCGTGTTGAGCGATTCGCCTGTCGCGGGGCCTTCATGCCAGACTATCGCACCTGCATTACGGAACTGACGTTCCTGGCGCGTCGCGATATCAACGCGGGCCCCGTCGCTTCATCAATTTTGCACGAAGGTGTGCACGCGCGCGTACATGCGATGGGCGTGAGTCCCATTGATCGGGATCGTGCGCGCGAAGAACGAATTTGTCGTCGTGCGGAGTTGGCGTTTGGTCTCGCGATTCCTGAGGAGTTTGGGGCGCCGGTTGTGGAGCGCGCCCGCGCTTCATTGGACTTGACGGACGTTGATGTCGCGCCGGTGATCGATTGGGCGGAAGCGCAGCGGCGTTCGGATGCGGTGGACTCGACTTCTCTCGGGCGGACTGTGTAACGGCGACGTCAGTAATCGTGTCGTGACGCAGATGGACACCAGCAACCGATTAACTGCAACCGATTAACTGCAACCGATTAACTGCAACCGATCAACAGCCTTTGGACTCGGCGGACTTTTAAGGGACTTTTCGGACAGATTTTCAAAGGGCCAATGGGCGGCGCGGATATTCCAGCGCCGTCTTTCTATTTTTCTTCATTGCGCTGGCGTGTACGGATTCGCATTTGCAGTTGTCAAGAAATAATCGAAGAGTTCGTGCATTCGTTTCGTACCCTGACCGACCGCCGAAACTGTCCGCCCAGTCCTCCAAAGTCCGCCAAAGTCCAAAGGCAGTTAGTCAGTTAACGATATTCTCCAAGACGAGAACGCTGAAAGTCCCCGTACGAAACTGTCCGCCAAGTCCAAAGGCAGTTAGTCAGTCAGCAATATCCGAACCGCCAACAACACACGTTCGCGCGCGGTAGCCTGGTCCGACCAAATCACTGCACGAAGCTCTTTACCAGGCCGGTAATAATCAGTCCCCATCCATCCACGAGCACGAATAGCAGCAGCTTGAACGGCATCGAAATCATCGCGGGCGGCAGCATGAACATACCCATGCTCATGAGCACCGACGCAACCACGGCGTCGATAATGATAAATGGCAAATAAATCATGAACCCAATCTGAAACGCGCGACGCAACTCACTCGCCACGAACGACGACGTCAACACATGCAACGGCACGTCATCAGCGGTATTCGGACGCGGCAAGTGGCTCAACTCAATAAACGTGCGAAGATCCTTCTCATTCGTTTGTTTGAGCATAAAAACACGCATGGGCTTGACGCCCTCTTTGAGCATCTCAACCTGCGTCATCCGACCGTCCATCCACGGTTGCACCGCGGTGCGGTTGATCTCCGTAAACGTTGGTGCCATTACAAACCCGGTCAGCAACAGCGCCATCGCGGCCAGGAGCTGCGTGGGTGGTGCGTTCTGCGTGCCCATCGCCTGCTTGAGGAAATGCAGCACGATCAGGATGCGCGTAAACCCTGTCATCATAAGCACGAGCGTAGGCAGGAGGGTCAGCAAACCCATCATAACCACAATGCCCACTGTGCCGCTCAAGCGAAGTCCGCCGTCCTTGCCGTCACCCATCTTGAGATCTATCTGCGGCAACATTTTCGCCAATGCTTCGTCGCCGCCGGCAACCGGGGCAGGCAGTGCCGAGTTGGTGCGATTTGCGCCGCGTGAGGCACTGCCGGGGATAATCGATTTTGATTTCTGCGCGGCTGACGCTTTAATCGAATCCGCTCTGTATTTTTCGGCCAGAATTTGTTCAGGAGTCTTCTTGACCGTTTGCGGTTGCGCTGGGGTCGTTCCTGCGGCGCCGCTTCCCGGTGCACGTGCAACTGCGGGGCGAACAGTGGCGGTGCGCGCCGTGCGTTGCGCTGACGACGGAACGATGAACGCTGGCTGGTTGTTGGTCGGTTTGTCTGGCGCAATTATGGCCGGAGACGTTGGGACCGGTGCGGGCGTCGTTGCTGACTGTGTCGCCGCGTTCTGTTGTGTTGTCGACGGTGGTGTCGCTGTCACAGGTGGAGGCGCGACTGGCGGCGTGGCTTGCGCACTCGCGTTGGTGGTGGCGCTCATGACCGACAACAGCGCGATACCAACAAATACGATGAGACGTGTGGCGCCCGACAACGTCATGTTCAACATATTACGGAAATCGCGTTCGCTTGCCGAGATTTCCTCGGGTAGTGCAGTTGCTCGAACCGAATTCGCTTGAAGCGCGCTGGCCATTGTATCGGCAAAAGACGCGGGCGCTGAAAACGTTTCGCGCTGAAACATGTTGGCGACGGCGGTCGGCAGCACGTACTTCACACTCTTCGGAAGCATGTTGGTGACGGTGCGTTCCATCGTGTGGCGCTCAGCAGAGGCGGTTGAACCACCGACTTTCAGTGCGCGAGCTGTCGCAACACTGAATGGCACCGCGATCGGCGCGTCACTCGATGCCACGATGCGCTGACGATCACTTTCATCCAGCTCGAACAGTGCCCGAAGTCCTTCTGGTCCCATCGAGACGGCCATGACTTTTTCACCAACGCGAACAACAGCGAGTCCGGTTTTCGGTCCCATCGAAATGCGCTGCACAACTTCCACAGCAACACGTGCCCGCGGGCGTGCGGCAACAACGCCGTAACGTTTCGCGAACCATACGGCGACCCACACCAGGCCAAGGACAAACGCCAGTGCGGAAAGGATGGTCATGGATTGCTGTAGCATCAGTTACTCAGGTAGTGTGCGGACGCATGCTGAAATTGTGTGACATTTACGCGGCCAGCGAAACGGCCGGCGCGGCCGCAAGAATGCGCGTAATGCGTACACCGAAATGTTCGCCCAACACCACAACTTCTCCTTCGGCAAACCGACGATCACCGACATAGATGTCAATGGGTTCGCCTGCCAGTCGATCCAGTTGAATTACTGAACCGCGACCGAGCCGGAGAATTTCCTGCACCGTCATGCTGGTGCGTCCGAGTTCGATCGAAACGGGCAGCGTCAAATCGAGCAACATCGAGATCGGTACCTCGGTGGTACCCAACATTGTGTTCTCGAAGTCCGTCAGCTGTGGTGCGCGGGCGCTGCTTCCGGATTGTTCGCTGCTGCTTTCGACAGGGGTTCCCGCGGCTTTGGCCGCTTGCACACTCGCAACGAGTGCGTCGATTTCGGCGGGATTCATACTAGGATTTCCGTGTGTCGGAGGCTGTGGGTGCCTGCTGCACCGCATCGAGAATGCGAACGGCAACGTGGCCGCCCACTCGGCCTGGATGGCCAATGAAGCGTTCCTGCGTACCCGCGCGCAGAATCACGCGCGCGTCCTTCGGAATGTGTGTCGGGACAACCGTACCAACTTGTAACTGCGAGAGATCGCGGAGCGAGATCTGAAACTCCGGAAGGCGAACATGCATTGGCACACGCGTCGCGCGCAGCAATGATTCGCCGCGTACGCGGGACGATTCGCGTTCGCCATCCTGTGATGGCATTGGTGCAACGCGATTCGTGCCTGTTGCATTGAAGAACTTGTCGAGCACGGAGAACGGCAGACAAATCAACAGCAGGCTACTCGAACTTCCCGCGGTGATTTCCACGTTCGCGACCAACACTGGATCTTCGCGATTGATAACCTGCAGAATTTCCGGTGACGATTCGAAACCCGAGATGTCGATTTCGAGCGGCGCATGATCTTGCCACACTTCCTGCAGCAGTGTGGACACTTTGTCGGCAACCGTGCGCACGGCCATGCGTTCGATTGGGGTGAGCGCGCGAATTGGAGGCTGCGCCAGCCCGTCGCCACCGAACACTTTGTCGATGATGTAGTAAGCGAACTCCTGTCCAACGTCGATCACGCCCTTTTGGCCCGTGCC
>JBDUBA010000242.1:0-2392 GCA_040004335.1 Gemmatimonas sp.
CCGCGTACATCAACGAAATTGCGGGCGTGCTTGGCGTTTGATTCTTGTGCGTGAATTCTTCAAATTCCACCAGATCGAAGTACAGTCCGCGCGAGGCTGATTGCGCGGCGGTCTTTATGTATCGCTCCGAAGCGACACCAAACGCCAATCCCGGTGGCAACGCGAGCGCCTTCTGTGATCCGGTAAGTACAAAATCGAGATCCCACGCATCGGTTTCAACGGGCGCGCCAGCAATACCGGTTACCGAATCGACGAGCAACAACGCGTCGTGGGCATGCACCACCTTTGCGAGCGCCTCGAGCTCGGTCAACGCCCCCGTCGATGTTTCAGAATGGACCACCGTTACGGCCGCGAAATGCCGGGACTTGAGTGCGGCTTCAACCTCGTCCAGCGACACAACGGCTCCCCACGGACATCGCACGACCTGCACGTCGCGGCCACAAGCCGCCGTGATCGCTGCAAACCGTTCGCTGAACGCACCATTCACAAGTGCAAGGATCGGACCTGGTGGAGCACAACGAACTGCCGCTTCCATCAACCCCGTTGCCGAGGAACTCGAGACGTAAACGGGACGTTTGGTGCGAAAGATTGGTTGAAATCCTTCCTGCAGCGATGCGTAAAGCGACTCAAATGCAGCCCCTCGATGCGGCAGCATGGGCTGTGTCATCGCGGCGAGAATCTCGCGCCGAACTTCAGTTGGGCCAGGTAAAAAAAACGTTCCGAATTGTTGAGACACGTTTGTTCAGGGTTCGACGATCACGATGCGACGCTCGGCGCGGGCGGAAATGTTGGGCGACTTCCGCATTTGTATGGATACAACATACGCACCCGCACTCAATGCGCCGAAGTCCAATCCCACCGATCGCCCGACTACCGGACGACTTCCACCAATGGCCTTGGATGCGTGGCCCGCATCGGGCTCTGACCATTTGATGCTGATGCTGTCGCGCAAAGGCGATGCGATTCCCAGAATGGAGCCAATTCGGCGCACCGCACCGACATCGTCATCACGACGCATGCGGAGTTCCACTTGCACGGTATCACCTGGGGCAAAGCCATAACTCTCCCAATAAATCGCCACCGGCTCGCTTTTCGAAAACGACAAACCGCCTGCCATGTAACGCAGCACCTCGGCTTCGTCCAGCGGAGTCGCCATCGTGCGATTTGGAAGACGCATGAACGTTGGTTCGGACAGCGCGACTTCCGTCGATTTCATTTCGCGCAACGTTGGCGGCGGGCGTACGGCGTAGCGCGAACGAAGCGCCGCCTCGTCGTTCGATCGCGGCAGGATCTCCGTGCTGACCACCAACGGCTGCGAGGTGACATCAGCTTTCAAGCGAAGCGTAAATCCGGATCCGATTGGCGCTGCTGCTATTTCGTGCGTCGTGCTGTCGGACGTTCCGGCCCACAGTGCTGCTGCTGCAAACCCCGTTACACTCGACGGCGCGTCGCGAAGAGGATCGTCAATCACTACTTGATAAACGTTGGCGTTTTCACGACGCAGAAAAACCTCCTGTCCTTGTGCGAGAGGTTGAATGCGTGTGCGGAACATCATGTGTTCCTGTGGCCACCATGAATCGGGGTTTTTCGGCTTGGGATTGTACAGCACCCAATCAGTCGTGCGCATCGAAAACGGATCGAACACAAGTTCGGTTTTTGGTGCGAAAGCGGAGCGGCCCAACGTGTATTCTTTCGCAGTGAACGGAAGCGCAACGATTCGTATCGGATCGAGTTTCGGAGTGCCGAGAATTGCACTTAGCCGCCCTGTGGCTCCACGACCGGGACCGGCGCCCATCCGCGGTGCGAAACCAGGCGGGTCAATCCTGTTCGCGATCATGTTTTGCTCGTACGTATTTGGCAGGAACGTGTTGCTGGGCCAACCATAGCGAATAACCATTTCTCGCATCGCGAGGCCACCCGCGGATTTCTGCCAGACGTATCGTTCATCGCGATCATTGATGTTCCGAAGCGACGCCTGCAACGTCCGTGCATTGTGTGCGACGTAGCGATCGTTTCCTTCTACGCTCCAAAGGGGATCGGAGAGCCACCAGTATTGTCGCATTAGTTGCGCCTGGTGTACGCACGATTCCTTCCGCATGCGCTGTTTGTCACCGCGATTGAACAGCGCGAGCTCGTCATTGTTGAGACATCCCTTCTTGTCCGGCGCGCCTTTCCACACCGTCGCGGCTTCTGCCGCGCGAAACAGCGAATCGGCTTTGCCGATTTCACCTGCTTTTTCGTTGGCCAATCCCTGAAGGGCCAGGCACTCTGCGCGGGCTCCCTGACATGAAGCGGCAGTACTCAGAATTTTCGGAATGAGCGCCTGATCAATTGCAAAACGCAGGCGCTGGCCCGTAATCCAGGTGTCCTTCGGGTCCTTGCGTTGCACAAA
>JBDUBA010000486.1:0-26108 GCA_040004335.1 Gemmatimonas sp.
GGCGCCGGATGATTGACTTTCTTGAGGTAGACCACGGCCGTGAACGTGTTCAACTCCTCGAACACGTGATAGGCACGTCGATCGTACGCCATCTTGGAAACGCTCCAGTTTGCATCGGCGGCATCACCAAAAATGATGGCGCGCGAGGCACATGCTGATGCGCACGCGGTCGTGAATTCATCCGGCTTGAGCGGACGTCCCTCGGCCGCGGCGCGATGTTCGCCCTCACGGATGCGTTGCACACAGAACGTGCACTTTTCCATGACACCTTTGCCGCGCACCGTCACATCGGGATTGAGCGCCCAATGCATGGGGGACGGCCATGAATACTGTTTGCGCTCGGGTTCGCCGTAACCGAACCAGTTGAAGTAGCGCACTTTGTAGGGACAGTTGTTGCTGCAGTAACGCGTGCCGACGCAGCGGTTGTACACCTGCACGTTCAAGCCATCGGGTGAGTGATACGTGGCATACACCGGACACACTGGCTCGCATGGGGCGTTGCCGCACTGTTGGCACATCATCGGCACAAAGCGCGTATCGAAATCGGCCGAGAATTCGTTTTCGGTATTGTCGTTGCCTTCGTAGTAGCGCTCGATGCGCAACCACGCCATTTCGCGGCCCTTGATGATGTTCGCGCCTGGACGTTCATCCCACGTGCCCGGCGACAGTGCGCGACCCTGATACGGCGCACCCACCGTGGGAATGTTGTTCTCGCTGTAACACGCCGTGACGCACGCTGAACAACCGGTGCAACGCGCGAGGTCGATGGTCATGGCCCAGCGCCGTGCTTCGGCTTTCGACGAATGTTCGGGATTGTACATGCCGAGCGATTTCGCGTCGGGATCGGCGAATTCACCCTGCGCGTCGGCCGCGACCGGTGATTTCAAGCCCGGCAAGAACGCCGCTGACGGCATTCCCGGGATGTCCTCTTCGTGTTCTGCAACCGCCGGGCCGTTGAGTTCAGCAACGTCCATTGCCTGGCCAATGCCGCGACCGTGTTGACGTGCCGAACCTTCGGTGGTGACCATCTGCGAATGATCGGCCGTCTTGGTGACTTTGCCTTTCGTGGTGAGCGACAGTCCGCCAGCATTGTCCCAACCGGACGCCAGCAAGTCGAACGCGTTGACGCCGATGTTGACCGCGTAGCGACCATACGCCTTGTGGCCCTGCCCTAATGCGATAGCGACGGTGTCCGGACGAACCCCCATGTAGAGGTAAGCCGCCGCCGTTACGGATCCGGCCGCCGTTTCGATTTTGAGGTGATCACCTTCGACCACACCCAGCGTCTTTGCGGTTTGCGGATGAATTTCCACCCACGACTGCCACGCGATTTTTGTGACCGGATCGGGCAATTCCTGAAGCCACGGTTTGTTCGCGCCTGACCCGTGGCCGAGTGTTGGCGAGGCAAACACGTGCACAAAGAACTCGCCCTGCTGTGCACTGAGTGTTGGTGCCGCTGACGCGGCGATGGTGGTGGTGCGGGTTCCACGCGCCATCAACGGTGAGCCCGCCGACGTCGGTTTGGTGAGCGCGGTGGCATACGCTGGTGAACCGCCCGCGTATTTGCTGATGTACCACGTGCGATAATCGGCGACGTTGTATTTCGCAGCCAGCGCCGAGTCTTTCTTCGCGAGATCAATGAGCACATCGGCCGTGGCGCGCGTGCCGTCAATCTTGAGTCCGGCATCCGCCTGGAAGACTGCGTCCATGCTGGGCTGCTGCAACGACATCACGCCCGCAGAAATTTCTGCGTCGCCGAAGCTTTCAAGCCAGTGATTGTCCGGTAGAATGAGATCGCACATGGACGCTGTTTCGTCGGGCATCATGCTGAACGCCACCTTGAACGCGACCTTGGCAAACCCTTCGCTGAACCCCGCCGACTTGGGCATTGTGTGCGCGGGATTTGCATGGCGCACAAACGCCAGCGGCACACTACCGGCTTTCATGCGCTCCGTCACTGACACCAGATCGGCGTACGTCGCGATGCCCTTATAGCCGGCTTGTGGCGCAGTTGGTTTGATGGTCACACCAACGCTGCCGTTGGCCTTGTTGATTTCGGCAACCATCACGCCGCATTCGACCGCGTCGCTGGTCGTGACGCCGCAAATGGCCATCACACCGGTACCGGCCGCTTTTACCGCTGCTGTCAGCGCTTCGATCGTGGCCGCCGAAACGCCTGAAGCTGCAGCAGCTGTTGCGGCCGTCTGCTTGCCGGTGATCGCTTCGCAGATGGCCATTTCGCTACCCGGCTTGCAGGCGATCCACTGATCGGCGTTTAAACCGGTCAGCGAGCGACGGCCACCGATGTACACGAGCGATGGCGCGTTGATGAGTTTTGCACGCGCGTCGGCCCAATCCATTTCGTCCGGCACGCCGGATCCCCAACCATCGAGAAAATCGGCGCCAAACGACAACACGAGTTTTGCCGCGCCGAATTCGAGCTTCGGCCATTCAACGCCGTACGCTTTTTGATTTGCAGCGATGGTGGCGAGTGGCGCTTCGGAGTCGACGCTGTAGTGCGCGGGCATACCCTGCGCGGACAACCAACCGTCGATGAACCCGGGGAACGTGCCAGTTTCGTGTTGATTGATGAACACGACGTTCGCACCCTGCCCTCGGCTTTTCACTTCGCCCATCTTCTGCGCGAGAAGTTCGTACGCCTTCTCCCACGTGATGTTGTCGAACTTCGCGCCGTTCTTGAGACGCGGTCCGTCGAAGCGATCCGGGTTGTACAACCCCTGCACGGCCGAAAGACCCGTTGCGCAGATGGCGCCGCGGTTCAGCGGGTGCTCGGGGTTGCCTTCGAGTTTGATGGTGCGCCCGTCGCGCGTTTCCGCGAGAATGCCGCAACCGGTAGCGCATTCGCCGCAGGTCGTGGCGTAGTACTGCGACACACCAGGCACGGTGTTGTCGGGCGACGTGACGTACGGAATGAGTTTGCCCACCTTTTCGGATGAGCAGCCCACCACCGCCGTGGACGCACCAGCGACGCCCAATATCTTGAGGAACTCGCGGCGCTTGACGCCGGTTTCCGTTTCAGTGCTCATGCAGTAACTCCGCTTGGGGCGGCCACACGTGGCGTCTCAGTAGCAAAAGCGCTACTGCGGCCTCGTGATTCGAGGGTCAAGGACGAGACGTCGTTCAGCTTACGCTTCAAACGCTTCGCGTTCAGCTTGCGCTTCAGTAGTGGCAAGAACTGCAATCGTAGCGGGCTTTTTTTGCGGGCATCGCTTCGAGTTCCGGAGTAACCTTTTGCCCGGCAAGCCTCGCACCTTCGGCCGGCTTGTAGCCCTGCACGTGACAGTTGATGCACCAGCCCATGTTGAGCGAATTGGCCTGCGTCACTGGTGTGTAATTGGCGGAATCGGGAGCGGGGCCCTGTTTCTGAATTTCGCCGTGACACGTTTGGCAGGTGACCCCCGCGTTTACATGCCGCATGTGCGGGAACTGCACGTAGTCGGGCACCTTATGCACGCGATTCCACGGCACGGGCAGTCCCTTCTTGAAATAATTGTCGGAAAGTTTCTTGATTTCCGGTTTCCCGGGCACCGTCTGCGCGTGACAACCCATGCAAGTTGATACGGCCGGCAAGCCGGGATCGGGCGCGTTGTTGGCGGAGTTATGACAGTACAGGCAATTCAAACCTGCTTTCTGCATATGCGGCGCGTGAACAAACTTTATGGGTTGTTCAACGCGCACTCCCTGCGATGTTGATGCGCCACTATACGCCGACAGCAATGTTGCTGCCGCCGCCAGCGCAAGGAACCCGGGAATAACCGTCCACTTCTTCTTGACCGTCATCGACGCGACCGTGATGGCGTGAGTTTGTGAAGCTTGCGGCGTGAATAAGCGTGGAAAACGCTCGTAAGTTGGTGCCCGCTCGCCTTTTGCAAGCGCGAAGTATGAGTGGCACCTTATTTGTACGCAAGTGTAATAGGCGCAATTCGATACACTCTTTTATCACTCTCGTGGAAAGGGCTCTGAATCAGCGGTTTTTCGTTCGCATTTTTGCAGAATATTGTGCGTATGCAGCAATGGCAGCGCCTTCCCCGAGTTCCAGTGCATCTCGTGTGTCGTCGCTCAAAAGATCAATCAACGCGCGCGAGTGCTGCGTGAGTCGAAGTGGCCAGGCCGTGCCCACGACAAACCGCTCTCCACCGATCGTGTTGATGAGATGTTGGAAGTGATCGTCCGGCGGTCCCCACACCCAGCCAAAGTCGTACCACACCAACTCCTGCTCCGCGGGCGTCAGCCCCCAGTGAATTTCCTCGATGAGTTCCCGTCCTGCGCCCAACACCATGAGGTGGCAACCGTTTTCGGAAGTCCTCGCCAACGCTCGTACGGCTGCGGCTGAGAGATCGCCAGTGGTGTCGAGGGAGTGGCGCTGGCGGAGGTCTTCAAAGCGGACTGTGAGTTGCAGGACCACACCAACCTCGCCGCAGGCCATGGCGAGCTCAGCCAGAGCAACGTTGCCAGGTCCGTAACCCCACTGCATAGGGTACGCGCGAACGGCGTGCGCCCCCATCTCTACCGCTGTCGCGAGTTCTTCCCGCCAGCCGGGCCAATCGGGGCGAACAATAGGCGCTGGGCGCAGGGTGGCCCGAAATGGCTCGAGTGCCGCATACAGCACCCGGTTTGCGGCCGACGGATCGCGATGAAACGCGCCAGGCAGATATCCAACCCAGGCCGATGACATCCCTTCGCGCGCCAGCACCTTGACCAAAACGTCCGGATCGGGATGTGGCACTTCGCGAAACGGGTATCCGCCAATCCAGCAATTTACATCGACCGACGCGAAGGGTCGCGCTTCGGCATTCACGACTTGCTGGTTCGTCTGGTCGGCTCGCGACGCAGCCGTAGCGGGGTCGTTTTTTGACGAGACTGGCAATTGCCTGGCGTCGGTCAAAATTCTTGCTCCGCTTGAACCGTTGGGAAACTATTCGGAGGAAAAATGCGCACGGCGTTTCGCCAACGAATGTCGGCAATGTCGTCGGCATTCAGCCCCATCACGTTGAGTGCGCGGAGCTTCGTGAGCCCGGTACACAACGTGAGGTCGGCCGCCCACAACAAACGCTTCGCGCCAACCCAACGCACCGCTTCGTCCATCATGCCGCGATCGATACCGCTTCCGGACAGATCCATGACGATGTTTGGCACGTCGCGCACCGCGGGAAACGTGTGTGCATAGTCGCCACCGCCGCCAATGTGCGCGAGAATGAACGTCACGGATGGATGGCGCACGGCCAATCGCGCGAGTTCGACGGCGTCGGAGGCATCCTGATTGGGCCAGTCACGACGCCGATGTTGCCAGATGTGATGCAACACGGGCGCGCGAAAGTGTGCGGCCGCGGCGGCGATTTCATCGAGCAAGACATCGTCGGCGCGACGACTCGCAGCCAGCTTGACACCAATGGCGCCATTGTCGAAGCCGCGTGTGATTGTACTGAGCGCGTGCGACTGATGGTTGGGGTTCACCGCGATGAATGCGCGAACTTCTCCGTTGCTCTCGCGCGCAAAATTCGTCATCCAATCGTTCGCATAGGTGAGATCATCCGGGGACGGAAAATACGTGGGCGACGTGTGTCCCCACGATCCCAACACCGATGCCACGTGACAGTTCACGCCAATGCGCCGTCCCGCTGAAATGCGCGAATCGTTATACCGCACCCAGTCTGCTTTTCCGGTGCGATCGGTATGGAAGTGCGCGTGCACGTCGATGAGCGGCGCAGTTCCGCCCAGCGGCAATTCTGAACGATTCATGCCACAATATCGCGCGCGGCCGCCGCAACGCCATCACCAATGATGCGAATCGATTCGTCATCGTGCGCGAGCGACGCGAACTGATACGCACCACGTTTGAGCAGCACGCCGTGTCGAGTTGCGTTTGCCACGAGCGCATCCAGATCAGTTGGATTGTCGGCGACCAGGCGCCACATCGCGGGTTCACCTTCAACACGAACGCTGAGGCTCGGCACGCTGGCCAATGCTTCGCGCACTGCCTGCTGCATGGACGTTCCAATTTCGCTGAGACGCTCGCACACATCGACGCGATCATGCCAGTCCAGCACTGCATTTGCTGCCGCAAGCCCCGTGCTTTCGCATGCAGCGGTCGAACTGATCCACGTGCGCGTGACCGCCTCCATCACGGCCGCGCGCCCCACCAACGCCGACAACGGATATCCGTTCGCCAGGGCTTTTCCAAGTGTCGTAAGATCGGGCAATACGCGAGCCAATTCCTGCACACCACCCGTTCGAATGCGAAAAGCGGTTTTCACCTCATCAAAGATCAGCAGCGCGTTGTGTTCATTACAGAGATCTCGTGCGGTCAGTAGCCATTCAGTGGTTGCCAACTCCTCAACCAGGGGTTCCAGGATAACCGCGGCCACCGTGTCCTTCAACCAGTGGAAGGCGTTCGCCAGCGCAGCAGGGTTATTGAACGGCACCCAGGTGATTTCGTTCCCAATGCTTTCAGGAACGCCCGGCACGTCGCTCATGGTGCACCAATCGAGCCAACCGAAATAACCGCAGGCAATGATGTGTGTACGGTTTGTAAACGTCCGCGCCGTTCGAATGGCCGCCGCATTCGCCTCTGCGCCTGTTCGAAGAAAACGTACCTGTTCGGCGCACGGGATTACTTCGATCAATCGTTCGGCAACTTCGACCTCGAGTCGATGCGGCAATCCCGACACGTTTCCGCCGGCAGCGGCATCCTGCACCGCTCGCGTGATGGCGGGATCGGCATACCCGATGGCAACGGCGCCCAGCGCCATGCTGCAATCGATCAGGCGCACGCCTTCGGTTGTGTACAACGCACACCCAGACGCACGTTCGTAATGCGTAGGCAAACGGTTGTCGTGCGCTTCACTACCGTACAATGCGGCTGCGCGTTTGCTGCCGGTTGAACTTCCACCAGGCACGGCGTCTTCCGCCCGCGCGCGCCAATCGTCGAAGACGTGCCCCGTCAAATCTTCGTGTGCATCGCCGTCGTCGCGGCCCGGCGTGATCACGCGGGTCTCTCCACGGCCGCAAGTGCTTCCGCCACCGCGCGTTTGTTTTCACGTTCGATCGTGCGCAATACTTCGATGGACGCGGCGCGCAGCAACATCAATTCGCGCACATCGGGTTTTGCGCGAAAGACCAACGATCGCAACGACCGCATGATCAGTTCGGGATTCCGCGTGCGATAGAATGCAATGGCCGCTAACGCCTGATTCGCATCGCGGAACGTCTTCTCGAGCTCTTCGACGGTGGGTTGCGCGGTGGCGTGACGTGGTGCTTTCTGTTTCACGGTTGCGTCGCCCGCAGCGAGATGAATTTCGTACAAGGCCAGCAGACACGCCTGCGCCAGATTGAGCGATTTGTGGTCGGTGGTTGGAATTGAGGCCACTGCGTGTGCGCGATCGATGGCCTCGTTGGGCAAGCCGTGATCTTCGCGCCCGAACATGATGGCCACGCGTCCAGTTGGCGCCAGCTCGATCAACTCGGCCGCCGCCGTTCTTGGGGTGAGGCGCTCCACCTTCGCAGCGCGCCGGCGTGCCGAGAAGGCGACGACACGCACGCAGTCGGCGATGGCCGATTCGAGGTCGTCAAAGTGGCGGATTTTCTCCGCGAGGTCGCGGGTGTCGTGCGCAATCTGTTCGATGCGCGTGACATCGTATTTGCACGGCCGGACGAGACGCAGGTCGGAGACCCCCATGTTCTTCATGGCGCGAACGACCGCGCCAATGTTGATAGGGTCCTGCGGCTCGTAGAGCACGACGGAAACAGCGGATAGTAGCGATTCAGACATGGCGCTAAAGATACGTGGCAGGGTCAGCTGTGCGTCAACGTTCGGGCGTAACCCATTCTGGGGATTTGGTTTGAGTTACGGGCGGTGCAATAGACGTAGGGCGGTAAGCCACTCTGAGGATTCAATTTGAGCTACAGCCGATGCGACCGGACACCGGGCGGCAAGCGGAAAGTAAGAGCGCGATCGGAGTCGGCGCGATCGCCCCGGAGGTAGCCAAAACCACCACCACCACTGAGTACCAACTGACCACGGCGCCGGCGGCGATCGCGCGGTCGTTCGTTGACGATTACTTCCATTACGAACGTCCCGTCCGACGCTGTAGCGATTGCTGAAATTGGGATCTGGAACTGGATCATGAAACCCTTCCGGGCATCGATCGCGATTTCGGACCAGGTTACCGTGGCGGCAGGCGATCCTGACGTGGTCACCGTTGATCTCGCCCGGTTCGGCTCATCCGGCGAAATATTTTCATTCGCGGGGACGGCCAGCCATGAACCGCTCCATGGTGCACCCGGGTGCGTCCCGATAAACAGTTCGACTCCGTCGGCGTTCACGTCGCGTCGTTCGTTGTCGAGCAGATTTTCTTCGTGTTCGGTTGGCACCACAATGTCATCGGTAATGCCGTATGCCGAAATTTCGAGCATAGTGTCATTTACCAATACTGCGATCAGAGCTTTCGGTTCGCTGGCTTCCGTCCACGTCTGTTCAGTGCGTCGATATTGTTGTTCACCCAGTTCGAAAACTATTGACTGAGGATGCTGGGCCAGTTGATGAACCACACCTGGCACGTAGGATTCGGCCGCGCGTACATTTGCTGGGCCGGCGACGTTTGCTGTTCCTGTTACATCTGCTACCTCGGTGACATCTGCCACGTGTACTGCGTCTGCTACGACTGTGTACTGCAGTGCCTCGCGTGCCGTTTCAGGCTGCGGCAAGTATGACAGGTCGATGCTGCTCGTCGCGTGGCGCGCTTTGAGTGCGATGTGCCAGCCGAGACTGGTGCGGGTATGAATCGATTCGGTTTCGCCGAGCGTAACGGCAATCGTTTGCATTCCGTCGGCATTGATACTTGTGAACGTTTTGTCCAGATCGATCCATGACCCGATGCCGATCAGGCACCCTTTGGCCGCGTTCATGCGAAGCCAGTGTAACGGACCGCGTTCCTGCCCCGGCGCTCCCGGCGCTTCGGCACGCCATATCTGCACATGAGTGTTTGCTGCGTAGTGCAGACTCTCGAGACAGTCTTCATCGAGCGGGCGCGATGCGGTCGCGCCCGACGAGGTGGATTTCAAGGGATGCGCATCAACTTCGACATCGGTGAGGAAATCAAACCCATCTTCCAATCCTCCGGCGCCGTGCGGATCTGCGGGTTCCGTGTAAATCAAGCGACCAATCTGAAAGCTGCGGGGCACGGGCAAATCGATTTGCACAGTGCGATTGGACTCCCATTCCAGCAGATCAATGAAGTACCCGTCGCAAACAACTATCGTGCGCTGAACGTTCACTCCCGGTTTCATGTTCTCAACGCGTTTGCACATCCACCCTGCACCACCGCGATCTTCAAACGCCAGCAACCGCGCGGGAACTGCATCCTGCGACGCTCCGTCAACGAGCGGCGCCGCGTGCGCTAAGGTGCTTCGATACCAATGCAATTTTTGCTCGACGTAACTGCCTGTGCCGGGATCTTCGAACCAGCGATCGTGACCTCGTTGCACCGTCAGCGCGAGCCGATCTGGATGTCCGTGACCGCCACCCGTGTGCCCGCCTTCCAGAGCCACATAGGTTTTGCCGGCCTCACGACGAATGACGGCCAGTCCCTGCTGCGGTAAACACACGCTGCCGGGTGACCAACTGTTTCCGTCGAGCAACACCGGAGTTGTCATCAACAACGAGCGCCAGGACAAATCCGCACGCGACAACAAACCAGCGGGCTCATTTCGTTCGGCGTCGGCAGTCGAGAACGGATGCCGATGTTGTGCCTGCAGTTGATCGGCGTTGTCGGGATGATACAAACGATGCAACGTGCCCACGAGGCGTGCATCCGGCGCAAGGTGATGCGACTGCGCGTGCGCAATACCCATCTCGCACCATTCTGCAAAACGCCACTGGCGAATGGAGACCTTGTACTGCGAATCCCGGCGCGACGGAATTGTGTCGTCGGGCAACACGCCGAGAAATGGCGTTACAAAACCGGCGCGGTAGCGCTCTTCCAACTCTGCGGGTATTGAAACATTGGCCGCGCGCAACAGCTGTACACCATACCAAAGTCCGCGATGCGCAAACAGATGGTAGTTCTCACCTTCATACCATGTCCCGTCGTCCAACAGGCCATTTGCCAACAAGTCGAACAATCCATGTTGGCTAGCGATTCGCGCTTTGCACTCCTCGTCATCGTCGAGGATACGTGATGCCGATAGAATGGCGACTTCGTTCCACACCTGTCTATTGGAGCGGCCTTCGTGGAAGGACGCAATCAAGTCGCGACTGGGGCGTACAAGTTTGCTCCTTGCATGCAACAGAATATTGGACGCCGAATTGTCATGCTGTTCCAACAACGCAATTGCATGACACAGATTGATGAGCCAGATGGACTCCAGATACGTGCTGAAAAACGGACGCGTAGGACCAAGCGCGTTGTCTTTGTTCGGCCACGTCTCGTATCGGTCGGCCAATTCTCCCAGAATTCGCAGTGCGACAGCTCCCATCGCCTGTTCGCCCGTTACGAGTTGCAGCGCCGCGGCTTGCGCCGCGCGCTCGGCGACCCACAACTGCGCGCCCATCGCCCACCAATCGTCGTGCGTGCCATCCATGAAAATGCGATGGCATTGCGGACAGGTGTGTTCATGCGGCGACCACGGGTCGAAACTCAGCATCGTGCCGTCGAATTCGCATCGACCGCCACGACGCGTTAGTCGGGCCTTCTGTACCGGAATAGACAATCGTCCATCAACTAACGGATCCAACTCGACGCGTAATGCACGTACCAGCGGAGCGAGAGCACCCGCGGCAAGCGCGCGGCGCTTGTCAGCATCAAACGAGAGCAGAACGGACATCAGTTGCGGGCGCGCGCGGTTGCTGGTGTGCTGGCGCTCACACGTGGCGGCGGCGTTGCGTGGTCATCGCGCGTCCATTTCGCGACCGTCGCGAGTTCACCCCGCAAATCCATGACAACGTTGTGGAGCTTGCGTGAACGTCCCTGCACGCCGCGCGAGTGATAGATCCATGTGGCCGGACTCTCCGCGCGCAAAATCGAGTCAACTGTTTGCCACGCTCGTACCGCCGACGCTCCGACAGGTGCAACACGTGCACCGGAAAGGGCATCATCGAGCATCGCGCTGTGAAACCCCGTGTAATCAAGCGCGCCACCTTTCTGCGCCGATTGAAACATGGCCACTATGTGACCAAGCGCGAGATCGCCTGGCACACCAACGTACGCGACGTCAAACTCCTTTTTCTCAGTGCGTACTTGCGCCAGAAACGTGGCGAGTTCGCGCACTTGAATATCCAACGGAATGCCGCGTTCGCGTAGATCGGCCTGTACCAATTGTTCGGCAGCCATGTCGCCCGAACCAACGCTCAACAAGTTGATATGCAACGGAACGCCCGCTTTCGCGCGAAATCCTTTGGCATCGCGTTTCCAACCGGCCGCGTCAAGTAACGAATCAGCCAGTACTGTGTCCACCTTGACGCTACCTGTCACGTAAACGGGCACGCCGGGCGGAATTGCGCCACTGGCTGGTGTTCCGAACCCGGCCACGGCCGCATCCACAACACGTTGTCGATCGAGTGACAATGCGATGGCCCGACGCACGCGCACATCATCAAACGGCGCGCGCGTTGTGTTGAAGGCCAAGAGTGTGGAGAAAAGCGCAGGTGGAGTTTCCAGAGCCAGCGTGGAATCGCTTGCAACGAGGCGCGCCATCGACGGAGCGATGCCAGCCATATCGAGTTCGCCGCTAACCAATCCCGCAAATTTTGTTGCGGCTTCATCAACCACCGCTACCACAAATTGCGCTAGCTGCGGTGGTCCTCCCATATCGACCGGAAAGTTTTCGTTCCGAACAAAGCGCCAACGACGACCCGACACACGTTCCGCAAATTTAAACGGACCGTTTCCAACCGGTTTTGTTGAGAAAGAGTGTGCGCGCCAACGCGCCAGTGGAACGGTGTCCAAAACATGTTTCGGCACCAGCGCCAACTCGGCGAACACCACTGGCAGCGCCGGCTGCGGCGCTCGGAAGGTAAACACAACCGTTGTATCGTTCGTCACGACGATGTTGGAAACCGCGGAAATGTCGGCCGCACGAGGTGCGCCGAGTGCCTTATCGCCAAGCGACTGATACGTGAACTGAACATCATTGGCGGTTGTGGGCACACCATCATGCCAGAACAGTCCCGATCGCAAAATGAACGTCAACTGTTGACGCGCCAGGTCCCAGCTCCAGCTGCGCGCGTAATAAGGTTCGGGTTGCAGCGCGCTGTCGAGCCGCACCAACGTCACGAACAGCGCGTGCCGTTGAACCTGCCGAGACATGGGGTGAACAGTAACGAGCGGATTGGCCGATTCGAGATCGGCACCGGACGCAAGAACCGCAGTCCCCACCGGACGGGCTGGGGCGCCGCAAGCGTTACCCAGGCAACACAGCGCGCAGAATACGATGCGCTGCAGGGTTGACGCTACGCGGGCAGCGTGCATCATCCCCGTGTGCACCGAACTCTATCTCGCGTTCTGGACGCGTTGTTGCTGTTATGGCTCGTCACGTCACTGACATTCGTGTTAGTGCACCTCGCGCCAGGTGATGCAGCATCGTTGCTGGTGTCCCCAACCGCCACCGCAGCGGAAGTTGCAGAGCGGCGCACAGAACTCGGGTTGGACGGCTCGCTTGCCACTCAATATGGTAGATGGATCACGTCAGTGCTGCGAGGCAATCTCGGAGAAAGTCTCGCGCTTTCTCGTCCGGTAGTCGCGGTCGTTGCGGATGCTCTCCCACTCTCACTCGCCCTTGGCGGAATTTCACTGGCTCTGAGTTTTCTGTTGGGAGTGCCGATCGGCGCCTGGCAATCCGCGCGTGCCGGCCAACGCAGTGACACCGTGGCGACCATTTTCACGACTACCATTTACGCGGCGCCAAGTTTCTGGCTTGCTCTGGCGCTCATCGCGTTGGCAACTACAGGCGCAGCATCGCTGAACGCACCGGCCTGGCTTCGGCTGCCGTCTTTTGGAGTTCGGGATCCCGCGGCCTTGAGTACCGGCTTGGACGTTTGGCGCGACATTGCACGCCACTCGGTGCTGCCGCTCATGGTGCTTGCGATTCCCGGCGCCGCCGGTGTGGCCCGATACACTCGACAAACCATGATCGAAGCGCGTCGCGCACATCATGTTGCAACCGCGGCGGGGCGCGGCGTTCCGGGCGGTCGTATTTCTCGTCGGTACATTCTGCGAAATGCGTGGCCGCCGCTTATTGTGCTGCTCGGATTGATGTTGCCCGGCATCGTCGCGGGATCGGTGTTTGTCGAGCAAGTGTTTGCGTGGCCTGGGCTGGGACGCGCGATGATGACCGCTATTGCTTCGCGCGACTATCCCGTCGTATTGGCGCTCACCATGGTCTACGCGGCTACTGTAATTGGCGCGAACCTGCTCGCCGATCTTGCCTTGTTGCGCGTCGATCCGCGCCGCGCCACCGCATGAAGCTCGCGCACATGGACGCACGGTTGCGCTGGGGAATTGGTCTGTTGGCGATTCTCGTGATTGGCGCTGCGATCGCTCCGGGACTTGGAGCGCTTCTGGGCGCAGCCAGTCCAACCAATATTGGTGATGTGCTCGCAACACGTTTGGTGCGCCCGTTTGGTGTTGATGCTACGGGCACGCGCCACCTGCTCGGCACTGACGCATTTGGTCGTGACGTTCTCGCGCGACTGTGGCTGGGTGCACGGATTTCAATCGGCGTTGGTGTGATCGGTTCGTTTCTCGCCGGCATTCTTGGTATTGCGCTGGGCATGCTCGCCGCGTGGCGTGGTGGCCTGACCGACCGCGCAGTGCTGGCGTTGTCCGATGCGTTGTTAGCGATTCCGCGGCTGGTGTTGCTATTGGTGATTGCAACTCTGTGGGGTCCTGGACTCACCACTGTTGTTGTTGTGCTTGCACTGACCGGATGGATGTCTGTCGCGCGCCTCGTACGCGCCGATGTACTTGGAGTACGCGCCTTGCCGTATGTCGAGGCGGCCCAGGCAATTGGCGTACCCTCGTATGGCTTGCTGTTGCGTCATGTTCTGCCAAACGCGCTCGGAAGTGCACGCGTGGCGATCACGCTTGGCATTGGTAATGCGATGCTGCTGGAAAGCGGATTATCCTTTCTTGGTCTTGGAGTGCAACCACCGACGCCCAGTTGGGGAAACATGATTTCCGGTGGACGCGATTGGTTGATTACAGCGCCGTGGATTGCGCTGTCACCAGGTGTTGCACTGATTGTCACCGTAGTGGCGTGTACCCTGATTGGTGATGCGCTTACAGCGAAAGGCGACGCACGCGGAGTGTCACAATTGCGCGGGGTGGAGCGGTAAACTCGATGCGTTCTCGCACCGGTTCCCAAGTACCGGTTAGGGTTTCATCCAGGCGCGCGTCGGCAAATTCAAACGCTTCCCCATTCGGGATTGTCCATGATCCATTGCTGGACTCATGTGAATCGTTCACGCATCGGAGCGTGATGCCATCACCATCGTCGGCCAGCTTGGTGGCGGATTGCCGTAAGCCGACGCCTGTAAGCAATGGACCCGCCACTTCGAGCCTCGGCTGATCGAGGTCGCGCATGGTTCCACCCGTGAGCGGAAGTAAAAATTTATCACTGGCGTCCTCGATGACGTCACGCGTTTGTTGCGACCACGTACCGTGCAACTGCAGGCCAATTTGCGCGCGGAAGGCCCCTTGCGATTGTGCCATTGGTATTGGCGCGGGCCATCCAGCATGCCCGGGCCGTTCGCGCAAGTTGCTGCGCGAGAGTTCGCCAATTGCACGGAGCAGCGTGAGTGAAAGTGTACCGGTTACTCGATTCGGTTCAACTTCGGCGAGACCGTCGGAGTGAAGGGTCGCGCCCCGATCTGCGGCGGAGAGTGTGGCCCAGCGATGCATCGGCATGGTGGGCGGCACCATCTCAAACTGTTGATCGAGTTCCGGAACGTTTAACGGTGGCCGCAATACCGGACCGAATGCAGCGTCTGCCCATACATCGATCGGTGGCATTGTTGCACGGGTGGCCACATCGCTGCTGAAGTTCACACGCAGCCGATGATCTCGGCGGCCGTTGTTGCCACGAATGTCGACGCGCGCAATGTCAGACTCCGCGTCAAGCGACAGCGTCGCCTGCACCTGCACCGAGTCGCGTTTTCCCGGCGTGCGCAACCACAATTTCGCACTGGCACGTAGTGGTCCGGTCGCGCCCATCGCGATGCGGACTACCTGCAACAGCTCGGGTTCGCCGCGAATGGCGGGAGTGTACGAATCGCCAATATCGCTGTGTGTCTCGAACGTCAAAACGTTTTCGATCACCCGATCGCCCATTTCCATGCGTGCGCCAGCGTTGCTCACGAACACGCGCAGGCGCCCATTCGCCAGCTCGATACCGCCGTGGGTTTGGTTCGCGATCGCTCGTTGAAACGGTCGTCCACCGCTTGTGGCGTTGGTGAACGGCGCGTCGTTCGACTTGTTCAACGAGTCGGGCGAGTTGCAGTCCGTTTCCTGGTCCATCGTGCGTGGTAAATTCTCCGTCAATGTGTCCTGCGCAATGATCGGTGGTGTAGTGAACCCAATTGCCCGCGCCTCCAACTCTATCGGCGGTACGGCGATTGCTGGTGTAGTGAACCCAATTGCCCGCGCCTCCAACTCTATCGGCGGTACGGCGATTGATGGTGTAGTGAACCCGAATGCGCGCGCCACCAACCCCAGCGGCGGGAGCTCGGGCATCCACACGAGGGCGCGGTGCTCGCACACGAGATCGTTATCCGGATAGTGCTGCGGCGACTCGCGACGACGATACACGAGTCGTGAGCTGACTACCTGAACCACCAATTCACCAATTATCGGTGTTCGCGCCTCGCCGGTGGTGTTGGTTACCGCTCCTGAAAGGACAGCACTCGACGGCCCCACGGGAACGTCCGCCAATGTTTCGTCCAGCAACACCTCCGCTACTCCACCGCGCCATCGGGCCACGCGATTACGCACAACCACGCTTGGCACGTTTGCAAGCGGACGACTCCGCGCCAGGACAGCGTCATGCTGCAGCACGATGTCCAACGCAGCCACGCGCAATCCGCGCGCCTGCGCTCGCGCCGACGACACATGTTCGTCCATCGATCGGGCAACGGCGTCGATTGAACATCCGCACATGGTGTCGTGAGGGTGGGCGCGCAACAACGTGCGCCACGCAGCGTTCAGCAGCGCCGGCGCTTGCGCGAGTGAAATGCTCGCGTCGTTGGACACTTCGAAATCCCGTGCACGTCCGTGCAGCGATGCCAGTAGCAGCCACGGCTCCACGTCGCGCAACAACGCACGTTCGGCGCGTGCATTCGCGCGTTTTTGATACGCGCGCGTGCCGTACGTGCCACCTAGTGTCCATGTGTATCCGTACGAGTCGCGCAACTCTCCGTGCACCACAGGCAATTCGATATTTCGCGCGGCCTCAACGACGTGCTCTGCAAATTGCTGGAGCGACATGCGCGTAATGACATCGGGTTGCCCCGCCTCCTCAAGATTAATTTGCTCACGAGCAATCAGCTGCAGGTTGCGCAGCGCGGTACTTAACTCTGCTTGCAACGCATGGTGATCCGCACCATTGGGGAGCAACACCACGCCCGTGTTCGATCGCTGCGCATACAACACACGCAAGGCATGCCATTTCACGCGCAGCGTTTCGACGTCAACGGGCAACGACGAACCGGTCTCGTATCCGTCGGGCGGCAGATGATGCAACAACACCGCCGAACCATCGTCGCTGTGCCAGCGCACAACGTCGCCATGCGGCGCCCGCGCACTGCCGTAACCGCGCCAGGCGATGGCCATCTGAAATCCGAAACCTGCCGCAATTGCGGGAATGGCGCTGGCGTGACCGAACGTGTCTGGACAATAGGCAACTGCCGGCGATCCAACATCATTTCCAAATCGTTGGAGTACCGAACGGCCCGCCAAAAGATTGCGCACAACTGCCTCGCCTGACGGAATCAGCCCATCGGCCAGCACATACCAAGGGCCCGCCTCCAGCGCGCCGGCACGCAGTAACAGTCCAAGGTGCTCGGCTCGATCGGGGCGAACTGCGAGGTAGTCCTCAAGCACGATGGCCTGCCCATCGAGCAAAAACGGCGCGGTCGCTCCCGTTGAATTGGCCAGCAACGCGTCAACCAAGGCCACCAGACGCTGCCGAAAGTGCGCCGCCGAGTGATACCACTCGCGATCCCAGTGCGTGTGTGCCACTACGCATACGGTGAGCGGCCCACCGTGCGGCCCGTGTGTCACGACAGGTTCTGGCACAGTTCTGTAATTGTGGTTGACCCGGACAACTGCATGTTGGACCTTTCTCCCTCTCCCTTCAACCAATCCCGCTTTGGACTTTCTCGCAGACTTCTATCAGCGTGTATACAAAGACCTGCCCCATCTCGTGCAATGGGCAGGATACGTTGGACTAACCGCGATCATCTTTGCCGAAACAGGGCTGCTGATCGGTTTTTTCCTGCCCGGTGATTCTCTGATGGTCACTGCAGGCCTGTTATGCTCGCAAGACGGGTTTGGGCTGAACGTGTGGTATCTGGGCATCTTGCTCACAATTGCGGGTATCGTGGGCGATACGGTTGGCTACAATATCGGCCGAGCGGCAGGTCCGCGCATCTTCACGCGCGAGAACTCGTTCCTGTTCAATCGCAAGCACCTCTTGCGCGCGCAGAATTTCTACGAGAAACATGGTGGGAAGACCATCGTCATCGCGCGTTTTATGCCAATCATTCGAACGTTTGCGCCAGTTGTCGCGGGCGTTGGCAGCATGAAATACAGCACCTTTCTCGCGTACAACGTGATCGGTGGCACGGCTTGGGTCTGGAGCATGCTGATGATCGGTTTTCTCCTGGGCAGTGTTGTGCCGGGCGTGGCCAAACACATCGACAAGATCATTATCATTGTCGTGTTCATTTCCATTCTGCCGGGTATCATTGCGTGGCTTCGCGACTGGAATTCCAAACGTGCAGCGCGGTCCGCCGCCTGATTACTTTTCCCCAGGCTGCAGTACGGTCACATTCGCATTTCATTTTCCGCACCCTTTCTGTTGACGGAGACTTTCATGGCCCACACACTGCCACCGCTTCCATACGCCCCCGAAGCGCTCGAGCCCCACATCGACGCGCAGACAATGCAGATCCATCACGGCAAGCATCATCAGGCGTATGTCACCAACCTGAATGCGGCCATTGAAAAAGCGCCCGAATTGGCGAGCTGGTCACTGGACGATCTCAACGCAAAAATCAGCACGGTACCCGAAGCTGTGCGCACCGCCGTGCGCAACAACGGTGGCGGACATTGGAATCACTCAATGTTCTGGACGTCGATGGGTCCGCACGCGGGCGGCGAACCCACGGGCGTGCTGGCCGACGCCATTAACAAGGCGTTCGGTTCCGTGGCAACGATGAAAGAGCAGATGAACGCGGCGGGCCTCGGCCGTTTTGGTTCGGGCTGGGCGTGGTTGGTTGCTGACAAGGGCGCTCTTTCAATTATGAGTACCCCCAATCAGGACAACCCGCTGATGGAAGGAAAACATGCCATCCTGGGTGTCGACGTGTGGGAACACGCTTATTACCTCAAATATCAGAATCGTCGCGCCGACTATCTCGCCGCGTTCTGGAACGTGGTGAACTGGGCGGAAGTCGCGAAGCGACTGGGCTAAAAACAGCGTTGCATCATCTCCGGCACCATTCGGAGATGGTCGGGTAGTGACGTACGGCACAAACGGACGGTTTGGCGCGTAAGCCGAACTGTCCGTTTTGGCACGTTGTCAGACCGGCGACCCATTCGCCCGTCGTGGTCGACGCTAACCTCCTTCCCGCCTCCCTCCCCGCCCGAATGCGTCTGCTCGGCCCTGCTTCACTCATGTTGACCGCCATTGTGTTGACTTCTCCCATTTTCACCCCAGAGTGTTCCGCGTTACAGGCGCAAACGCTTGCGACCGATGCAACGACGGTTCCGCTACCACTGGTCTTTCTCGACTGTCAATCGGACGGATGCGATTTTGACTTTCTTCGCACCGAACTTACGTGGATGAATTTCGTGCGCGATCGCAACCAGGCGCTCGTGCACATCATTGTCACTTCGCGCAGTACCGCGTCTGGCGGATCAGAGCTCGCTGTCACATTTGAACGGTCCGCGGCGGGTGGCGGCGGCATCGATACGTTGCTCGCGATTGTTCCGCAGGGAGCAACCAGTGATCTGTCACGTCGCATTGTTTCGCGGGTGATTGGACAAGGCATGCTGAATGCGGTGCGCAGTACACCGCTGGCAAGCCAATTGTCCATCAGCTACAAACCGCCAACGGCGAAGAAATCCGACACCCGCGGCGCCAAAGACAAATGGCACTTGTGGGTGTATCGCGTGAGCGCCAGCGGATACGGAAGCGGCGATGAGAATTACAAATCCGTATCGGCGAGCGGTTCTGTTCGTGCCAGCCGCACCACCGAACAGTGGAAGACCAGTCTTTCATTGAATGCCAACTATCGCGAAAACAGCTACGCACTCTCGGCCACCGAAAAGCTGCGCACGTACCAGAACAGTTGGGGCGGTAGTGGTGGCGTCGTTAAAAGCCTCAATCCGCGCTGGTCGTTGGGTGGGACTGCGAGCGCCTCGTCGTCGGTGCAATCGAATCAGGATTTTTTTCTGCGAGCGGGGCCAGCACTCGAATTTGACGTCTATCCGTACGCACAATCAACGCGACGCCAAGTCATTTTCCGATACACGCCTGGTGTCCGTGTTGCCAACTACACCGAGCCCACTATCTACGACAAGCTCGAAGAAACACACCCCGATCATCAGTTTCTCATTGGCGCTGACATGACGCAGAAGTGGGGGAGCATTTCCGCCTCCACGACCTACAGCGCGTTGCTCGACGATCTTTCCAAGAACAATCTCGATCTCAATGGTTACGTGAGCTGGCGCATCACCACCGGATTGAGTTTCGACTTTGGTGGTGGGTATTCACGCATTCGGAATCAGCTGAATCTCAAACGCGGCGAACAGGAACAGCAGGAAATTCTGCTGCAGTTACGACAGTTGCGAACGGGCTATAGCTACTACGGCAACATAGGACTCAGCTTCACCTTTGGTTCGATCTTTCAGAATGTTGTGAATCCGCGACTGACGATGAACAATTTCTTTTAAGCAAGCGTCATCTGCGCCTCAGCGAATGTTGGTTGGCAAATGCTGGTCCGCAAATAGCCGTGCACACTCCACGTGACAAAAAAGTGGGCCCCCCGCACATGGTGAGGCGCCCACTTTCGATCATGCAAGCATTCGGCGTTTGAAAAGAGCTACTTTGGGCTCAACGAAGCGCACATACCAAACACGAGCGCGACGAGTGCCCACCGAACACCGGCTGCAACAAATCCTGAACCTCGCGACACGCGTCCGACAACCGAGATACCAATTCCGGTCAGCACGACTTCCCAGATCCCAAATAGGTCCAGGCGTCGCAAAAGCTCCGTCACCAGTGGACTGGCCGTGTCCAGATCAACGAATCGTAAGGCACCCAATTGCCCGTCGGCGCTTCCGCGCACGGTTTGCGGGTCGGCCATGACGCCGAAGATTGCCATTGTAATCGTGCCGAGGATCATCGGCATTGCCGCCCACGACGCGATCATCATGGCTTGGCCAACTTGCATCTTGGCGCTGACAATCTTGGAAAAGAGCCAAACCACGACGCCGCCGATAAGTGCAATGAACCATGGTCCAAGCAGTGCTCCCGCATAGAGCGAGAATTTCTGAACAGTTTCCATCATGCCCTTTGCTTGCTCGGGCATTGGTTTGCCACTGGCTGCTGCTTTGGCCATTCCACGAGCAAAGTCTGCGTCAAGGAACGGCTCGATCAAATTGTGCAAAGCAAATGCCAACAGCGTGAGCAGAATGGTTTGCACGAGTGCTGGGACCACAAAACTCTTGTCGCGCTGATGTTCGAACACGTCGGACGGCTTGTAGAAGATGCTGATGAGATCTTCGACTACGCTGCCTTGCTTTGCCCCTTGGTCATTCGGATGCGACACAGGTCCTCCTGAAAGGATGGTTCGCCAACCGCGTCACGCAGTCATGTAACCGTGCGACGCGTCCTACCTCGCTGCTTCACCCTCGAGATACGTATACCCCTCGAGTCCCGCGACGTAATCAGCAATAAAGGCGTTGGCTTCTTCGCGCGTCAGAGTTGACGTCGCGTTCACCTTACGGCGAAAGGTCGCGAGGAGTTGCGATGCTCCAAACTGCACGTAATTGAGGACTTCGGTAACCGTATCGCCTTCCACGAGATCGGTAATTTCGTGGCCACCCTGATCGTTGATACGCACGTGGACCGCATTCGTATCGCCAAACAGGTTGTGCAGGTCACCTAGAATTTCCTGGTAGGCACCCGTCAGAAAAATACCAAGCACGTAGTCTTCGCCGTCGCGGAACTCGTGCATTTCCAGGCTGCCACGCCCGTTCTTGCCGCCAACAAAACGATCGATTTTTCCATCGGAGTCACACGTTACATCCTGCAGCGTCCCGCGTCGCTCGGGGCGTTCGTTCAGCCGGTGAATTGGCATGATCGGGAATAACTGATCAATGGCCCAGCTATCCGGCAGCGACTGAAACAGCGAGAAATTACAGAAGTAACGATCAACAAGTATGCTCTCGAGTTCCGGCAGAATATCGGCGTACACATCGGGGTTGGCCGATGCCAGGCGATAAATCGCGTTCATGGATGCCAGCCACATCACTTCGGCCTTCGCCAGTCCTCGCAAATCAAGCACCGCACTGTTGAAGAACTGCCGCGCGCGCTCCTTGTCGAACGACGCATCGTGAAAGACTTCCAGCACCTTGCGTGAACGGGGCGAACGCTCGGTAATGGTTTTCCAGTCTTCGTACATCTCGTGCAGCAAACCGAAATCATCATCATCGAGGGCGGGCATTGGTTGCTCGGCCTGCGATTCGACCTCAATGACCTTGATCAACAAAAGCGCGTGGTGTGCGGTGAGTGCACGTCCCGATTCGCTGATGATGTGCGGCATGGGCAAATCGCCGTCGCGGCACGACTCGGCGATCGTGTAAATGACGTCGTTCGCATATTCCTGCAGCGTGTAGTTGACACTCGCGTTATTCGTTGACGTCGTTCCGTCATAATCGATGCCCAGACCACCGCCCACATCCACGTGCGTAATGTCTACACCCAGGGCACGCATTTCCGCGTAATAACGCGCCACTTCCTGCAGCCCGCTCTTGATGAACCGGATGTCCGTAATCTGGCTGCCCAGATGGAAGTGGATGAGCTTCAGAATGTGAATGCGCCCTTCGTTCTGCAGGCGATCGACCAGCTTGACCAGCTCTGCACTGCTAACGCCAAACTTGCTTTTCTCACCACCACTCTGCGCCCAGCGCCCTGCCCCTTCGCTCGCGAGTTTGATGCGCACGCCGCACGTTGGTGTTACGCCCAGTTCATCCGCAACTTCGAGCAATACATCGAGTTCGCTCAACTGCTCGAGCACGATGAACACTTTGTGTCCCAGCTTCTGGCCCATGAGGGCGAGCCGCATGAACTCGTGGTCCTTGTAGCCATTACACACGATGAGGTGTTCGGTGCTTTCGGAAAGACCGAGCACTGCCTGCAACTCCGGCTTTGATCCGCATTCAAGACCAACGCCATTCTTCTTGCCAAACCGCACGATCTCTTCAACAACGTGACGCTGCTGATTGACTTTGATCGGGTACACGGTGGTGTAACTGCCCGTGTACTCAAACTCCTTGATGGCACCCGCAAATCGTTCGCTGAGCGTTTCAATTCGCGAACGCAGAATGTCCGAGAAGCGCAACAGCACCGGAAGTTGCACACCCTGTTCTTCGAGGTCGCTGGCGAGCGCACGCAGATCGAGCAGTGTATGCGGGCGATCGGGATCGGGGCGCACCACAACGTTGCCGGCTTCATTGATATCGAAGTATCCGGCGCCCCAACCATCGATGTTATATAACGCGCGTGCTTCTTCGATCGACCAGCCAGCAGGTGCCGCGGGATCGGGTTCCGTTTTAGTGCGAGTTGCCATCCCGGAAAAATTAGGTGGTGTGCAACCTGGGTGCGAGCCTAGTTGTCACCGTCCAGCAAACCACCAATGCTGCCGAGCACTGAACCTTCGCCGCGACGGCGCCCGCCGGCACTCGGCGCGGCCGAAATGATGCGATCGGCGAGCCGGGAAAAGGGCAAGGTTTGCAGAATCACGCGACCCGGTCCAGTCATCGCGGCAAAGAAGAGTCCTTCGCCACCGAACAGTGCCGTCTTGACTCCAGGTACGCGCTGGATGTCGTACGAGACTGTGGGTTGAAACGCCATGAGACAACCCGTGTCCACGCGCATCACCTCTCCAGGCATCAAATCCACGGCGTGCAGCGTACCTGACGCGTGAAGAAAGGCGAGTCCGTCGCCACGCAGTTTTTGCAGAATGAATCCCTCCCCACCAAAGAGCCCGGCCCCGAACTTCTTGGTAAAGGCAACGCTGATATCCGTGCCACGCGCCGCACAGAGGAACGAATTCTTTTGGGCGAGCACCGTGCCACCCCATTCCGTGAGTTGCAGCGGAACAATTTTGCCCGGATACGGCGCCGCGAAGGCAACATCTGCCCGCTTTGCACTGGCATTGCCAAATAAAGTCACGAAAAACGAATCACCGGCCAGTACGCGTTTGCCGGCGCCAATCAACTTGTCGAAGAACGAACCCTTGTTGGCATTGGGATCGAGCGTCGTGGCCATCGTAATCCCTTCACGCATGAACATCATCGCGCCCGCTTCGGCGAACACCGCCTCTCCCGGGTCGAGCGTAATGATGACCGCCTGCAAATCGTCGCCAATAATCTGGTAGTCAATTTCGTCTGGCATCGGATCCTCGGTTGTCGCGCCGCCTTTGGTTCACTGAAACGACGCTTGTTGGCTGTTCGTGGCGTGGTGCGGTAATGTTGAGCAAGCGCCAGCGATTTCCGCCGGCTGCCAACAGTTTAGCGGCGCGACTGAAGTCGCGTGAGGTGGCGATGGGTCGTTTAATTGGATACTTCGTGCGAGGGCTGGTGTTGCTCGTGCCCATTGCCGTCACCGCCTACGTGTGCTGGTGGATTTTTGTTACGCTGGACGGACTGCTCAAGCCAACGCTCGAGCGATACGCGGGACGCGAGCTGCACGGCGCGGGGTTCATCATCAATATCGTGTTGATCACGTTGGTTGGCTTTCTTGGATCCACCATCATCACCCGTTCTTTCCTGGTGTTATTTGAACGACTGCTCGCGCGGCTTCCGCTCGTACGGCTGTTGTACTCCGCCACAAAGGATTTACTGAACGCATTTGTTGGCGAGAAGCGCCGCTTCGACCAACCGGTCTCCATTCACCTGTTTCCCAACAGTGACGTGCAGATCTTCGGATTTGTCACGCAGGAATCACTGTCGCATCTTGGATTGCAAGGCGTCGTGAGCGTGTATTGCCCACACTCGTATGCGTGGGCCGGTCAAATGATGGTCGTGCCGACGACTCAAGTGACGCAATTACATCGTGCGAGTTCGGATGTCATGGCGTTCATCGTCTCGGGTGGCGTTACCGGATTTCCCGCGAACACCGATGAAACACGTGCCCTAACTCCCACCCTTTCCACGAGTATCACCGCATGAATCAACGGGCATCGGCTCGTACGTGTGTAGTTGCGCTGACGCTGCTGCTGACAACGCAATTCACGTTGGCCGCGCAGCCTGGCGCCGCGCGCGGCGGCCCACAACGAGTTGTGCTGTTGCAGCCGAAAGCGGTGTTCGACGGCACCACCGACGGTGTAAAGGAAGGATGGGCCGTGCTTGTACGCGGCGAACGAATTGCTGCGGTGGGACCGCTCGCGTCGCTGACCGTTCCCGCCGACGCCGAACGGATTGTGTTGTCCGGGATGACGTTGATGCCCGGCATGATTGACATGCACAGCCATTTGCTGCTGCATCCGTACGACGAAACATCCTGGAACGATCAGGTGCTGCGTGAATCACTCGCGCTGCGCGTTGCGCGCGCCACCAATCACGCGCGCGCAACGCTCATGGCCGGCTTCACCGCACTTCGCGACCTCGGGACCGAAGGGGCGGAATACGCCGACGTTGGACTCAAGGAAGCAATCGACCAGGGAATCATTCCGGGGCCACGTTTAACGGTGGTGACAAAAGCAATTGTCGCAACCGGTTCGTATGGCCCCAAAGGATTTGGCGCAGAAATTGGTGTGCCTCAGGGAGCCGAACAGGCGGACGGTGTTGACGGCGTTACGCATGTTGTGCGCGATCAGATTGCACACGGCGCTGACTGGATCAAGATTTACGCGGACTATCGCTGGGGCCCGCGTGGCGAAGCGCGTCCGACGTTCAACGAATCCGAATGGAAAGCCATTGTGGAAACCGCGAAGAGCAGCGGGCGGCCGGTGGTGGCACATTCAAGCACGGCCGAGGGTATGCGGCGCGCCATCGAAGCGGGCGTTGAAACTGTGGAGCACGGCGACGGCGGCACCGCCGATACCTGGAACCTCATGAAGTCGAAAGGTGTTGCGCTCTGCCCAACATTGGCCGCTACCGAATCGACTGCGCGGTATGCGGGGTGGAAAAAAGGTGTTGATCCGGAACCCGCCGGCGTCACGAGAAAGCACGCCATGTTCAAGGCTGCACTCGCGGCCGGGGTGACGATGTGCAGCGGCAGCGATGTTGGTGTGTTCTCGCACGGTACGAACGCGCTGGAACTCGAACTCATGGTCGAGTATGGCATGACGGCCAACGCCGTGCTCAAAGCAGCCACGAGCGTCAACGCGAAACTGTTGCATCGGGAGAATGACTTTGGCCGCGTGGCGACCGGCCTGCTGGCCGACCTGGTGGGGGTTGAAGGTGATCCGACGCGGGATATCCATCACACGCGCGACGTTCGTTTCGTCATGAAGGGTGGCGTCGTAGCCCGGCGCGATTCGGTGAAGTAATACCTCGCGCGATGGTTACCGCGAGACGGCCGTGGACGCCGGCTGGTTGCGCTTTTTCACCTTGCAGCACAAGATACGCTTCGCGTCGCATTCA
>JBDUBA010000145.1:0-2387 GCA_040004335.1 Gemmatimonas sp.
GTTGGTGCGCCAACAGCGTGATAAATCTTTTCGCGCACCACCGTGCCTTCGATGTCGTTCACGCCAAAGTGCAGCGCCACCTGTGTGACGGCACTGGTCACCATGATCCAATGCGACTTGATGTGGTCGAAGTTGTCGAGGAACAGGCGCCCTACCGCAAGATTGCGCAGATCGTCGAATCCGGTGCTGGCCGTGCCTTCGCGACCGAGCTTCTTCCCGAGTGCGTTGTCATCGGGGTGATACGACAGCGGGATGTACGCGAGAAATCCGCCGGTTTCGTCCTGCAGATCGCGCAGCATTAACAGATGCTCCATGCGGTCTTCAATACTTTCGACGTGCCCGTACAACATTGTGCAGTTGGAACGAATACCCAACTTGTGCGCGGCGCGATGCACGTTGATAAAGTCGGCGCCTCCGAGTTTCTTGCCGGCAATTTCGTCACGCACAGCTTCGCTGAACGTTTCGGCGCCGCCACCGGGCAGCGTGTCGAGCCCTGCGTCGCGCAGCGCAATCAATACGTCGGTCCACGTCATTTTTTCGATGCGCGCAATGTGCGCAATTTCCACTGCAGTGAGCGCTTTGATGTGTACGTGCGGCAATCGGGCTTTCAGCGCGCGAAACATCGTGGTGTAGTACTCGAGTCCTGCCTGCATATCGAGCCCGCCCACAATGTGAAACTCGCGTGTGATGCCGTTGTCAGCCTGCTCCGCTTCGGCCATGATCTGCTCGAGCGAATAGCGGTACGCGCCGCTTTCTTTTGGCAACCGTGCATAACCGCAGAACGCACACGTGGTGCGCAGCACGCAGATGTTGGTTGGATTGATGTGCTGATTGGCGGCGAACGTGACCACATCACCGTGGCGCGCGCGATTCGCGGCATCGGCCATGGCTCCAACTCCCAGCAGGTCGTGCGAACGAAACAGTGTGACACCGTCTGCAACGGTGAGGCGTTCGCCCGCGATGACCTTCATTCCAATTGGAATGAGCGCCCTGTCGCGCAGTCTGCCAAGATCAAACGAAACCGGATTGCGCATGCTGTAGTATGCCGCCGTGCGGCCTGCGCCACCCTGTACGAGCGTCGCTTAAACGAAAGTCGGAACGCGACCTTGGCTAAGCGACGTAACGGCGCAGGGCGAGCGTTACGTTGTGGCCACCAAACCCGGAGCTGTTGGAAATCGCGACATCAACCGTGCGCGCCTTTGGCACGTTGGGGGTGTAGTCGAGATCGCACTCGGGATCGGGAACCTGGTAGTTGATGGTTGGTGGAATTTGTCCATCGCGAATGGCCATCACACACGCGATGAATTCAACCGATCCCGCGGCGCCGAGCATGTGGCCCGTAGCCGATTTCGTGGAGCTGACTGAAACGGTTTCGGCATGTTCACCAAACACTGCGCGAATGGCCGCGGATTCGTTTGGGTCGTTGAGGGGCGTTGAGGTGCCGTGCGCGTTGATGTACTGCACGTCAGACGGCTTCAGATTCGCATCGGCAAGTGCGCGGCGCATGGAGCGCTGCAGCCCTTCGTGCGCGTCTGGTTGTCCGGTTAGCGTGAAGGCGTCGCCGGTTGCCGCGTACCCTGCAACTTCTCCGTAGATTTTCGCGCCGCGTTTGAGCGCGTGTTCGAGCTCTTCCAGCACAACGATGCCGGCACCCTCGCCGAGCACGAACCCGTTCCGCGTCGCATCGAACGGGCGTGATGCAGTTTCGGGCGAATCGTTGCGATTGGAGAGTGCACCCATGTTGGCAAACCCGCTGATGGCCATGGGCCCAACCGCGGCTTCGGAACCCCCCGCGATCATGATGTCGGCGTCACCGTACTGAATGGTGCGCGTGGCATCGCCGATGGCGTGTGCGCTGGTGGCGCACGCGGACACGACCGCGTAGTTGGGTCCCTTGCACTGAAAGTGCATGGACACCACCCCCGCCGCGATGTCGCCGATAAACATGGGAATGAAGAACGGCGAGACGCGTCCCGGGCCGCTCTTGAAATACGTTTCGCACTGATCTTCGAACGTGCGCAGACCGCCAATACCGCTGCCGATAATGACGCCGCATCGCTCGGGATCGAACGAACCAGGCTCGGAGAGTCCGGCATCTTGCATCGCCTGTGTTGACGCGGCCACGGCGTACTGCGTGTAAGCGTCGGAACGTTTGGCTTCCTTGCGTTCCATGTACTGCGTAACGTCAAAGCCCTTGAGTTCGCACGCGAATTTTACGTCAAACCGCGTGATATCAAAGCGCGTAATCATTCCGCCACCGGACTTCCCGGCGAGGAGTGATTGCCAGGTCGTCGCCACGTCGTTTCCCACGGCGGTCAGCATGCCCAGGCCCGTGACGACGACCCGTCGTTTCATCAACCAGCAACCTTTGAGTTCAGATAACCGAC
>JBDUBA010000401.1:0-7885 GCA_040004335.1 Gemmatimonas sp.
TTGCGGTGCAAGGCGAAATTGAAGGCGGCGCAACACGCCTCGTGCAACAAACGGCAATATTTGGAAGCGCGAATTCAACTGCCACTTGAGTCGCAAATAGTGCGGATATTCGTACAACACCCGGATCGGATGTCGAACAGGGTCCACCACCCGCGTGTATTCCGCCAAGCCACGCACAAATTCCGCACCAACGCCCGTGCCGAGTGCGTCGTCACTGCGCAGGATGACGTGATTCTCGAGGCGCTCGACCAATGCGGGACGTCGGCGTGAAATTGCCTGGAGAAAATTGGCAGGGACCTCGAAGCCGAAATGTTCGACAAGAAATGACAAACCCAGTACCAAACGCGAGGTGACCCGAAGTTCGCGCGCCATCGACTGCAACCGGTTCCAGTTGACGTCGGTGCCGCGTACGCGTGCAATCACAAGCGAATCGGGGATCCACCGAATGGGTGTTTCGGAATTCCAGCGCATCCCATGCACAACCTGTTGCAACAGCAAACTGGTTGGGGAGAGTTGTTGCACGCGTGTGCCGCCAAACTCAACCGGCTCGGAATCGTTCCAGAACATTTCGTTCAATGTGGTGTCGTTCGCCTCGGGCAGCAAACGCCAGTGCAGATCGAGTTCGCCGCCCTCGGCGTGACGGAACTGCATGGCGTGGCGAAAGCGCAGATGGTCGACGGTCAACTCGCTGGTGGAGGTCCACCCTTCGCGTTCGAGCACGTGCACGGCGCGCGCAACATCGACGCGATGTACGCAAATGTCAACGTCCGACATTGGACGCAGCGAAATGTTGCGATAGTACTCCTGCGCCAGTATTGCACCTTTGGAGAGGAGCACCTCAACGCCGCCGTTTGCGAGCGCGGCAACGGCGGTGCCGGTGCGCCGAAACAGCGTGTGCGCCTGGTACCACGCGCGTCGGTACACCCCTTTCAGACGCCCCATCAACACATGTTGCGTGTTGAACGACGCGAGATTGTTGTACACCAACGGCATCAGGCGGAGCGCCTCCCAGCCGAATTCTGCATCGAGGTCAACAACACCACTCCACTCGCGAAACGCCTGTTGCGCGAGCGGCCCTTGCTCGAGCGCGGCTTTCAGCAACAACATTTGGGGGGCCGACGGAAACAGTCCACCGTCCAGCGGAACCTCGCGAAAGGTGCGGATCGCGGAACTCACGTTGATGAACTCAGGCGGATGAGCTCACGTTGCGAACGTGCGTTGGCGCACTCACGTTGGTGTGTTCGCGTTGGCGCACTCACGTTGGTGTACTCGCGTTCGTGCACAGACGTTAGGGTACTCACGTTGACTGGCCAGCGCGCTGCCGTTCGATCGACGCGCGCAGCACGCGCAGATAGTCGGCGCGCAGCTGCTCGGCTTTGCGAACGGAATTCGCGGCGTGAATGCGCCGACGCAAAACGACGGTATTTACCGACTGCATTTGAATGTTTGCCGCGTCGGCTCGCGCAACCCAGTCGATGGTTTCTCCAAGTTGGAATGCGCTGTCGAACACTCCGATGGTGTCGAACACCGTCCGGCGCATCAGCATGGCGCCGACTACGCGCCCGCGACTGGGTTCATCCGAAATCGCGATGTGGTTGCGCGTAACGTCGTCAACATCCGGGCTGATAAACTGCGCGACGAGGCCGAGCGCGACGCCCACGTTCGGGTTGGCTTCAAGAATTGCGAGTCGACTGGACAGACTGTTGGCGGCCATAACGTCATCCGCATCCAGCAAGGCGATGATGTTGCCGGTTGACACCGCAATGCCACGATTCCGCGCCGCGCTGATGCCGAGGTTTGCTTGTGTAATCACACGTACTTGGGCGTACCGTCTCGCTACCTCGGCGCTTTCATCGGTCGAACCGTCGTCAACAACGACAATCTCGAGTGCATCAATGTTCTGATTGAGGACACTCTCCAACGCCTCGCCCAGATACGGCGCAGCGTTGTAGCAAGGAATGACGACGCTGATGCTCACGCTGGGCTCGTGCCTTCGGTGTTCCGTTTACGCGCAATCGAACCGCGTAGCGCCATCAACAAATGTTTGTTGAGACGCTCGCCCGCGAGCGATGTATTCGCGCCGTGCACACGCTTGAGTAGCAATGTTTCCGGCAACAGGCCAATCATGCAGCCGGCATCGCGCGCGCGCGCAAACCACTCCGTGTCCTCGGCAGCCGCGTAACTCTCGTCCAGCAATCCTACACGCGCAAAAATTTCACGGCGCACCAGCAAAGCTTCCGGTACATAACCAACAACGCTCTCGTCCAGCAGACTGGCCCGAAAACTGGCGGGAATTTCCGCGCCTTCCGCAAGAAAGTGCTGAATATGTGCCACGCATCCCATGGCTTCTGGATGTTGCTGCAAGTATGTCAGTTGGAGTGCGAGCTTGTTTTCCGTCCAGATATCGTCGTGCGAGATGAACGCGATGAACATTCCCGACGCGTGTTGAATACCTTCGTTGTATGCGCCCGCCACACCGCGCGAACGTTGCGCGTGTACGGTGACGTTTGGAAACGTGGAGGCAATGGCGATTGTGTCGTCGGCCGACTGACCGTCGATCACGATTACTTCGTTGGGCACGACCGGCCCGGATAACACGCTGCGCAACGCCTCGGCAATGTAGGCGTCGCCATTTCGCACGACCAACACGACCGATACCGTCGGCTCCATGACGTGGATGAACGCCAGTGGTGTGCTCACGCGGCCGGTTGATCGGGAAGTGGCATTGGCCAACCTGCGTCACTGACATCGTGAATCGGATCGAGCAACAAAAGGTCTTCCATGTCGGTATAGACTTCAACTTGCGGCGCCGACCAGGTCGCAGGCCATCCGGTTGCATCATCCAACGTCGCAGGCCGCGTGTTCTCGCCGTCGACCGCTTCGCGAACGAGTCCATGCTGCAGCAACTCGCCGACGAATTTGGCCAGGGCGCGATCGGCGTCGATCTTTTCGATCTGATACCGATTTACGATGACACCAGAGATGGCATCTACGGCAGCGCCCTGTTCAATGCACGCCCACACCAGCGCGCCTATATTGCGCGTGCTGAAATAGTGACCACTTTCCAGGTTCATGATTACGGCCTCTCCGTCAATAATTTCGGAGACGACGGCTGGCGCGCTTACTTGAAGTCGGGGCATCGATGATCCATTTGCGTTGCGGCTTTGGCAGCGAGCTGCCGTGAACGGTTCGGATACTAAACGGGGCGCGCTCGAGAGTATTACGCGCAAGTTACCGCAGGGTCACATTCGTTTTGCATCCAGCCTTGAAAAAACGCCCATGAGCCTGTGGAACTCCATCTCGCAACTTTTACGGAACGGCGTGAAACGTCAACCGTGCATTGACATTCCACGCGCGGAATTTTGGCCGGCCGTCGATAGCAATGCCAGACACGGCGAAAATCCACGGTGGGATGTGCATACGCGGTCGGTGTACTGGATTGATATGCCGGCTGGCATTTTGCACCGGCATACCGCCGAGGGAAACGTGCGTCAGTCGTGGACGCTGGCCTCGGAGTTGAGCACGATAGTACTGGGTGAAGATGGACGTGTACTGGTCGGTGTCGGAAACGAACTCCAGTGGTTCGATCCGCTTCGGGAAACCATCGAGCGCTGGCAGGTGATCCCACACTTCGATACGGGCAGGTGTCGCTTTAACGATGCCGCCTGGGCGCCGGATGGAAGCTTGTGGCTCGCTTCGATGAGCCGCGACGCAACTTCACCCCTGGGCGCGATGTTTCGCGTGACGTCATCGGCCGTTGATACGCTCGCAAGCCAGGTGATCATTGGAAACGGCCCCGCCTTTGATAGAAAGCGACAAAGGGCGTACTACGCAGACACGCCGCGGCGCGAAGTGTACGTGGTCGACCTTACCAAGAGATTTACGCCAACGCTCTTTGCGCGATTTGGCGACGGCGAGGGGTTTCCCGATGGCATGTGCGTAGACGAGCAGGGGCGGCTATGGATCGCGCATTATGATGGGGAGAACGTCTCCTGCTGGAGCCCCGATGGCACGCGCGTGGCCAATATGCGCCTGCCGGGCACGTGTCCGACCGCGATCGCGATGGTGCCCAGCAACACGGGCGAAATCCTGGCCGCTGTGACGACGTCCACGTTACGCAAAATGCGGGGCGGGCTGTTATTCGTGCGCGTTCCCGCGAGTATTGATCAGGCGTAACCGACCGCGCGTTCTATCGACTTCACACTCCGGGTTTCATGGCGTTGCTGGGCATGCAGGATATCAACATCGCTTTTGGCGGGCCCGCTGTGCTGACGAACGCAAACTTCAGCATTGAGCGTGGCGAACGGGTGTGTTTGCTGGGTCGAAATGGTGCCGGCAAAAGCACCGTGATGAAATTGTTGGACGGGACCATGAAACCCGACACCGGCATCATCACCCGCCAAACCGGCGTGAGCGTGACGCGGCTTGAGCAGGAAGTGCCGGACGACGTTGCGGGCAGCACATTCGATGTTGTCGCCGCGGGACTCGGCGAAATGGGTTCACTGATTGCACGTTATCACTCAGCCAGCCATCGCGTGAGTGAAGCGGGGAGCGACGCGAGTGTGCGCGACACCGCGCTTCGCGAAATGGATCGTTTGCATCACGCGCTGGATGCGGCCAACGCATGGCAGATACAAACGCGCGTGGAGACCGTGCTTGAACATCTCGGTCTCGATGCGGACGCACCGTTCGACAAAGCGTCGGTCGGTCGCAAACGGCAAACGCTGTTGGCGCGCGCGCTTGTGCGTCAACCCGATGTGTTGTTGCTCGATGAACCCACCAACCATCTCGACGTTAGTGCGGTTGAGTGGATGGAAACGTTTCTCGTTGAACGCGGCATCACCATGTTGTTTGTGACGCACGATCGTGCGTTTCTGCGAAAGGTTGCAACGCGCATTGTTGAACTCGATCGCGGGCAACTGGTGGATTGGGGCACCGACTACGACACCTATCTCTCGCGTAAGGAGGGAATGTTATCGGCCGAGAGTAAGGAGTGGTCGGAGTTTGACAAGAAGCTGGCGAAGGAGGAGGTGTGGATTCGCACCGGTATTCAGGCGCGGCGCACGCGTAACGAAGGGCGCGTGCGTGCGCTGGAAGCGTTACGTCGAGAGCGGAGTGCGCGCCGCGAGCGAAGTGGCACCGTCAAGTTGCAGACGACCGAGGCGGACCGTTCGGGCAAACTCGTTGTCGAAGCGACCAATGTGAGTTTCTCGCGCGGAGACCGATTCATTGTCAGAGATTTGACGACCACCATTTCGCGCGGTGACCGCGTTGGATTGATCGGGCCCAACGGATCGGGCAAGACCACGCTGTTGCGATTGTTGTTAGGTGAGTTGCAGCCGGACGCGGGGTCCATTCGGTTGGGCACGAACATCGACGTGGCGTATTTCGATCAATTGCGCGAGCAGCTCGATCCCGATCGCAGTGTGTTCGACAGCATTGCGGACGGCATGGATTTTGTCGAGGTGAATGGCAACAAGATGCATGTCAACGGATATCTCAGCAACTTCCTGTTTCCGTCAGACCGTGCGCGGACCCCGGTGCGGGCGTTGTCGGGCGGTGAGCGTAATCGCTTGTTGTTGGCGCGTTTGTTTACGCGTTCATTTAACGTGTTGGTGCTCGACGAACCCACTAACGATCTCGATATCGAAACGCTCGATTTGCTTGAGGAAATGCTGACCGAATTTACTGGAACCCTATTGGTGGTCAGTCACGATCGTGCGTTTCTCGACAACGTGGTGACGAGTACGCTCGTGTTTGAAGGCGGTGCGCGCGTGAACGAGTATGTGGGTGGTTACGCGGATTGGTTGCGGCAGCGAAAAGTGCCGGAGGTTGTTGCGACGTCCGGCGTAAAACGGGTTGAACCCGCAACGGGGTTGAAGACCGAGAAGAAAAAGAAGTTGTCGTTCAATGAGCAGAAGGAACTGACGTCGTTGCCCGATCGCATTGATGTGTTGGAGCTCGAGCGCACCGCACTCTATGAGAAGTTGGCGGATCCGTTGTTCACGCGGGACGGCAATGCGTTGTTGCAGGCGACCGCGCGATTGGGTGTACTCGAGAAGGAGTTAACGTCGCTGACGGAGCGGTGGGAGCAGTTGGAGACGATTGCGGGGTAGTGATTTGGTACAGGGGTGATTTCGGTACTGGGGTCAGAGCCGTCACTTTGACCGCATTGTTTTGGTACTGGGGTGATTTCGGTACTGGGGTCAGAGCCGTCACTTTGACCGCATTGTTTTGGTACTGGGGTCAGAAAAGTTCTTACAATTGAATGCAGGTGCTCGACCTCTTTTGCATCACCACCATGTGCGCCGGCTTTTTGAGTAGTGACTCGTTTGGGAACGGCGCAACGCCGGTACGTTCGTAACCCATTTGAGCGTAGAACGGAAACAAGTCGTGGCGCTCGCTGACCACCTCGAGTTCAATCACCGGGCAGCAAAACTTTTCGGCACAGAGCAATTCCGCAGCTCGCAACAGTTTGGCACCGAGTCCACGTCCCTGATGGTCGGGGTCCACCGACAGCAGGCCGATGTGCCCGCGATGGCCGTCGCAGTCAAGGCAGACACACGCGACGATTTGCCGTGCACTGTGGTCGGTATTCTGCTCAATCACCAGAAACCATGTATTCGATGCCACAATGCGTTGGACCACGTTCGACAGATCAATGCGTTCACCGCGTACGATCGAGGATTCCGCCACGTACGCGCGGTTGATGACCGTAACGAGGTGTGAGCCATCGTCGCGTGTTGCGATGCGCGGAGTTTGAAAAGTGTATGACACGCTTTGGGGAAATTGTTTGGAATACTGGCGTTAGTGCCGTGAATTTGAATGCGTGCTTTTGGTACTGGGGTCAGAGCCGTCGTTTGGTGAATGCGTGCTTTTGGTGCTGGGGTCAGAGCCGTCGTTTTGACCGAATTCTTTTGGTACTGGGACCGCTTCCTGGGTTGAGACAGGGGTTAGAGACACGCCCGTGACTGACGGCTCTCGATTGAAATATCAGCGCAACAAAATGAAACGGAAGGCGCAGTTTCGATGAGTGCCAGGACGGTGCGCGGCGTTACGCTCATGCAACTTCTATCGGAGGCACCTGTGGCAAGACGACCGCGACTCATCATTCCGGGCCAACCGCACCATATTACTCACCGAGGCAACAACCGCATGCAAATATTCCGTGATGCCGCGGACTTCGACAAATGTATGTCACTGCTTATCTCGTCAAGTTCACGAAGCAAATGTTCTGTTCACTCGCACGTCCTGATGGACAACCACTTTCATTTACTGGTTACACCTGTCGACAAAGATGGTCCGGCCGATTTCATGCAATCATTCGCTTCGGCCTACGCGCTCTACTACAACAAGCGATATGAACGGACGGGAACGTTGTGGGAGGGGCGTTACGACTCGTTTGTGGTTGGATCAGATCGATATTTTTTCAATTGCACTCGTTATATCGAAATGAATCCCGTTCGCGCTTTGATGGTTGCGCATCCGGCCGAATATCTGCATTCGAGCTATTTGTGCAACGCGTTTGGAATTCCCAATCCACTGGTCGCGTCGCACCCGCTCTATGAGTCACTCGGAGGTCACTCTGAGGAGCGTCATTCGGCTTATCGACAGCTATTTACGCATCACCTCGACGACCAATCGTGCGACGAGGTTCGGAATGCCACCAGGACCGGCAAGACTCTGGGTGGAAATGATCCTGAGACTTAAGCGTTGAACCGACTCGGATCAGTCACACAGCCGCCTCTGACCCCAGTACCGTTTTACCGCGGTCGTTGTGACTGCTCTGACCCCAGTACCAATTCATTGCGGTCAAAGTGACGCCTCTGACCCCAGTACCAATTCACTGCGGTCAAAGTGACTGCTCTGACCCCAGTACCAATTC
>JBDUBA010000294.1:0-7882 GCA_040004335.1 Gemmatimonas sp.
CTCGCGCCGTGATATCGCCACGCAGTTTCGGATGGGGGACAGCGCGTCTCGTTTTTGACGAATCGAAAACAAGGATGTGAACAGCACGCGCAAGTCGTTGAATTGAAGCGAATATACGTGTGGATAATTACGTCGCGCAATAGTGCGCATAAAGAACGCGCGCGATTACATCACCTTTTCCTATACAACGCACAAAAAAATCTGAAAAATTTGTGTGCGCGCGCCGCCAATTTCGCGCGCGCCACCTTCCACGGCTTCTGTTGTGATGCGAAGTTTGATCCACGATTTCAAAGAAATTCCGCTGCATCCCGGAGCATTTGTGAAAGCACTAGTGAAAAAATCCGCCGAGCGCGGCCTCGTTCTGATGGACGTGCCGGAGCCAAAAATTCGCGATGACGAAGTGCTCATTCGCGTACGTCGTGCCGGCGTGTGTGGCACCGACGTCCACATCTACGAGTGGGATGCCTGGGCCGCGAGCCGCTGCAAACCACCGTTCGTGGTCGGTCACGAATTCGCCGGCGACGTGGTCGAAACCGGCAGTCTCGTACAATCAATCAAAGTTGGTGACCGAGTCACCGCCGAGGGGCACATCGTCGACGAACATTCGATTTTCAGTCGCACCGGCAATGGTCACGTCGACCCCAGCACTCGCATCATCGGAGTCGATCGCGATGGCTGCTTCGCCGAACTCATCGCCATGCCCGCAACCAATATCTGGCCGCTTGATTCCACGATCAGCTACGAACTGGGCGGCATCCACGATCCAATGGGCAACGCGTTTCACACTGCATTGACGGCGCCGATTGCCGGTTCTGTGGTGCTCATCACCGGATGCGGACCTATTGGTGCATTCGCCGTCGGCATCTGCCGCGCGGCCGGCGCGTCGTGGATCATCGCAACGGATGTGAATGAAAAACGGCTCGGGCTCGCGCGCAAAATGGGCGCCAACGACGCCGTACATCCCGATCAGGCAGAAGTTGCGGTCATGCGTGCATCGGACGGACTTGGTGCCGACGTCGTGCTGGAAATGTCGGGCGTTCCAAGCGCCGTTCATCAGGCGTTCAAACTTGCACGCCCCGGCGGTCGCGTGAACATGCTGGGAATTCCCACCAGAGCCATCGACATCGATTTCGCGTCTGAAATCATTTTCAAAGGACTCACGGTGTACGGCGTGGTCGGTCGCAAGATGTACGAAACGTGGCATCAGATGACACGATTCCTTCGCTCAGGCGCGTTCGATCCCACTCCGGTCATTACGCACCGATTGCCACTCGAAGCCGTTGATGAAGCCATGCACCTCATCAAGTCCGGCGACGCCGGGAAAGTCATTTTCGAAATCGCCTGATCACTCTTTTCGCTCGCACCCGCCGCACACATGAATCAGAATCTGGTCCGCGATTTCGAATCGCAGATTGCCGCACTCAAAGCCGACGCCGTCTACAAACGCCTGAATTATCTCGAGTCCCCACAGGGGCCGCATGTCCGCATGGAGGGACGTGGCGACGTCATTGTACTCTCATCCAATAACTACCTGGGCCTCGCCAACGAGCCGGCAATCGTCAACGCCGGTATCGAGGGACTGAAGCAATACGGCGCAGGAACGGCCTCGGTGCGTTTCATCTGCGGTACGTTCACCGTGCACCGCGAACTCGAATCCGCGATTGCGAAATTCGTCGGGACCGAGTCATCGCTTTCGTTTGTCTCCGCCTGGAATGCCAACGAAGCGCTCACACCCAACCTCGTGCGCGAAGGCGATTTCGTGGTGTCGGACGCGCTCAATCACGCCTCCATCATCGACTCCATTCGCCTCGCCAAAGCCATCACGAAGTGCACCACGGGCGTTTATCAGCACAGCGATATGGACGACCTGCGCGCGAAACTGGAAGCCAACAAAAGCGCGGCGCGCCGTGTGATCTGGACCGACGGCGTGTTCTCGATGGAAGGCTCCATCGCGAAACTTCCTGAAATTCTCCAACTCGCGCGTGACTATGACGCCGTCGTCGTCATGGATGATTCACACGCAACCGGCGTACTTGGCAAAACCGGGCGCGGCACCGCCGAGCACTTCGGCGTGTTGGGTGAAGTTGACATCATTACCTCAACCTTAGGCAAAGCCCTGGGCGGCGCCGCCGGCGGATTTATTGCTGGCCCCGACGCCCTCTGCGACATGATGACGCAGCGTTCACGTCCGCAATTGTTCTCGAACGCCTTGCCACCAACGGTCGCCGCGAGTTCACTCGCCGCTATTCAATTTGCCGAGTTGCATCCGGAACGCGTACGACAACTGCAGGACAACGCCGCTTATTTCCGCGCGGCAATTCAGGAAGCCGGCTTCAAGCCGTTGCCGGGCGAAACACCCATCGTACCAATCATTGTTGGCGAAACCTCGCTTGCCATTCGTATGAGCGAAATGATGTTGGCCGAAGGCGTCTTCGTTACTGGATTTGGTTTTCCAGTGGTGCCGAAAGGTGAGGCCCGCGTGCGCTGTCAGGTTAGCGCCACCCATACTCGCGCCGATCTCGACGCGGTCGTCGACACCTTCAAACGGGTTGGACGCACGCTCGGACTGATTTCGTAGCAATCGACCGACGCAGCGAGCGAATTGCAGGTGGCACTGTCAAGTTTCGCTCCCGCTATACCGAGATTTCAAGGTGCTTGTTTAGCGATGACGCCGGGCATGCCGCACCTACGCCAAGAGAGTCGCAATGCCCCCCGTATCAGAAGCGGTCACACCAAAGCGTGTAGCCTGGTCCGACCGTTGGTTGCTCGAGTTCTTTCGTGATCGTTCGAACTTGCCCGTTGAGAGCGACAGCTCCGCGCTCACAGCGTGGGAGGCACTTGAAGATTCTGGCGTTACCACGGCAACCATCATTGGTGTCGTTGAAGACGTCTCGGGCGCGAAATTAGTCGAGGTCTCGTTACTCGGACCAGATCAGAAGGTGCTGCTGACTTCTGTGTTGGCCGAGCGCTACGACGTCGTTCCAGTCGGCACTGCCGGTCGTACACTTGAAGTCGCGTCGGCCAACCCACTCGGCAAGAATTGTGAACGTGATCTCGCGTTTGCGTGCGGTCAACGAGTCCGCGTTCGCCTTGCGCCGCCCGCCGCCATTCGGAAAGCGCGCGACCGCGTGTATGGGCATCGCGTGTTACCAGGCGTCAATGCCCGAATTGCCTGGGTAAGTGCGGACACCGCCAGCGCGCCTGCTGCCGCGCCAACGCGGGGTTCGGCGGTCGAGCTGCTCGACCACCTGCTACTGGACGCGCTTGATCAGCGCGCAAGCGATATCCACTTCGAGCCGACTGACGGTGCACTCGTTGTGCGTTTTCGCATTGATGGCGTCCTCCACGAAGCACAGAGAGTCCCGGCCGAACTCACGCCACTGTTGCTGAGCAAACTCAAAGTGAGCGCCGGGCTTGATATTGCCAATCGAATACGGCCGCAGGACGGGCGTGCGTCGTTGGTCATTGACGGTCGCGCCATTGATTTGCGCGTGTCGACGCTGCCACTCGGTGACCGCGTTGAAAAGGCCGTCATCCGCATTCTGGATGCGACGAGCACGACGCTGAGTTTCGACTCGCTGGGATTTGAGAAGTCGGAAGTTGAACAACTGACGCAAATCCTCAAGGGCAACGAAGGAATGGTGTTGGTGACTGGGCCAACGGGCTCGGGAAAAACTACAACGCTGTATACCGCACTGCAGCACATGCGGAATGGCGAAACCAACATCGTCACCGTTGAAGATCCAATCGAGTATCGATTGGAGGGTGTGAATCAGGTGCAGGTGAACGAACGCGCTGGACTGACCTTTGCTTCGGCGTTGCGGTCAATCCTCCGCCAGGATCCCGATGTCGTGCTGGTCGGTGAAATTCGCGATGTGGAAACGGCATCGATTGCGATTCGCGCCAGCATGACGGGCCATATGGTGCTGTCAACGTTGCACACGAACGACGCCTCCAGCGCCATCGGTCGCTTGGCAGACATGGGTGTTGATGTGAGTGCCCTGGCCAGCGCGCTCAAAGCGGTCATTGCGCAGCGATTGGTGCGCCGGTTGTGCACCGAATGCAGCGTGCCACAAGTCCTTCAGGATTTGCCGCACGAGTTGCACTGGATCATGAAGGACCGTGACACCTCGAAACTGCGTACGTCGCAGGGTTGCGCAGCGTGTCGCGGCACGGGCTTTCGTGGCCGCATGTCGATTACCGAAATACTCATCATCGATGATGAGACTCAGCAATTAATGGGTCGATCCACGCAGCGTCTGGAATTCCTGACACTGGCGCGGAAGAATGGCATGCACACGTTGTGGGAAACGGGACTCGAACGCGTCTTGAGGGGCCTGACGTCGTTCGGCGAACTCGTGAGCAATGTGACACCGCCGCTTCCGGACGCTGGCCTGCATCAGGATGACGTCGACCAGCTCTTGTCCGACATCATGGGATCGAAGTCGGGCGCGAACGATTCGGCAACAGAAGTTTTTCCGCGCGCGACGGTGGAAAGAAATCGCACTGGGTCGCATGCGGTTGTCGTTTCCCGCAACACTGGTTCGAATGAACGGGTCGTAGAGCGAATATCCTCGAACGAAGTGCACAGTCGGCTCACGATCGCACCCCGGCGCGAATCGGACTCGCGACCCCGGGTGCTGATTGTGTACGACGATCAGCGGCTTCGTCGGGAACTTCGGAAGGCGCTGCTCCGCGCTGGTTGTGTGGTGCTGGAGGCAACGAATGGTGCTACGGCCTTGTCATTTGCGTGCCGTCTGCGCCCCGACGCGGTGATTACCGATATCGCACTGGAAGGCCTGGACGGTCTCTCGCTGTTGCAGTCACTGATTACGGAAAGTGTCGTTCCCACGGTCTATGTGTACACACAGCAGAACGACCAAGCGCTGCTGGAATGGTCAATCGAGTTGGGTGCGCGCGACGCCATTACAACGGATGAAGATCCGGATACGGTGGCAGCGTTGGTTTACGCAGGGTTGTGCGAAGCGGTGGTTGAACTCGCAGTCACTTAACCAGAAAACGAAGCGGCCAATCGACCGCTTTGCTGATGCCAATGCGCGGCCCGACCATCACCTGACTGTCGGGCACTGCCATGCCTTGATTGATGGAAATGTCGCTCGATCCGGTGAGCAGCGCGCCGTCGTAACGCCGGTCAATCGCGAACGCGGCGCACAACTTTGAAGGACCGTCGGTGAGCGTCGCGTCCGATTTCGCTTTGGGCCGACGCTGCCGCATCAGTTCAATGCCGTGCATGGGTTGCACAGCGCGAATGAGCACGGCGCTTCCGTATCCTGCCTCGCGGGTGACGGCGTTGACGCACCAGTGCATGCCATAAATGAAGTAGACGTAGGCTGTACCGGGCGGACCAAACAGGTGCCAGGTGCGTTGCGTGCGCCCGGCCACTGCGTGACACGCTGCATCATGTGGCCCGAGATAGGCTTCGGTTTCGGTGATGCGTCCGCTGGTGACGCCTTCATTAGTGCGCACGCGAAGTTCTGCGCCGAGCAACTCGCGTGCGACGATTTCGGCTTCGCGATTGTAGAACCTGGCGGGGAGTGCGCGTGGGCGAGGCATGATGGAATATGCTAAACAGCGCCGCACTCCAATCAAGGAATGCGGCGCCGCTTGTTTGTCGAACCGAACGAAATCGCGATTTACTTCTTCGCCGCCTTGGCAACTTTCTTCGCGGGCGCTTTCACAGGCGCTGCTTTCTTTGCGGGCGGGTTTGACTCAGCCGCGGGCGCCGCTTTTGCCGCCGGTTTCGGAGCGGGTTTTGCGGATTTCGCAGCCGATTTCGCCACGGGTTTCCCAGCGGATTTCGCCGCGGGTTTCTCTGGTATCTTCGGCGCCGATTTTTCTGGCATCTTCGCCGCCGGTCTTTCTGCGACCTTCGCCGCCGGTTTCGCATCACGTGCGTGCTTCGCTGGTCTTCCACCCTTGGCGGGTGCGGCTGCCGCGCTCGCAACCGGCGCAGCAGGCACCGCCGCTGGCGCCGGAGCCGATGCGACTACTGCCGCAGCCACCGATGCTGCGGCCGGTTTTGCTGGCGTGCCAACAACACCCACCATCATCAAACTCGGATCCATACCAGGTGCGCCGCGACCGCCCTTGCCGCGCGCCCCAACACCACGGTGCGCCATTCCACGCGGCGGTGGCGGCGGTGCGTTGGCCGCAGCCACGGCCTTGAGTGCGTTGTCGGCCGACTTTAACTGGTCGACAATTGGTGCGGCGTCGGCCGCACGCGCGACTTCGAAATCGTTGCCACGACGACGCAAATCAATCATGTCTGCGTCGTGCGAATCACGCAAAATGCGCTCGAAATTGCGACCGCTGAGCGATTCGCTGTCACGCCCAAGGATTTCGTATGCCTTTTCGCGAACCGCGCTGGCACTCGTGGTTTCTTCGCCCTTGACCAGCGCTTCGACCGCGCGACGCACCAGATCAAACGCTTCAACACGCGTCAATCGTTCGCCACCGCGACCAATGTGATCCGCCGCCGCATCACCGAACGGTGACGGTGGCGCAGTGAGAACCGGTGCCACCACTGGAGGTGCAACGGGTGGCTGCGTAATCGTTGGCGTGAACGTCGGTGTGAACTGCGCACGACCAACTGGAGCGGGTGTTGCGGGTACACTAAACGTGCTCGTGAGACCAAGGCCCGCGTTGGGCGTTGACGCAAACTCGCTCGTGTGTCCTTCCGCGGGATTGGACGGCTCCAGTCCGTCGTCGCGCGTTTCACCATCACGTGGATCGCGATCGCGTCCGCGACCACGACGACCGCGACGGCCGCGACGATCATCACGTTCGCGATCGGGGCGGTCGCGCCGCACGTCGGCTGGTGCGACGGCATCCGTCGGGGCGTCGTCTGATGCATCGAGGGCGGGCGAGGTGGCTGCAGCAGCGCCTTCGGGGCCGTTGAGTGGAACGTCGACTTCGAGTTGCCCATTCTCGAGCTTCGTTGTCCGCACGAGGCCGCGGTGCGCCGCATCCTGTACGAAGCGCGAGAACTTCGACATGCCGAGATCTTTTTCGTCGAACGACGAGTCGATTTCCTGCATGACCTGTTTGAGGCGATCGGAACGCATCACATCGCCATTCCGTTTCATGCGCGTGATCGCTTCGGTCACGAGCTGCCACGGATCCCAGCGTGTGGATTCGTCCTCACCGGTTTTGACGAGACCCGCGAGCGCGTTGTACGAGTAGTACTCATCGCAATTCATGACAAGCAGATCGCTCGCGGATTCGCGAATGCCTACACCAATTACATATTTGCCGTATTCCTTGAGCTTGATGACCATGCTCGAGAAATCGGAATCGCCGGAGAGCAAAACAAACGTTCCGATTTCCGGGCGCGTGAACACCAGCTCCATGGCGTCAATCGCGAGACGAATGTCGGTCGCATTCTTCTTGGCTGAGCCGTACGCGGGCGCAAAAATGAGATCGATGGACGATTCCGTGAGCGGCACGATGTAGCCCGGATACCGGCGCCAGTCGGCGTACGCGCGACGCACGGACACTTTGCCTTTGATGATGTCCGACGACAGCAGGCGATTGAGATCGGCCTGCAACATGTCGGAGCGAATGCCCATCGTCACGTTGTCGAAATCGATGAGTAGCGCGGCGTGCGGCGCGTTGGGATTGGCGTGATTGGTTGACGTTTGTGTGCCCGAGACCGGCAGCGCCAACGGTCCGCGATGGAAGGGAGCTACTGGCCGACTCGGTGAAGCGGGAGTCGGGCGTGAATGTCTAGTGTGCATGTCCTATGGGATACGATGCGGTGTGTTCGAGCGTGATTGCGCGCGAAAGTTCTTTACGTCGCACCTTGCCGCTTCCCGTTAACGGGAACTCGTCAAAGAAACGAACGATATCGGGGACTTTGTAC
>JBDUBA010000448.1:0-7881 GCA_040004335.1 Gemmatimonas sp.
CAACGTTGCGGCACACCAGCGTTGTTTCTGATCGCTGGTGCGCCAATGGTCGACGGGTTGCGTTTTGCGCTCAATTTGTGCCATGACGCTTTCTATCAGATTCGTGGTACGCAAGCTGCGGGGCAGTTCCTCCTGGAGGTCGAGGCGATGCAGGGTCAGCGTTTCCTCCAGACCTTCTTCCAAACTTCGGGCCGCGGATTCGTTCAGTTTGGTGAGCTCGGCCACGAGGCGTTGCAGCGCGCGTTTCGCATCGGCGTACGCGCCATGCGCATAGGCGGCCTGCAGTTTGCGTCGCCATGTCAACGCCAATTGAAATTGCACACTTTCGCCAATCGAAATTGCACACTTTCAGGGACGAGGGACGACGGGGTTAGGCCTCCTTGCGGCGGGTACCGCGGGTGACTGGTGGGGGTGGGGTGGCGGCGTCGGTGAGCCGCGTCGCGAGCTCGCGGTGCTGTCGCATGCGGTAACTGTTGCCGCGAATATTCACGATGTGGCAGTGATGCAGGAGGCGATCAATGAGCGCGCCGGCCATCACCTCGTCACCGAAAATGTCGCCCCATTCTTCGAAGCCTTTATTACTCGTGAGCACGGTGGAGGCATGTTCGTAGCGGCGACTCATCAACTGAAAAAACAATTGCGCGCCCGTGCGCGAGATCGGCAGATATCCGATTTCGTCGACGACCATCAGACTGGGAAACACGAGCGTGCGCATGCGGCGCGTGAGATGTCCCGCTTGCTGCGCTTCTTCGAGCCACAGAATCAGGTCCGCGAGCGTCGCGTAGTACACGCGACGTCCGCGCTCGGCGGCGGTGACCGCCAGGCTAATGGCGAGATGCGTTTTGCCGACGCCGGGTGGGCCGAGGAAGACCACATTTTCGCGGCGCTCCAGGAAACTCAGCGTATGTAAATTTTCGAGCTGCTCGCGCTTGACCGAGGGCTGAAAACTGAAATCGAAATCCCCCAGTGTTTTCACGGCGGGTAAGCGCGCGCTCCGCATCGCGGTTTGTAACCGCCGCTGATTGCGCAATTGAATTTGACTGCCCAGCACTTCGCCAATCGCGTCGCCCGCGGCGAGCTGGCCACTGTCGGCCCGGCGCAAGATGTCATCGAGCGCCTCAAGTGCGCCGGGCATTTTGAGATCGGCGAGCTGCGTCCGTAAGCGGTCGCGTAACGGGGCGCTCATGACGCGGCCTCCGCGAGGGCCGCGTAGGTCTTTAAGCGTCGTCGCTCGACGTCGACGCGGGTGACGGGCGCGTGGCCGGCCACGGGCGGATCGGGGACCAGTACGAGCGACCGATATGGGCGAGCGGCCAGCGGGAGGAGCGCCGCGCGCTCGGTGTCCTGCCACCGCGTGACGGGGACTTCCTTCGTCGTCGCATGCACGCGCACATTCGCTACCGTGTCCAGCCACTGCGTGCACTGCGCCGACAAATCCGCATCGCCGCAAAACGTGCGTCCGTACAAAAAATTTTCGCGCAGATAGCGAATCGGGCGCTCCACTTTCCCCTTCGTCTGCGCGCGATACGGCCGACACGCCCGAATCCCAAAGCCCCAATGCGCGGCGAAGCGCGTGAACTCGTCATTCTCCAATAAGCGGCCGCCGCCGGGCCGATGATCGGCGACAATCACACTCTTCATCTGGTCAAACAGCACGTGCTCCGGGACGCCGCCAAAGGCGGCAAACGCCCGCTCGAGCGCGGCCATCACATTCCAAGCCGTCTGGCGGGCGACAAACTCCACGTGCAGCAAGCGCGAATACCCGAGCACGACCACCACCGCGTAGCGCTTCCCCCACGCCAACGGCACGTCGGCAAAATCAAACTGCGCTTGCTCGCCGGGCGCCGTCTCAAAGCGCACCACCGGCTCCGGCGGAGTCTGCGGGCGGATCGTCGCCAGATAGGCGGTGAGCAACGAATACCGGCCCGTGTAGCCCGCCGCCTGGCACTCCGCGTACAACCGCACCCCCGACAACGCCGGATAGTGCGCGAGCCGCTCTCGAATCAACGGCTTGACCACATCCAATTTGCTTCCGCTGCGATCCACGCGCACGCGCGGCGCCTCGACATCCAGATCGCGATCCAACTGCTGGGTCGCGATCAGATGGTACACCAACCGCCGACTAATCCCCAATCGCTGCGCGATGGCGGACTTCGACAACCCGCTCTCCAGATAGTGCTTGAGCAACACGAGAGTATCTCGACTGTACACGACCTCCTCCCTGATGGATCACGAAGGCAGAGGTCCAGCGTCAGACCTCGGGAACCGCCCCCGGACTGTGCAATTTCAATTGGCGCTTCTGTGCAATTTCAACTTGGCGATGACACGCCATTCCGCGTGCCGTGATTTCGGCAAATAACTCAGCACATTTTCGCGTTTATGCCACTGACAGCGCTGCACGGCGACCTCGTCGCCGAACACGTCGCGCACGGCCGCGCGCAGTCCTTTCGCGCCATCCAGCACGACCAGCAATCCTTTCGGCGCGGTGAATCCGCGCTCGACGAGTTCGCGCACGAACGCGGCACACGTCTTCTTGTTTTCCGTGGCCGTTTGCACCAGTCCGAGCACGCGCTTCTTGCCGTCGGTCGTGACGCCTAAGGCAATCACGACCTGGTCCTCCGCAAACGTCTTGCCATCGAGCAACAACACCAACCACTCGCGATCGTCGTGGCGGCGCGTGTGAAATTGTCGCAACGCGTCGGCACTCGCGCGAATGAAGCGGCGGGACACACTCGATTTCGCAATGCCGAACGCCTCGGGCACCGCTTCGGCCGCGGCTTCGTACTCCCGCGTCGACACGCCGGCGAGCACGCGACGAAACAGGCCGACGTCTTGGGCCCGCGGTGTTTGCAACTGCGCATAGGTCGCGAGCGGCAACTCCGTGCCCGCGTGCAGATCGCGCACCCGTGGCACGGTAATCGGTAGCTTCTGGTCCGCGAGGTAAATCGACCCGGGCTGTTTGCCCCAGCGCGCCACGCCGGGCGCTCCATCATCGTGCGCATACCGCGCGCCTGCTAACGCGAGTACGTCACGCTGTAACGCCTCCTCGACCGCTTTGAGGCCTAACGGAATCAAGGCCTGAATCACCGACAGCAGCACCGTGCCGTCATCAATCGGCAGCGGGACCTGCGCGTCCGCGGGAACGGCCGACTGGTGCGCGGTCGGCGCATTTCGTACTCTTCGCATGGGTGGTGTCCTCTGTCTTTGAGCGAAAATCCTTGGCCGGATCAACGCTTGAACATGGAGGCACCACCCGAATTTCAACTAGGGAAGCTCTGCACAGGTCTGAGTGCAGAGTCGGTTAAGTGCTGAAGCGGTCGTGATGGCCCGATATGACGCGAAAAAATGGTGTGAAACCGTCCATGCTTGGCGCGATGCGCTACGAATGGGGGCGCATCGCGCGTCAGACGCGGTGCGCGCCGACACTACGTGCCCTGCGGCGCGAGCCGGTGGCGGAGCACATACAGATTCGCGAGCGCAAACGCCGCGTACGCGCGCGTCGTGTTCTTCGCGAGACCGCGATACCGCACCTTGGCGAAGCCCCACAAGCGTTTGACGACGTGAAACGGATGCTCACACCGCGCGCGTATGCGCGAGCGCGTCGCATTAATCCGATCCCAATACTTGGTGCGCTTGCCGCGTTTGTTCACGCGATACGTCCCCCCTTCGGCTTCCCAATGTGCTTTCGTATCGGCACTATCATACGCTTTGTCGCCGTACAGGGTCGTCTCCTGCCCGTGCAGTAACTGCGACAGCTGCGTCGTATCATGCTGCGCGGCATTGGTCGTTGTGAGCGAGTGCACGATCCCGCGTGTATCCGTGCCGATGTGAATCTTCATCCCGAAGTACCATTGGTTCCCCTTCCGCGTCTGCTTCATCTCGGGATCCCGCGTCTTCGTCGCATTCTTGGTCGAACTCGGTGCCGCGATGATCGTCGCATCGACAATCGTTCCCGCCTTCAGCAACAGCCGCTTCTCGGTCGGCAGCGCTTTGACCGCGTCAAACATCGCGGCCGTCAGCTGATGCTGCTCCAGTAAATGTCGAAAGCGCAGAATCGTCGATTCATCCGGGACGGTATCCTCGCCCAGCTCGACGCGCGCAAAGCGGCGCATCGCCTCGGAGTCATACAGCATGTCCTCTGCTTGGGGATCGGACAGATCAAACCACTGCTGCAGGAAGTACACGCGGAGCATCGTTTCCAACGGCAATGGCTGGCGGCCGCGCCCCGGCTTCGTATAGTGCGGCGCAATTAATGCGCGCAGCGTTGCCCAGGGAATCACGGCGTCCATCTCGCGCAAGAAGCGCTCGCGGCGCGTCACTTTGCCTTTCGTATCGTACGCCACACTCGCCAACGTCCGCTGCTCGCTCATCTCGTACTCCGCGGGTCAAATCATCATCAAATTTCGCTCGCGCCAATATTATCACGCGCGCTCGAAAATCAACTAATTTTGCAGAGCTTCCCTAGACCTGGGACAGACCCTTGTTGCCGTTGCATGAGATGAACGCATGTCCGACTGTACACGTACCGAAACCTTCATCCGAGCATCCCGCTCCCCAACCTGGATCACAGCCCTTATCCACGCACCAAGCATTCAGCTCAGATGGGCTCATACATACCGAATAACTGCTACACCTGTGACAGTTATCCACCGGCAGCGGTGCACCCTTGGCCTGACTACTGGCGGCAACGATCATGATTCCCAACGATACAGCCTGAACTATTCGCATCGACTTCATGGACGTCCTCATTATGGAAAGGGGCGGTTCACAATCTGGCGCCAATTGCGCCTGCGCCACGGTACTGCCGAAGGGCGTTCGCCGCAAGGTAAAAATCAGCTTTTGTCGGGAAATGGCCGCGCTGAATTCCTTGGTGACTGCTGCGGCGTAATCTATGGACTCAGCGGCGGTGATCAGACGTAGATCCGGCTCCGCTTGTGCAACGAGCTACGCGAGCAGAAAAAAATGCGAATTCATCAACAATGAACAAGTCGTTATACGCCAAATACCCGAGACGGGACTCGAACCCGTACCCCCTTGCGAGGAAGGGATTTTAAGTCCCTCGTGTCTACCGATTTCACCACCCGGGTGTGCAGCCTGCGCGGAATATAAAGCACCCGACCGCGGTCAGAAATCGCGACCGCCTATTCGAATCGGCTTTAGGCCGATTTTTTTGCGTCCGGAACGTTCAGCGTTGTATTCGCCTGGGTCTCCGCTTTTTTGTCCGGCACCTCGCCGCCATTATTTGGCCGAATCGATTCGTCCAGCTCGACATAGCCGTCGGCGGTCACTCCATCCTCTGGCGATTCCTGAAATTCCTTCATACGCGGCTCAACTCCCGTTAACGGTTGCGATATGGCGAAGCACTTGATTGCTGCTCGGGTTCAGGAACAACGCGCTCAATACAATGCGATTCCCAAACGATCCACGGCACCACTGTCAAATCGCGCCGTTCCGTGCACTGAAGGTGTTGAACCAAACGCTCCAACAAGGGCGTTGATCACCACTTGCGCCGAGAAGACGAGGTTGTTGAATGCGCGTGCGTGTGGGACTTCGCTCGGTGATTCAACCGGACGTACAAGCCCGGCGGCGAACAACGCGTCAATTGTGTTCAGCAAATCAGGTGCGGCGATATTCGGGATGGCGTTCAAAGATGTAGGCCCGCGCTCCATCGTTGTCAAAAGAATTTGGGCCGCACGATTGTCAAACTTGAGTTGTCCGGCTGGACCGTCACAGAAATACGAAACGCCTGCTACTGGAGTTTGCGCGGCCCAAAACTGCTGCAGGCGTGACTGCTGCGCCGCAGCCGGCGATAATTGCTGATAGCCGCGTTTGACGTAAATGTCCGTTCGAAACTTCGTGTTCAGCAGAATGTCGCTGGTCACTTCGCGAGTCGTGTCACTTTCAATGACGCGTAGTGCATCGCGCTGTGCTTTGGTAAATACAAAATCGTTCCGAATGCGATGCTCAGCCGCGGTTTGCACGAAATCGAAGTTGTGCGCACTGGCGGTTTCAATGACATCACCTGACCACATCGCACTCCAGAATTTGTTGAGATATTCGTGCGGTAGATACGCGCTCGAGTCGCTCTCCAGTTCGTTGTCGATTTGTTCGAGCTGCGCCTGGCCAACCGCTCCCGTCACGCGCACCGCTTTCAGTCCTTCAACAAATCGCTCCATCGCGTCACCGGACAACGGTTCAGAAAACGCACGCATCAACCGTTGAAATGGATACATGTGCGCCCAGCCAGGTTGCACATTGTAGCCGACAACGAACAGGCCGCCGGGCTTGAGTGTGCGACTCGCAAAGCTCCAAAGTGCGGCCTGATTTTGCGCATCCACCCAACTCAATACCCCCTGACTCATGACGTAATCTGCTTCACGTTCGAGACTGGCATCGGCAAGGGTCATGCGCTGCAACGTGATGTTGCGCAATCCCAGCGCTCGAATCAGTTGCTGGCCACGCTCAATCTGGTCAGCCGACATATCGAATCCGAAAAATTGTCCCTCCGGATGCGCGATCGCATTCACAATCAATCCAAACCCATCCCCGCATCCCGCATCGACGAACGTAAATGCACCACGAAGTGTTCGCGGTGATGGCACCCGATGCCGAGGGAGAAATGAATCCGTCCACGACGGGGTGAACCGGTGATGGAACATGCTCGGATACATTGAGTCGGTAATATAGCCGTCGAGAAATCGCTTATCGGTTGCCATCGCGCTCCATCACCGTATGAACCTCCTTCGGTCAGATCCTTCGTTGTCTGATCAACCTTTTAACCCCAGCGCATGCGCCGCATACCACAACGTGTGCGCCAACAGTCCCGCCAGCGCCGCATCACCACCGTTCGCCGTCGCCTTTCCTTCCGCATCAACAAACTCCGCCGCAATTCCATTGTCGAGTGTCGCACGTCGCAACCACGTCAGCACTGCTGGCGCATCGGGTCCCAACAAACGCGCCAACTGTGGAAGCAGTGCGCCCGAGTCATTGGTAATTGCGCGAACCGACCGGCGATACAAAGAATCATCCCGGTCGAGCGCTTCGTACAATGGCAACCACAGCAGCGATCCAACGGGATCGTCGTCCAGTGATGCGCCGCCGGCAAGATCAATTGCAGACGCAAGTCGCGCCTTTCCTCCGCGATCGACGGAAAAGTGCCGGCGCAGTGCGGCGCGCACTGCCGCTGGATCCTGCACACCCTTGGCCGCCTCTTCGTCGAGCGTACGCTTCAAGATGTCGAGCGCGAGTGCAACGACCGCGTTTCCATGCAGCGTGAACGGATGTGGTGCGGGCTCGCCCGACGGCATCACCTCCGTTGAATACAACGGCACGCGTTCATCGCGACGCGCGGCGATGTCTTCGGATGACAAATACAACGTGTCGGCAATGACCGGTTCTTCGACAATGTGTTCATCACCCGAGTCGCGAATGTAGCGGTCGGTCGCAATCGCGTACGCTGCAGGCCCTTCCAACGTGAATCCTGGTTGAAACAACGTTCCGTCGAGATAGTGCACGCCTTGACCCGGGGCGTATCCATGCAATTCGCAGGTTCGAACCAATAGCTCGCGCGCAAGACCGGTATCGGCCAGTTGCACCGCGGGCAGTGTCCACATCAACGCTTCCCAATCGCGAATCGTGCATCCAGCCGCATGCCACGGCGCGCGCGAACGCACGAGGTAGTAGTGCGCGTCATCCAACGCTCGGCCCACGCCATAAAAGTACGCAAACAACAAGTTGCGATTCACGAGACCATCCATCGCATCGCTTCCCGTTGTCTGCTCGAGCGTGTTCAGCGCTTCGCGCGTTGCCGCCAACAACATGCGCCATCCGCGACGCCGCAGCACCGACACGGTTGCCTGCGCTCCGTCACGTTCCGGTCCG
>JBDUBA010000035.1:0-25801 GCA_040004335.1 Gemmatimonas sp.
TTGTGCTGCTGTTCGCGTGTGCGGCGCTGTTCGGTTCAGTGGCTCTTGCGCAAACCACAACATCAACGGCGGCCGCCGAAGCGCGTCTGCGCCAGCAACAACAAGAGTTGGACAAGATGCGCAAGGAACGCACAACGCTCGAAGCTCGGATGACGGAGTTGCAGAGCAGCGCTACGCGACTGACGGACGAGGTCGCCAACCTCGATCGTCAGGCAGACGCCACCGCACGCTTGGTGAAGGCGCTAGACACCCAGCTCGAGTCCATCAATCAGGAAGTTGATTCCGCAACGGGTGGACTGATCCACGCCGAAGATGAATTGGCGAGCAAGAAAGCAGTGTTGCAGCGCCGCGTGATTGACATCTACAAACGCGGGCAGTTGAATGACGCCGAAGTGTTATTGTCGGCGCAGTCGTTTGGGTCACTGGTGGCACGGTACAAGTATCTGCACGAACTGGCGCGTCGCGACCGAGCGCTGGTTGAACGGATGGAGACGTTGCGCAACCAGATTGCTGGTTCGCGTCAGCTGTTGGTGCGACTGCAAAACGAAGTTGAACGCAATCGCCTGGAAAAGTCGCAGGAGGAGAGTCGACTTCGTACGCTGGAAGGGCGACGACAGCGCAGCTTGACTGCTGTGCAACAGACGACCGTACAAACACAGGACCGTATTGCGCAGTTGGCGCGGGATGAAGCGCGCGTGAGCAACCTTATTGCCACGCTCGAAACATCGCGCAAACGCGCGGAGGCCGCCGCGCCCATTTCAGCACCTGTCGTCGCGTCCACGATCAAAACCTCCGACCTCGGCAAGCTTGATTGGCCCGTGGACGGAAACATCCTCTATCGATTTGGTCGCGTCATCAGTCCGAACAATACCACCGTTCGTTGGAACGGAATGGGAATTGGCGCGGCGCAAGGAACGTTGGTCAAGAGTATTGCAGCGGGCGAAGTAGTGCTCTCCGATCTCAACGGCACGTACGGTTTGACTGTGATCATTCAGCACGGGGGCGGTGACTACTCCGTGTACAGTTCGTTGGCGCGGCTTGATGTGCGGAAGGGGCAGCAGGTGACCAAGGGGCAGGTCATTGGCACGGTTGGTGCGACCGATCCCGAGTTGCCGCCGCACTTACATTTCGAAATCCGCCCGCGCGGCCGCGCGGTTGATCCGTTGGAGTGGTTGAGGAAACAGAAATCATGACACCTGCGAAAAAGACAATTAGCAAGAAAGCGGCGTCGACATCATCGGTGTCGAAAAAATCAGCCGGCAAGAGTGCGGCAAAATTGTCGCCGAAGGTTGCCACAAGAGTAGCGACGCCAGTGGCGAAGAACGCAGCGACAAACATCGCGAAGAAGGTAGCGACACAAGCTGCGAAGAAGGTAGCGACGAAGGGCGCGCACAAGCCGTTGCCAAAACAACAAAACGTCACCGTCGCAGCCGCCGTCAAACCGAAAGTTGATCCGGCTTCGGTAAACAACAAGACATCCCCTGCTCCGGCATTGAAAAGGAAGTCGGCCGCACCTGCCGAGATCATCAAACACGACGCTGGCGATCATACGAAAGACTTCGCGCCACTTGGCGCGCACGTTTCAGTGGCCGGCGGTATTTGGGAAGCAGCCAATCGCTGCCATGAAATCAGCTCAACGGCTTCGCAGATATTTACGAAACAAGCCAACCGGTGGGTTGAACGCGAGGTCGACGAGGCGGAATCGACGCGTTATCGATCGGGCATGAGCGCCACCACTGTGCGCTGGACGTGCGCGCACGATTCGTATCTCATCAACCTTGCGTCTCCCGATCCCGCCTTACGTGCGCGATCGATCGAAAGCTTTCGGTTGGAATTGCGCCGCTGTCACGCGTTGGGATTGGACGCACTTGTGTCACATCCCGGCAACTTCATTGAGGAACGTGACGCGGGGCTCGCCCGCAACTCGGAGGCAATTGCCGAAGCGCTCGAGGCGGAAGTTGGACCAACTCGTCTGCTCATGGAACTGACAGCCGGTCAAGGAACGGTGCTGGGCTCGACCTTCGAAGAGATGGCGGCGTTGATTGAAGCCGTGCCTCAACAGCTGCGATCGCGAGTTGGAGTGTGCCTCGACACCGCACACGTTTGGGCGGCCGGTTATGACTTGATCAACGACTACGACGGCGTCATTCAGAAGTTCGACGATGTGATTGGTTTGGCACGTCTTGAATGTCTGCACCTGAATGATTCCAAGGCAAAACTGGGATCGCATCTTGACCGCCATGAGCTGATTGGTGAAGGCACAATCGGTGCCAATCCCTTTCGTCGCATCATGACGGATGATCGCATCAAGCACGTGCCGCGCGTCATTGAAACACCGAAGGGTGATGATCATGCGGCTGCGGATTCTCGCATGCTTGCACGGCTTCGCAGTTACGCCGCTGGTTTGTAACCCCGCCCGCGAACGCATCGCCAAGTGACGTTTTCAAATAAGAGCGCTGAAGTGGACATAATCCCAACAGCTCCCAAACGTGTGGTGGTTGGACACGATTCTCACGTCGCGATGAAAGCTGCGCTCAACCGCGATCGGCCTGACCTTGAAGTGCGAGGCGCAGCGACGTCGGAGGTCACGGCCAACGACATGGCGTGGGGTGAAGCCTATCTCGGTTTTCGTCGTCCTGCTCTTCCGACACTTGGCAATATTCACTGGGTACACAGCACTGGCGCAGGCGTTGATCCGTGGCTCTATCCCAACGAACTGCCGTTCAACGTTCTGCTCACGCGCAGTTCCGAATCGTTTGGGCCGATGATTGCCGAGTGGGCGTTGTCGCGCGCGCTGGCGTTTACGCAGCGCGTTGTGCCGTTAGCGCACGCGCAACGCAACAAACAGTGGGACAAGTTTGACGTGCCCATGTTGGCTGGAACAACGGCGCTTGTAGTTGGAACGGGCGACGTGGGCGCGCACGTGGGTGCATTGTTCAAAGCACTCGGCTGTCACGTACGTGGCGTTTCACGCAGTGGCCGCGGCGATCCCAATATTTTTGAACGCGTCGCACCGGTGCCGGATTTGGCGAACGCCGTGCAATGTGCAGATTGGATCCTCGTGATGTTGCCGCTCACCCATGAAACGCGTGGCTTGGTGAGTCGGGAAATTCTCAGCAACTGCAAGGGCGCGGTGCTGATGAACGGCGGTCGCGGACCTGTAGTTGCGGAGTCCGCACTTCCGGAAGCGCTGGATCGTGGTTGGCTGCGCGGAGCTGCACTTGACGTGTTTGAGGTTGAGCCACTACCAACATCATCGCCTTTGTGGGAAGACGACCGCGTAATGATCTCGCCGCACATCGCAGGGCTCACAACGGTCGAAGGCGCAGTGGCCGGATTCGTGGAGTGCCTGAATGATCTCGAGCATCACCGTGCGCCAAAATGGATCGTAAGTCGCGAGCGACAGTACTGACTGATCTCCTCCAGTACTGTCGCTCGCTGATTACAAGTTAGAAGAGCACTTTGTACACAACACTGAAGTTGCGTCCGGGATTGTAGGCAAAACTCTTGATGCGACTGGCTGCATCGCGATACTGCGCATCGAGAAGGTTGTCCGTGCGAATTGTGAGTGAATTCACTGTGCTGGTTTTGCCGGAGAAAATCCACGACGCACTGAGATTCACCAGAGTGTACGGATTTGTAACGACATCCAGCTGATCGCCGCTTACTTTGTTCTGCCGCATGACACGTTTCACATCACCACCAATCGAAAGCCGGCCGTTGTCGTAGCGCAATGACGTACCAAGTCGTCCCGCCGGGATGTACGGCAGGTTGCCACCAGCTTTGAGCGTTGCGCGGGTGAAATCGCCCATCATTCCACCAACGACGTGCGAGACCAATTCGGTTTCCGCCTGCCCTTCAACTCCGTACATCTGCGCATTGGCCTGCGCAAAGTTCACCAACGGGACTGAATCGCCGTTGGCCTCGGCATGTCCCACAGCGCGAGGTAGAACGTAGTTATTGATGAGATTGTAGTATGTGTTGAACTGCGCAAACGTCTTTCCATTTTGTGTGCGCAATCCGGCTTCCATGCCAGTGCTCTGCTCGGGTTTGAGATTCGGGTTGCCGATATCAAAAGTACCAACGGCTGCGTGAAATCCATTTGCGTACAACTCTTCAACCGTTGGTGCGCGGAAACCACGCGAGACGTTGGCCGAAAGCGATGTTGTCGAACTCACCGGAACACTCAAGCCAAGCGAGCCGGAAACGTTGTTAAAGCTGCTCGAGTTTGATGGCCCAAACCGTTCAATCTCGTCCGCATCCTGCGGTTTTGTCTTGAGCGCGAAATGATCAACCCGCGCACCAAACTGCAGCTGTGGAGCCCGATCCGTATTTTCGCGTTTCGCCAACGGCAGCTCTTCGTACAGAAACAAGGCAACGTTGTTGTTGTCGGCGGCCGGCGTGAATGCTTCCTCGCCCGCCGGTGAATACTGCCGGAGAAATCCTTGCAATCCCAGCGCGCCTGACAGCGGACCGGTCTTCGTACGCGCCGTGACGTTGAGCGTTTGCGTGTTGAGTGCAAACCGCGTCCCGACTTCTCCACTCTCTTCAATTTCAGCATGACGATACCACTGCGCAGTTCCGTCCACGCGGATTGTGCTCAGCAAGGGGCTCTGTGTGTTGAACGTTGACTTGAGTACCGCCTGGCGCCGAGATCCTTCGATGCGGACCTGTTCGCCGCCATCGGCGAAGGGGAGGCCATACTCAAACTCCATGTCGCGAATACCCACACCAACCGATGCATTGTCGGTGATAAATGCGATGCTGCCCGTTCCGTTTGCGGTGTGACCGTTTGTGTTTGGTTGAACGATGCCGCCACCCACGCGCATCTCGTCAAAGTGTCGATATCCACCACGCGCGCTGATCGCGATCCTTGACCCAATCGGCGCGGTCAATCCGATGTTGCCGACACCGCCAGGAGTGACAGACTCGCCCTGACCAAACACGAATCCAGTGATACGTGTTGGCATCACTACCGGAATGTCATTGGTGATCACGTTAACAACACCACCAAGTGCGTTGTTGCCATACAACAACGATGCCGGCCCACGAATCACTTCCAATCGCTCGGCCGCACTTGGATCGACTGCATTCAAATGGTCGATTGCCGCGGACGACAGATCGCCAGCGCGATCGCCATCCTGCAATACGAGCACACGTTCACCTGTCAGTCCGCGAATAACTGGAGCGTTTGCGAGTGGACCATTGAAGCGCATTGCCATTCCGGGTTCGCCCGACAACGTCTGACCCACGGATGCGCCGAGAGCGCGCTGCAGCTCTTTGCCGGAGAGTTGCACAGTTGCTTGTGTGATCTTGAGTGGATCGGTTCCTGTAGGTGTGGCCGTGACGTTTACGGATGAAAGTCGCACCGTCGCGGGTGTCATCACCACTTTGATTGTGATGTCTGCGCCATCGGTTGGGACAATTACCACCACGTGTTGTCCGCTGTAACCGATACGCAATAGATCGAGGTGATAGGTTCCCGTTGGAAGTGCACGCAGCAAGAACTTGCCCGCATCGTCCGTCATGGTTGAGCGATTGACTGCACTGACGCGCACTTCAACGTTGGCAAGTGGACTTCCCGCTGGATCGGTAACGGTGCCGACAACTGCGGGACCAATAATGCTCACCCTATTGCGTACGAATGCACTGTTATCGTCGAGCAGCGACGTGCGCGTGCGTGGTGAATCACTGTTCTGGGCCGCGGCCGATTGTACCGGGGCCAAAGTTGCGAGTAATACAGCGCCGCAGATGAAATTGCCGATGGTACCCAAGCGAACAGACGCACGCTGGGCCCGAATGTGTTGAGTCGTGAAAGACATCGAATGCTCCGATTGGAGCCCACCACGAACACACGATCGCAGCAGCCACTATCCGAATGATGCAACCATAACGCGCGACTTCAGCACCGCGAATGCGCGGCGTGAGTCACGTGACGGAATGCAATAAACCGGATGCGCGCGCGCACCTGTTCGTCGGCAAGCTTGTATGTGAGTTGGAAATGCTCCGGCAACAGCCGTCATTCGACGGCCGAGCGGAAAGGCGCAGTTCAGCTCAGAACGGCAGGAGGCGCTCGTTGCGACGCAATGGGCCGCGCGACATTCGGGCGACGGGCAGTGCGGTATTCGACTGGCGTCTGACGCGCCAGCTGCAAGGTGGGAAGCGGCGCGCGTTGTTCGCCCGTTCCGGTGATCGCGGCCGTTGCCGCGCAAAGAGCGCAATCGTCAGGATGTGCAGCACGGAAGTTGGGACTACCCTGCTCGCCCACCTGAACCACGCGCACCGCGTCCCGCTCGGCCAGTGCATCAACGATGGCGGCCATTCCTGGCACCAGCGTGTGCAACAAGGCAAAGAAGACGATGAAGCGAGACAAATGCTTCGAACGGCGCGTGCGCATGATGACGGAACGATACACCGGCACCGTTCGTTGAGGTTCTTCAAGTTCGTCTTCTGAAAACCTTGAGCGGACGATCGCATTCCGTCATGTTTCCAGACCCAATGCATCGGATGACCGAAAGGGAACCGAAGCACTGGCCCGCCCGTTGCGCGCCAAGTCGCGCAGCGATCAAGACTTCGTTACAATCGCGCGGGGGCTCGTACCGGCCCCCGTGATCCGTTTTCAGAGAGGGTCGCGCCAATGGCGACAACTGTACCGGCTTCAGCTGCATCGTCCGCGCGTGAAAGCGCTGGCGGACTTGACCCACAAGGTCTCGCCCCCAAGGGCAACGTTCATTGGAATTGGATGGCCCCGGAACTCGTCGAAGCGGCCATCAAACGCGGCGAAGGTCGGCTGGCGAACATGGGACCGTTCGTCGCGGTGACGACTCCACATACGGGCCGTTCACCGAACGACAAGTTTGTCGTGCGCGAACCGTCGTCGGAGGCAAATGTTGATTGGGGCAAAGTCAATCAGCCCATTTCCGTTGAGCATTACGAACTGCTCAAGAGTGACGTCAAGCACTATCTGAACGGGTTGGACGAATTGTTCGTGCAGGACCTGTTCTGTGGTGCCGATCCGGCCACGCGCCTCTCTGTTCGTTATGTGTTGCCCAATGCGTGGCACGCGAACTTTGTGCGCAACATGTTCATCCGGCCCGAGCTCGTTGACCTGGCGTCTTTTGCGCCAAACTTCACGGTGTTGCACGCTCCGGAGTTTCAAGCGGATCCGGCGAAGCACGGAACGCGCACCACCACGTTCATTGTGCTCAACCTGGCCGAACACACCATTCTAATTGGGGGCACGCGATACGCCGGTGAACTCAAGAAGGCCATGTTCACCGTCATGAACTATTTGCTGCCCAAACAGAACGTGTTGTCCATGCACTGTTCGGCCAACATTGGTCCGGCGGGCGACACCGCGCTGTTCTTCGGATTGTCGGGCACGGGCAAGACAACGCTGTCGGCCGATCCCGAGCGTGGACTCATTGGTGACGATGAACATGGCTGGTCCCCAAATGGCACTTTCAATTTTGAAGGTGGCTGTTACGCAAAGGTCATCAACCTTTCGGCGGACAGTGAACCGGACATTTATCAGACCACGCAGATGTTTGGCACGGTGCTCGAAAATGTCGTATTGAACGAACCCGATCGCACCATCGATTTCGCCAATCAGAGCATTACCGAGAACACGCGGTCGTCCTATCCGCTGCACTACATCAAGAATCATGTGCCGAGTGGTCGTGGCGGCCATCCGTCGAACGTGGTGTTTTTGACGGCTGATGCCTTTGGTGTGTTGCCGCCAATTGCCAGGCTCACACCCGAGCAGGCCATGTATTATTTCCTCTCGGGTTACACCGCCAAGGTTGCCGGAACTGAGCGTGGCGTCACCGAACCGCAAGCAACCTTCAGCGCGTGTTTTGGCGCCGTGTTTCTTGTGTGGCATCCCACGAAATACGCAACCATGCTGGGCGAGTTGCTCAAGCAACACAACGCGCAGGTTTGGTTGGTGAACACCGGTTGGAGCGGGGGTGCGTACGGCACCGGCAGCCGCATGAAGCTGGCCTACACGCGCAGCATGATTCGTTCGGCGCTGGCGGGCAGCCTCAAAGATGCAAACACGCGGGAGCATCCGATCTTTGGCTTGCACATGCCGACTGCAGTTGCGGATGTGCCAAACGAAGTGCTCGATCCGCGCAGCACATGGAAGGACGGCGCGGCCTACGATGCGCAGGCGAAAAAACTTGCCGGGATGTTCCGTGATAACATCACGAAGTTTGGTGATGCGGTGGCGCCGGCCATTCTCGCGGCTGGTCCGAAGGGCTGAATTAGCCCGCAGTAGTTCATGTGGATCGGCAACGGGGCGGTGTCGCGAGAGCGGCGGCGCCCCGTTAGCATTTGAGAATGGAAATCCTGCGTGATCCACTGTGGAACAACATTCGGCTCGATCCGCTGGCGCTCGCGCTGTTGGAGACGCCAGTCGTGCAGCGCCTGCGCTACGTGCGGCAACTTGGCCACGCGTATCTCGTGTATCCAGGCGCAACGCACTCCCGTTTTGAGCATGCCTTGGGCGCGTATCATTTGTCCGGTGTCGCTTTGCGATTACTTGATGAACGGGGCGCGTTAACACATGTCGACCGCGACGAACCGCAGATTGTGCGCGCGGCCGCATTGTTGCACGACGTCGGGCACTATCCGTTCTCGCACGCGCTTGAAGAAATTGGTGTCCTGCACCACGAGGCCGTTGCGGCACCGCTGATCATCAAAGGACCGGTGGCCGACGCGTTGGTGCAGCAACTTGGCGCCGATGCTCCGGCGCGTATTCTCGCGATAATCAACGGTCAAAGTTTCAGTCCGCTGCAGGGACTTATTTCGGGCTCGCTCGATCTTGACAAGATCGAGTATCTCAAACGCGACGCCTTCATGTGTGGCGTGCCGTATGGCGAAATTGACGTCGATCGCCTGTTGAATTCGCTCGTGCTTGTTTCGCATCCGGAAACTTTTCGCGCCACGGTTGGCGTGCACGAAAAAGGTTTGTCGGCGCTGGAGTCGCTGCTCTTCGCGAAGTACCAGATGTATCGCAATGTGTATTGGCACCACGCAGTTCGTAGCGCGACATCGATGTACAAACGCATGGTGGCCGAAGCACTCGATTCCGGGGCATTGGATCAGGCAAGCGTCGCTCGTTTCACCGATGAAGGACTCATGACGCGGCTCGAGTCGCTCGAGCTGTCGGAAACGGCGCGCACGTTGCTGCACTCACTCCGGGTCAGAAGGCTCCACAAGCGCGCGTACGAGGCTCCGGCGGCCGTGCTTGGCGAAGAGGTCGGTGAGTGGATTGCATCCGACTACGAGCTTACCAGGCAAGTCGAGAACGCGCTGGCGGTTGAACTCAGGATGCCCATCGGATCGCTGTTGCTGGACTTTCCAACGAAGACGCAAATGTTGGGACTGGATATTCCCGTGTTGCGACGCGATGGTCGTGTTGAACAACTCACTGCAGCCGGGTGGGAAGGCGCCATCAACTTGCCACGCCTCAGCGATGAACTGTATCAGAGTTCGCGTCGCTTGCGGGTATTCACCGCCAATCGCGCACCGATACCCGAAGCGGGCGTGTTGCGGTTGGTGCGCTGCTCAACCGACGAAGTGCGGGCGCGCGTGATCAGCGGAACGTCACTACTATCGTAGTTTCTGCAACTCGCTAATTCCCCGCTCCAAATCGATAGACGCGGACAATGGGAATTCCATCGTTGCCGACGGTGAGCAGCGCGAGACGGCTGCCGACCACCGACGGTTCCACATCGGCCACGCGATTGGGCGCCGGCATCGTTGCGATTTGTGTTCCGTTCTTCGCAAAAACGTCAAAGGCAAACCCGTTGGCCACATAGCGCTCGACCCAGAGTCGCCCGGTATCATCCCACCAAAACGCACGAACGGCTGGTTTCGTGGGGGGCTTTGGCATCGAGCTTTGCGTGCAGCCTGCTGCGGAATACTTCTGCACGAAGTTGCGAAATCCGGCGGTCGTGCTATCCCATTCAGCGTTGCCGAGCGGCGCGCGAATTCCCGATCCAACAAATGTTGTTGTCGCTGTACTGCCGGCGCTGGATTGGACAATGCGATAGCTATCGGTCTCCGCATCGAGAATGGAACTGCCAGGCCCCGGAATGCGAAGGTGTTTCTTCTGAAACACCGAACTGAATGACCAGATGCGACGATCTTCGGTGTGACACGTGATCACGCCGGGTGGTGGCGGCAAATCGCTTGGCACAATCGTGTCCTGCGGCCCGCCCTTGTCAAACCGGATGAATATCGTAAGCGCTTTCTTGCCTTCGACACGATAACCGTAGTTGTAGAACTCTCCGCTCGACACGCGGAACAGCCGAACTCCCGCGTCCCCCGTAATTGGTTGCGACCGCCATTCGCCTTGCCATTCGCCTTTGGTGTTGAACAGTCCGATGCGCGCGTTGCCCGGATCGAGCACGGCGATGGTATCGCCAATGGTTGCAAGCGCTTGTGGAGATCGATATTCCGCCGGACCTGCACCAGTGCGACCAAGCGCCGGCAAGGCTCGTCCCATGGAGTCGGCGACGACCACACTCTTCGCCTTTGCATCGGCAATAGCAACGCGACCGTTCTTGAGCAGTTGAACGGATAATACATCTTCAAGTATGACGGTGTTGCTACCGTCTCCAACAGCCGCTGTTTGCGTTAGCCGCCACTCAGCAGGTTTGGATTGCGTCTGCACCGATTTCGTCGAGAGCGCCGCGGACATCGCCACGACACAGAGGACGGCGAGTCTGGATGTTCCGACAACTATTTGCATCAGTCACCTTGGTGTGTTAGGGCTTCACAAATGCACACGCGATGTTTCGCGGAAAGCGCTACTCCGCGCGCATGGCGTCGAGTGGGTCTACCCGCGAGGCCCGCCACGCCGGAATGGAACATGCGACGACCGCGACGGCGAGCAGCGTCAAGGTTGACGCAATGAGTACGAATGGATCGCACGGCGACGTTTCGTACAGCATTGATGCAACGACCTTGCCCAGTGCGAGTGCCAGCATCAATCCGAGCGCCACTCCGATCACTACCACGCGAACACCATCGCGCACGACAAGCCGCATGATGTTGCCCGCGCTCGCGCCAAGCGCCACGCGGACTCCCATTTCCTGACTGCGCTGACTTACGCTGTAGGCGATGCTGCTGTAGACGCCAACGGCCGAGACCAGGAGCGCCAGTATTCCTGCGGCGGCAAACAGCGCCGCGCCCGTACGCCACGGACGCAACTGCGGCGCGAGCATCTCGCCCATGGTTCGCGTTCTCGGACGCGCCCATAATCCAAAGAACGATGACAGCTCGTTATTCATTTTGAGACTTACCGCGCCTGACTTCCCTGGTGCCGCGCGAACGACAATTGCGGTCGCGTTGCCTTGGCTGCCATTGTTGCCGGCCTGAGCCAACGGCAAATAGTACAATTGCGACGGTCCTTCGATCAGCGAGCCAAAATGCGCGGGCGACACTACGCCAACCACCCGGCGACACGGCGTTTCTCGCCGACCCAGGATGATGCACTTCGCCAGCGGGTCTTCCCCAGGCCACAAATTGTTCGCCATCGTTTCGTTGACGGCGATGACGAGCTCGCGACCGGCAACATCCTGGTCGGTGAACGCGCGTCCTCGCAAAATCTGCACGCCCGTCGTTTTGAAAAATTCTGGAGATACCTGCGAAACAATACGTTCCATTCCGCCCGCCGAAGGCAATGAGTCGCGATCAGGCAGAAATAATTTCGTCCAGCTCATTCCGTTCATCGGGATGTAACCAGACAGCGCAACACTCTCGACCCCGGACATCCTTCGCAGGCGCGCGGCAGCCTCGGGCAACCCGCGCTGAATTTCGGCGTCGCGATCCTGCAAATCACGGTCATACCGAATGTCGCCGTATACCAATCCGTCGGCCGCATAACCAAGATTGATCCCCTGCACACTCTGCAGACTGCGCACAAAAACTCCAGCGCCAGCAAGAAGCACGATCGATAACGCTGTTTGCACAACGAGTAACATGGCGCGCGTTGCCGAACGTCGGCGACCCCCATCACGTATTGAGGCCTTGAGCGCGCCGGACAGATTGGGGCGTGTGGTCTGCCATGCGGGAATGATGCCCGACGTCAATCCGGTCAATAGCGCCAGGACTACCGTGAACCACACCACACGCTCATTCACGACGGAATTGTCCCAGATTACTCCCGGAATAAGGAGTGTTCGAAGCGCGGTGGCCGTCCCAAATGCAACGGCTAACGCCACCGCGATCGAAAGGAGTGCCAGTACCGTGCTCTCAATCAATACTTGCGTGATCAACCGGCGACGCGACACGCCCAGTGCGAGCCGCAGTGCAACTTCGCGCTGACGCGAGCCTGCGCGCGCCAACAGGAGGTTGACAACATTCGCACATGCAATGAGCAGAATGACGGCGGCAACGCCGGCCAGGCGTGTCGATATCGCCAATTCCTTTTGATTCGTATCACCGCCACGAGCTTCAATAATTGACGCAATCCGCAGCGTCCCAAGTGAATCATTCATCCCGCGAACTTCCCGAATTGCCTGCGTAGCGCCTTTGTTGAAAGCGAGCGCACCGGCGGCGTCTGGAATGCGCGCTACGACCTGTGTACTCATCTGATCTTTCCGTGTGTACCAATTGCCGGCACGACCCATCAGAGCACCTTCGGTGTTCCTCGGTACCCAGATGTCACTCACATTGAGATCAAGCCCCCCAAAACCCTCGGGGGCCACTCCAACAATGACGTGACGATGCGACCCCAGGTCGAGCTCTGTCCCAAGAACGTTCCCATCGCCGCTGAACTGCTGTTGCCACAACCGATGACTGATGATTGCGACCATCGATTGGCCTTCAACGCGATATTCGTCGGGCGAGAATGTACGCCCCAGAATCGGTCGCACCCCAAGCACTCCAAAGTAGTCACCCTCGACAAACGTCGCGCGCACGTCCGGCGCATCGTTGGTGCGACCCAGCAATACTTTGTCGGTATTGTAGCCCGTCAACACGACACCGGCAGGCGCAGCGTCACGCACTCCGCGTATTTCCGGAATGCTGAATTCCGAGCGGGTGCCAGATCCTTTGCTGGCACTGGCGTCGATATACAACCGGTGCAAGGTGCCCGCATTGCTCACACCCTGTGGTGTTTGCAGAAACAGCCGATCAAGAAACGAAAAGATTGCAGCGTTCGCGCCAAGTCCCAACGCCAACGTAATCACGACAGTCGCGGTGAATATTGGTGCACGTCCAAGTGATCGCACGACATACCGCAAATCCTGCGCAACACTCTCCCACCATTCGGCCCGCCGCCGCCGTTGCACAATGCGGCCATCAATTTCACGCAGTGAGTGTTTCACCACGGCCACATCCCCAAATTCCGCTTCTGCGCGCGCGCGCGCTTGCGCAGTCGTCAAACCCAGCGCTTCGAGCTCGGAAACCTTGTGCTCGAAATGGAACTGCAGCTCCTCATCAACCCTTGCAGCGGTGTCGGACTGCCAGATGCGCATCAACCGACGCCATCCACTTTTGACGATCATGTCGTTACTCCGCGCGAAGCGCAGTGAGTGGGTCGACGCGCGACGCGCGCCAGGCCGGAATTAAGCAGGCCAGCATTGCGACAACCAACAAGACGGCTGTGGAAGTCACGAGTACCCCTGGATCGCGAGGTGACGTGTTGTACAACATCGCTGCAACCAGCGAGCCAAGCGCCAGCGCGACAACGACACCGATTGCCACGCCCAACATGACCACGCGTACTCCTTCCTGCAGCACAAGACGTACAATGTCCTGTGTTGCCGCACCCAATGCCACGCGCACGCCCATCTCCTGCGTGCGTTGACTGATCGTGTATGCCATGCTGCTATAGACGCCCACGGCCGCTACCAGCAGTGCGAGCAAACCTGCCGCTGTAAAGAGTTGCGCGCCAACGCGCCAGGGACGGAGATCGGGCGCCACCACGTCTTCCATCAGCGTGATTTCAGGCCGCGCCCACGCTCCGTAAGCCGCCGCCAGTTCACGCTTCACTGTTGCGCTTACACTGCCAACCGATGCACCCGGCATCACTCGCACGGCAATGACATCGGGAAGAAAATCGGGCGCGAGTTGCGCGAAAGGCAAATAATAAAGACGCGCCGCGTTTTTCTCGAGATACGTGTCCACATGTGCGTTGGACACGACTCCGACAACGCGCCGACACGCGTTCTGCCGCTTCTGGAAAATGATGCACTTCTGCAGCGCATCTTCGCCGGGCCACAACGATTCGGCCAGCGCCTGGTTAATCACGATGACGGGCTCAGTCCCAAATTTGTCCGAGTCATTCAGCACACGTCCGCGCAACGCACGAATGCCGACAGTCCGAAAGAACTCTGGCGAGACGACATAGCGAAATGGTGTCTCGCGCCTGCCGCCGGGAAGCGAATCGCGATCCGGGAGAAACAGCTGACCGAAACTCACGCCGTTCATTGGCGTGACGTCGGTCAAGCCAACGTGCTCGACGCCTGGTATGCGCTGCAACCGTTCCGCGACTTCCGGCATACGTGCCGCAATTTCCGCAGATCGGTTTTCCAGCTCATGGTCGTAACCGATTTGTGCGAAAGCCAACTGACTCGTGTCGTATCCCACATCGATGGCTTCGACACCCTGCATGCTCTTCACAAATACGCCGGCGCCGGCCAGCAGCACCACCGAAAGCGCCGCCTGCGCCACCAGTAGTCCAGATCTCAGCTTCGATCGCCGTGCACCACCGTCGCGCACCGAACTTTTAAGCGCGCCTGACAAATTCGGGTTGGTGAGCTGCAGGGCGGGTATGAGCCCCGCAACAAACCCGGTCAGCAGTGTCATCGCAAACGTGAAGGCAATGACGCGCGAGTCGATTGCTCCGACACTCCATTCAACGCCCGGCAGCAAGAGGTGCTGCAACGTATTCGTAGCAACGTACGCAACGGCCAGCGCGGCAATTCCAGAAACGAACGCAAGAACACCACTTTCGGTGATGAGTTGCATGATGAGTCGGCGACGGCTTACTCCAAGCGCGAGGCGCAACGCAATTTCACGCTGGCGAACGCTTGCCCGCGCAAGCAGCAGGTTCACGACGTTTGCACAAGCGATGAGCAGAATAACGATTGCCACACCGCCGAGACGGGTTGAAATCGCGAGCTCACTCTTGCGCGAATCGCTGACCCGCGCATCGATGATTGACCCAAGAAATATCAGACTCGACGTGTCACGTTTCGACATCGCGCGAACGCCCTGGGTTGCCCGGAGATCAAACTCATGCACCAGTGCAGGTGAAGATACGCGCGAAATCAGCCGCATGTTTGTGACGCCGACCAACTGTTCGTACCAGTCCGCAGCTCGGTCTCGCAACTTTCCCTGCGTACCGCGCGGAACCCACACGTCAGTTGCATTCAGCTCGACCCCGCGAAAGCCACCACCCGTCACGCCAATGATCGTATGCCGATGCGAGCCAACGTCGATCTGCTTTCCAATGATATCGGGGTCTCCGCCAAATCGGGTCGACCACAAGTGCTCGCTGATAACGGCGACAAGGTCCGTGCGGCGAATGTCAGACTCGTCTGCACTAAAGAAGCGTCCGCGCGACGGTCGCACACCGACCACACCGAAATAGTCGCCCACCACAAAATTTGCCTGGACCGTTGGATCGTCCAGACCGTGTCCAATGCGTCGTTGATCCAGGGTATAACCGGCAATTCGCACACCTGGCGGCGCGACGTCCTGAAGCCGCAGCAGCATCGGATGGTCAAAAGCAGCCATCGTCAGCAGCGCGGAACGACTTCGAAAACGATCGTATACGCGGTACAACTCATTGGCCTTTGGCACACCAACAGGTGTCTGCCAATACAGCCTGTTTAATATCGAAAAAATTGCGGTATTCGCACCGAGCCCGAGTGCCAGCGTAACAACCACGGTCGCCGTGAACACCGGCGATCGCCGCAACGCACGTACCACGTATCGTAAATCCTGCGCAACGCTGTCCCACGACTGCGCGCGTTGTTGCTTGTACACCATCCGACGATCGATCGCGCGCAACGAATCTTTTGTCACCGCCACATCGCCGAATTCGTCCTCCGCGCGCGCGCGCGCTTGCGCAGTCGACAGTCCCAGCGCTTCCAGCTCGGCCACCTTGTGCTCGAAATGAAACCCCAGTTCCTCGTCAACTCTTGCGACAGTATCTGACTGCCAGATGCGCGCAAAACGGCGCCAACCTTTTTTGAACGTCATTGCTCTATTCCGCCCGCATCGCCGTAAGTGGATCGACGCGCGCAGCGCGCCAGGCGGGAATTGAAGACGCCAAAGCCGCAACCGCCAGCAAAACAAGCGTCGATGCGATCAACACAGCCGGATCATGCGGTGAGGTCTCATACAACATCGACGCGACCACTTTGCCCAGCGCGAGCGCCGCCAGAACGCCGCAGCTCACGCCCACTGCAACCACCGCCACGCTCTGGCCAACGACAAGTCGTATGATGTTCGCCGAACTGGCACCGAGCGCCACGCGAACGCCCATCTCCTGTGTGCGTTGACTGACAGTGTACGCCAGACTGCTATACACACCCACGGCCGCAACAATCAGCGCAAGAATTCCGGCAATCGTGAACAAGCTTGCGCCAACCTGCCAGGGGCGCAGGTCGTCGGCCATGATTTCGTCCATTGACTTTGTGCGGGGCCGCGACCAGTCTCCCAGGATCACCGCCGTCTGACGCGCAACCGCGACTCGCACTCGGCCCATGTCCTCGGCATTCGCTGCTTTCACCACAATCGTGCCCGCCGCTCCCAAACCCTCAGCCTGAGCCAACGGTATGTAGTAGTGCTGCGACGGGTCTTCAATGATCGATGTGTGGTGCGATGGGCTTACAACACCAACGACGCGACGACACGGCGTGTCCAGTTTCCCAACAATCACGCACTTTGTCAATGCATCCTCGCCGGGCCAGAAGTCCTCGGCCATGTAGCGATCCACAATGACGACGGGTTCTCCGCCTTGCACGTCGCTGTCCGCGAATGCGCGCCCCTTTTCGACGCGCTTGCCAACTGTTGCGAAATACGTGGGCGACACCGCGTCAAAGAATCGATCGCGCGATCCTTTGCCTTGTGGAAGTGAATCGCGTCCTGGTAAGTGCAATTCGCTCCAGGAAATGCTGTACATCGGCGTGCCCTCTGAAACCGCTACCGCGTCGACGCCGGGATAATTGCGCAACTGGTCAGCAACCTCGGGCAATCGTCGCTCGATCTCTTTTCTTCGGTCACTCAATTCTCGATCCGACCCTACCGACACAAAGAACATGTTGCGAGTGCTGTATCCAAAATCGACCGCTTCAATACTGCGCAAGCTGTTGACAAACACTCCCGCTCCAACAATAAGGACCACCGACAGGGCCGCTTGTGCAATCAACAACGAAGCGCGCAATCGGGAACGGTTGTTTCCGCCGTCACGAACAGAACTCTTCAAGCCCTTTGTGAGCGATGGTCGTGATGCCTGCAGCGCCGGAACCAACCCCGTGGCGAATCCCGCAATCAATGACAGACCAACGGTGAACAGAATTGCACGCTGATCGATAACTCCAGCGCCCCATTGAACCTCTGGCCACAACAAGCTACGCAGGGTGGTGGTTCCGACGTATGCAACAATCATTGATGCGGCACCAGCGAGAACCGCCAAAGTTCCGCTCTCCAACATCAGCTGCGTGAGCAGGCGCCCGCGACTCACACCGAGTGCGAGCCTGACGGCAATTTCGCGTTCACGCGCAACGGACCGTGCCAACATCAGGTTAATCACATTTGCGCACGCGATCAGCAGAATAACCAATGAAACTCCCGCCAACCGAGTGGAGATGGTCAGTTCCTTGGCGTGATACGCGTCGCCGCGCGCGACATTGATCGATCCCAATGCCGTCGTGGACATCGAATCTTTTAGCAGTCGAACATCTTTCTTGCGTAGCTCGAGCGTCGCGCGTGAATTGAAAGCGGTTGCGCCTGGCCCGCTCGAAGCTCGAAAAACTCCTTTGATGCCATTGAAGTTGCCGTCTTCGTACCAGTCGGATTTTCGGTCTTTCCACACTCCGATGGTGTTGAGCGGCAACCAAACGTCGCTGACACTCATGTCCATACCGCGGAAATGTTCGGCGGCGACACCAACAATCACAAATCGATGTGACCCAAGATCGAGCGACTGACCAACAATGCTCGAGTCACCACGATACAGTCGCTGCCAGAGCGAGTAACTGATAACAGCAACGGCATCCAACCCTTCGGCATGCATTTCAGCAGGAAGCAACACACGTCCGAGCGCCGGTCCGACGCCAGCCACGCGAAAGTAATCGCCTTCGACGTAGTCACCTTCAATTTCCGGACCGTCGGACAGTCGGCCGAGCCGCGTCTTCGTCAGCGAATATCCTGCGAATGAAACACCCTCCACTGAAATGGAGTGCAGGGCTCGAATTTCCTTGTAGGAGTAGTGATTACGTACGTACGGCTCGCCGCGATTGATCGCGGTTTGATAGAGGCGATGGACGTTTGCCGCATTCGTCATTCCCGCGGGCGGCTGCACGTATAATTGATCAAGCAACGTGAACACGGAGGCGTTAACGCCAAGGCCGAGCGCAAGCGTAACAACAACCGTGGCCGTAAAAATCGGAGCTCGGCGCAGTGATCGCAGCACAAACCTGAAATCCTGCGCAATACTTTCCCACCACTCCGCTCGCTGCTGCTTTTTCGCAACGCGACCATCAATTTCCGTCAACGAATCGCGCACTGACTTGAGGTCGCCAAATTCTTCGTCCGCGCGCACGCGCGCCTGCACCGCCGTCAGCCCCTGCACTTCGAACTCCGCCACCTTCTGCTCGAAGTGAAAGCGTAGTTCGTCATCAACGTTCGCCACGGTATCTGAACGCCAGATCCGTGTGAGCCGACGCCAGCCTCTCTGCCACGAACCGCGCGACTTATGCGTCTGCGTTCGCGCGCTCACGTCGCCGGCTCCGGCTTTTTCGCGCTCATCACACCCGCGACCGCCTGCACATACCGGTCCCACGCACTCGCTTCATTCTTGAGCGCGCGACGACCTGCCGTAGTCAGTATGTAGAACTTGGCGCGTTTGCCTTTGTCGGAGGTGCCCCACTCCGACTCGACCCATCCTCGCTCTTCCATCCGATGCAGCGACGTGTACAACGCGCCATCGAGAATGCGAAACGTCTCGTTAGAACCCTGTCGAATAAACCGCGCAATGGCGTAGCCGTGCATCGGCTCCCACGAAAGCGCGCGCAACACGAGCACGTCGAGCGTGCCCTGCAGAAAATCGAGTTCGGAGGCTGTCATGCCTCATCATACCCTCAACAGTTGATTCAATCAAGTGTTGAGGGAACATGCCTGGGACGGGTTCACAATCTGCGTGGAGCAGCGAACTGCCGGACACTGAGACGTGACGAGAAGGCCGAGAACAGCGAACTGCCGGAATGCTGAGAAGCGATCAGAGTGCAGAAACGGCTGAGAAAAGTGGCACGCTCAGCCGCGGTGTGGTACGCCGATTCCAATCACTACTAAAACACCCGCCTATTGTTGTTTCCCTCGCCCATACGCGTCGGCGAGTTTGCGGCCAATACCCCGGTAAAACGCGGCATCGGCGCGCCGATCCTCACCGTCCAGACTCAGAGCGCAACGCTCAATGGCGTACAGAATGTTGCCAAGGTACAAGACGGACACATCGCCAACACTTTCCACTGCGCTGTCGTCACTCGATACACCAGTCGGCGCATCCGCTCCGTCGGGCACGGGGCGTTACAGCGACGGTTTGGTCGCCGCGAGCATTTCGCCCGTGTTGGGCGGCCGGAGCGAGAGCACTTGCACCACGATTGCTGTGATGTTGTCCAACCCGCCGCGCTTGTTGGCCTCGTTGATCATGGAATTCACCATCGCACCAGGCGTCGCCTTGGTTTCCATGATTTTCTTGAGCTGCGGATCTTCCACCATCCCGGTCAGCCCGTCGGATGCCACGAGATACAGATCACCCGGCTTGATCTCTCCATGCATCACGTCGGCCTCGACCGCGGCGTTGGCACCCACGCAACGGGTGATCACGTTGCTGTACGGATGATATCGCGCCTGTTCTGGCGTGAGGAAACCGGCGTCGACCTGTTCCTGCACGTATGAATGGTCTTTGGTGACCTGACGGAACACTCCGTCGCGCATCTGGTAAATGCGGGAGTCGCCGATGTGGCCAATCACATAACGACCACTGCCGAGCATCAGGCAGGAAGCGGTCGTCCCCATGCCTTGCTTGTCCGCTTCGACAATCGTTCGCTCGAAAATGGCACGATTGGCAGCGCGCAACGCGGCGGCCATAGCCGTAAGTGGTTCGTCGCCAGCCAAACTGCGGACGGGCGCCATTTCCTTGGCGACAATTTGCACGGCCATCTCGCTGGCAATTTCGCCGGCAGCGTGACCACCCATACCGTCGGCGACGATGAAGAGCCCACGCTCTGGATCGGCGTCGGCGTAAAGGCTGTCTTCATTGCCTGCACGTATGCGCCCAACATCAGTTGCGGCGGCTACCGAAAGCTGCACGTATTTATATGTGGAGCAGTGCCTTGGAGTGGTCTTTGAGCGGAAGGTCGAAGCTACCCGGGCGTCGCGCCCGTTGGCAAGCGGCTCACACTCTCGGGAACGTTAGAAACTGCAACTGATTGCGCCTCGGCCGCCCGCGTCGTGTCCCCAACTTGGAGCCGGAACAGCCGCTCGTATAGTCCGCCAAGTGACAGAAGGCTTCGATGCGTGCCCCGTTCCAGCACGGCGCCGTGATGGAGCACGAGAATTTCGTCCGCAGTAACGATGGTGCTGAGGCGGTGGGCAATGGCAATCGTGGTCCGCCCTCGCATCAGCTCGGCCACCGCAAACTGAATGTCGGCTTCGATCTCAGAATCGACCGCACTCGTGGCTTCGTCCAGCACCAGCAGCGCCGGATTGGCCGCAACAGCGCGAGCAAAGGCCAGCAGCTGGCGCTCACCAACGCTGACGCTCGCCCCTCGTTCCGCCAATTCGTGCCGCCATCCCCCAGGCAGGCGCTGGATCACCCGAGTGGCACCAACCCGGTCGGCCGCCCGTTCCAGCTCCTCGTCTGAGATCATCGCACCCAATCGAAGATTCGACGCAACATCGCCCGCAAAGAGAAAAATGTCCTGCTGGATGTAACCAATCAGGGACCGCAGGACATCCACGGGAACGTGCCGGATATCGCGTCCATTGATCAGAATGCGCCCGCGCTGTGGTTCGTAAAATCGCAGGAGCAGATTGACGATCGTGGTTTTTCCCGCTCCGGTGTGCCCAACGAGCGCCACGGTTTGACCTGGGCGGGCCTCAAAACTCACTCCGTGCAGCACCCAGCGCGGTTCCGCATCGTTTTCCGCACCTTTTTTCAACATGTCGGCCGCGTTGATCGGTCCGTTGATCGCCGTGCCGGGCGCGTTGATCGCTCCGCTGTTCGCTGTGCCGGCCGCGTTGATCGGTCCGTTGATCGCCGTGCCAGGCGCGTTGATCGCACCGCTGTTCGCTGTGCCGGGCGCGTTACCTGGTGCCTTGATCTGTGTGTTGATCGGCACTTGGGTTGACGGCACTGTGTCCGGATCATTCACGCCGTGCACCGAATCGTCGGCCACCCCGCCAACACCATAGGCAAACCACACATCGTCAAACGTGATGGTGACGCCTTCCGCCCGAAGCGTGGCCGCCTGCTGCTCGCGATCGGGCGTCTCCTGAACACCAGGCGCCGTGGGCAAATCCATCACTGCAAACACGCGCTCGGAACTCGCCATCGCCGCCTGCAGGATGTTGTACTTCTCGCTCAGATCCTGCAGCGGTTGAAAGAATCGTCGCACCAACTGCAGAAATGCGGCCAGCGTGCCAATGGTGAGCACACCGTTTTCCATGCGCCAGCCGCTCGCCAGCACGAGACTGGCCAGCGCCAGCGTGGTCAGAAATTCGATGACTGGAAAATACAGCGCATAAATGGTGATTGAATGGAGATGCGATTCCAGATGTGCGTCATTGAGTTTGTCAAAACGTGCGAGTTCATCGCGTTCGCGTCCGAAGAGCTGCACCACGCGAATACCCGACAATCGCTCCTGCAAGAACGCGTTCACGCGCGCCAGTCGTGTCCGAATGTCCCGGTAGGCCGAGCGCACGCGTGATTGGAAAACGCGCGACGCGATGAACACCAGTGGAATTACGAAGAACGAAGCGAGTGCCAGTTTCCAGTCGATCGTTAGCATCACGATGCTGATCGCGAGCAACGTGAACAGATCGCCCAAACCGGCCACGACGCCCGATGTAAACAGTTCGTTCAGTGCTTCAACGTCGCTCGTGACGCGTGTAACCAGCCGTCCCACGGGTGTCTTGTCGAAAAACGAAATTGGCAATCGCTGCAAATGCGCGAACAACTCGGCGCGCAGGTCGCGCATGACGCGCTGGCCGAGGAGGTTCGTAAAGATCGTTTCGCCATACGACGCCCCGAACGCCACCAGCAATGAGGCCGCAAACAGCAGTGCAACTTTCGTGACCAGTGCCGGATCGCCTGCCGGCAATGCTGTGTCGATCATCCAGCGAGTTAACAGTGGTCCGGCCAGCTGCATTCCCGATTCGATGGCGATCAGTAGCAGCGCGGCCACCACGAGCGAGCGATACGGACGCACATAACGGAGGAGCCGACGAACAAGTCGCGCGTCGTAGGCTTTGCCGAGTGCTTCGTCTTCGATGGGTGGTGCGGGAGGCATGGCCAAGAATCTAACGATGCGTTCGGTTAGTATTCGGGGTGATTATTGGACAAGTCGCCTGCTCCGTGGGCCGCCCCCGCACCCCTATCTCTGCCGTCGCCCTGTGAAAGACAAAATCGTCATTCGCGGCGCACGCCAGCACAATCTCAAGGGGTTTGACCTTGAAATTCCCCGTCAGTCGCTGACGGTCATCACTGGCGTTTCCGGTTCCGGAAAATCGTCGTTGGCCTTTGACACGCTGTACGCCGAAGGGCAGCGCCGTTTCGTCGAATCGATGTCGGCCTACGCGCGACAGTTTCTGGAGCGGATGGAGAAACCGCTGGTCGATTCCATCGAGGGCATTTCGCCCGCGGTTGCAATTGAGCAGAAAAATCCCACGCGCACGTCGCGGTCGACGGTTGGTACCGCGACTGAGATTTACGATTACTTGCGCCTCCTATGGGCCCGCGTTGGTCGTACGTTTTGCCGCGTGTGTGGTCGTGAACTGCGACCGGCTACGGTTGAATCGGTCACCAATGTGTTGTTGTCGTTGCCCGAGGGAACGCGGTTCGCGGTGGCGTGCCCGCTCATTCGTTCGGCCGAAGTGACGCACGCCGTGATTGAGGAGAATTTGCGCGCGCGCGGCTTGCTGCGCGTGGCAGTGAGTGAGCGGATGATTCACCTTGACGAGTTGGCGGACGCAAAGATTGATCTCGGAACGACCAAAGACGTGTTGATCGTTATCGATCGCCTCGTCGTTGATGCCTCGGCGCGTTCTCGCGTGGCGGAAGCGGTGCAAGCGGCGTTTATCGAAGGTGACGGTGATGCGGTCATTCTGTTTCCCACCGCCATTGTGCCGCCACCGGAAGCTCGTGGCGATGAGGACAAGGCGGTGACACGACTTGCGTTTACCGAACGTTTTGAATGTCCAAACGATGGCACGCGCGCACCGGCTCCAACGCCACAACTTTTTTCGTTCAACAACCCGCAGGGTGCGTGTGCGGTGTGCAACGGGTTTGGTGCGGTGCTCGCGTACGACGAGTCGTTGATTGTGCCCAACGTAGAGCGTTCGGTTCGCGAAGGCGCCGTCGATCCGTGGATGGCGCCGCGTTACGAAACACAGCGACGCAAGGTTGTGGAGTTCGCGAAGTCAATTGGCGTCTCGGCCGACACGCCGTGGAAATCATTGAGTGCCGATGCGCGCCGACAATTTCTGCGTGCAAAAACGCGCGCGTACACGGGCATGTTTCCGTTTCTGGAAGCACTTGAAGAGAAGAAGTACAAGCAGTACATCCGCATTTTCCTGCGCAAATATCAGCGCGCGATGACGTGTGGCGCGTGTGGCGGCGCAAAGCTGCAGCCGGATTCGCTGCAGGTGCGTGTCGGTGATCGCACAATTGCCGCCGTGGCACAGTTACCCGTTCACATGTTGCGCGACTGGCTGGATAACGTTCCGCTTACGGCAACGGAAACGGCAATTGCGGATACGATTCTACGCGAGGCCCGTTCGCGCACGCGGTTTCTGGCCGACGTTGGGCTTACGTACCTCACGCTCGATCGCGCTACGCGCACGTTGTCCGGCGGCGAAGCACAACGTATTGCGCTGTCGAATGCGTTGGGTGCCGCGCTGGTGGATTCACTGTACGTACTCGATGAACCGAGTATTGGTTTGCACCCGCGCGACATGGACAAATTGCTGGCGCTGCTGCACCGCTTGCGGGATGGCGGGAACACGGTCGTGATGGTCGAGCACGATTTGGATGCCATTCGCGTTGCCGACTATATGGTCGAACTTGGACCGCAGGCCGGCGAACACGGGGGACAGGTGGTGTTTGCCGGACCGATGTCGCGCGCGAACGAGAGTCCACTCACCGGTCAGTACCTGACCGGTGCCCGCACCATTCCAATGCCAGCAGCGCGACGTGCGGTTGGTCCGCGTTGGATTGAACTCAAGGGCGCGAGCGCGCATAACGTTTTCGATGTTGACATTGCCGTTCCTGTCAACGCGATGACGGTAGTCACCGGCGTGTCGGGCTCGGGCAAGAGCACGGTTATTCATGACATTCTGTTTCACGCACTCGAATCGAAACTGCAAGGCGAACACACCGCGAAAGAACATCTGGGCGAAACCGTTGGCACGTTCAAGACATTGCGCGGCAGCGAGTTTGTGGACGATGTCGTGTTGGTTGATCAAAGTCCAATTGGTCGTTCTCCGCGGTCGAATCCGGTCACGTTTGTGAAGGCGTTCGACGAAATCCGTCGCTTGTTTGCCGATGCGCCCCTCAGTCGCACGCGCGGGTACACCCCGGGACACTTCTCATTCAATGTCGCGGGCGGCCGCTGCGAAACCTGTGAAGGCGCGGGTGCCATTGAAGTCGAAATGGTGTTCATGGCGGATGTGTACATGCCGTGCGAATCATGTGGTGGCAAGCGATTCAAAAACGAAGTGCTCGAAGTACGCGTGCGCAACAAGAACATTTTCGACGTGCTCGAACTCACAATTGACGAAGCCATTCGGTTCTTCCCGCGCGAGGACAAACTGGCGCAGGCGTTGTGGCATGTGCAGCAAGTGGGGCTGGGTTATCTGCGGCTCGGACAACCAGCCACCACGTTGTCGGGCGGCGAAGCGCAGCGACTCAAGATTGCACGCGAACTTGCACTGTCCGCGCGTGCAACGGGGCGCAAGTTGTATGTGCTCGACGAACCGACAACGGGTTTGCACCTGGAAGACATCCGAAAACTCGCGACGGTTTTTGAGCGTCTGCTCGAACAAGGCCACACCTTGCTGTTAATCGAGCACAACCTGGACGTGATCAAACTGGCCGATTGGATCATCGACATGGGCCCTGAGGGCGGAGATGGCGGTGGGCGCGTGGTTGGTATGGGCCGCCCGGAGGAGATTGTGGGCATCGCGGAATCGCATACGGGTCGTTGGTTGAAAACGGTGCTGCCGGCAAGTCCGGTGCCGGTACAATCGGGAACGAAAACGTCGCGCGCGAAGCGTTAGGCTCCCTGTCGTCGGTTTCGGCCTTTTTGGCTGCAGTTGTTTGTTAGGCTTTTTG
>JBDUBA010000090.1:0-7787 GCA_040004335.1 Gemmatimonas sp.
GGGCACCGTGACGTCGTCACCGCAAGCAGCTAAACCGCCAAGGGCGGCCAAGCTGGCGGTAAGCAACGCCTTTTTCCGAGAAAAGAAATGCATTCGTCCTCCCTCTTTCGAGGTCGTGGAGGTAACTGTCGCCACCGAGCACAACACCCAGCGCGACGTACTACATGCAAGCGTCTGTGTCCCCATCCGGAGATCCAGACTCGTTGAAATCACCATCGCTGATGTGAAGACCACCGGGTAGCGGCCGGAAAGCATTCACAACAACCGCGATGACTCCAACGCCCACACTACCGGACACAGACAGCGTACGATAGCAAGCGGCGAAGATATGGGCGCTCCGCGCTGCGGTCAAGCAGCCAGAACACCCATATCAGGAAAAAGGAGTATCACATTCCTGTGCCGGTTACGCTAGTGGTAATGTCTTTCACATCACCAATCCGCCGCGCGCTCCCGTTATCCCTCGGGAAAGGACGCCTTTCCTCCCGCCCCGTCACACCAAATCCCTCACTTTTTGCCGACCTCGGCCATCACGCCGCTGGTCTGAAACCCAACTTTCGACCGCCAACGTACCGCATGAACCCGCTAACAACCCCAACTCAGCCCGACGGACTCGCCAACTGACCCCCCGCCGGTCATTGTTCGGGCATGGCCGAAACCCCATGGGTCCACACCCCGAAACACCTCGAAGTCTCGGCCCCCACCGACCCGTCAAAGCCGGCCGGCCCCGCCCTTAACGCCGCTCAGGCCGCCGCCGCCAGCCATGGCGACACCCCCCTTCTTATAGTGGCGGGTGCCGGGACCGGGAAAACCCGGACCCTTATCCATCGAGTCGCCCACCTCATCGGGCGGGGCGTCCCCGCCGGTCGCATCCTTTTATTGACGTTCACGCGCCGAGCGTCGCAGGAAATGCTGGATCGCTGCCAGCAACTGGTCGGGCCGGCCTCGCATCAAGTCCAGGGTGGGACGTTTCATGGCGTCGCCCACCGACTCCTGCGCCGATTTGGTCCGGCAGCAGGCCTCGCTGCCGATTTCACGATTCTCGACTCCGCTGACGCATCCGATCTCATGGGGCTGAGCCGCGCCGCACTGGGTTACGGCGTCGCGAAGGCCGGCGCCCCACGTTTTCCGCGCGCCGAAACGCTGCAATCCCTCTATTCGCGCCAGGTGAACACAGAACAACCCGTCGCCGACATTCTGGCCGAACAATGGCCGCATTTTCTGGCATGGGCGGGTGACATTGAGTTGGTGTTTGGCGACTACGTCAAACGAAAGGCCGAGCGCAATCTGCTCGACTACGACGATCTGCTACTCTCATGGGCGTTGCTGCTGGAACATGATGTGGTATTGTCTGCGCAAATTCGCGAATTGTACGAACATGTTTTGGTTGATGAATATCAGGACACCAATCCGTTGCAGTCACGCATTCTTCGCGCGTTGTGTGGTCACGGTCGCCTGACGGTTGTCGGTGATGATGCGCAGAGTATTTACGCGTTTCGCGGCGCAACCATTCGAAACATTCTTGATTTTCCGCGACAGTTTCCCGGTACGGAGGTGGTGACGCTGGAGCAGAACTATCGCTCCGTTCCGCCGATTCTTGAAACCAGTAACGCGCTCATCTCGCGCGCGACGGAGCGGTACACCAAACAATTGTGGAGTGATCGCACCGGCGGCGAACCGCCGTGGCTGGTGACGGTGCGCGACGAACACGATCAAACGAAGTTTGTCGTTGAGCGCATTTTAGAATTGCACGAGGAAGGCATCGCGCTGCGCAACATGGCGGTGTTGTTTCGCGCCGGCTATTTGTCAGCCGATCTTGAAATTGAATTGACCAATCGCCGCATTCCGTACGAGAAGTGGGGTGGCCTCAAGTTTCTTGAAGCGGCGCACGTAAAAGACGTGGTGGCATTCCTGCGCGTACTCGAGAATCCGCGCGACGAATTGAGTTGGTATCGCCTGCTGCGGCTGTTGCCAGGTGTTGGTGATGCCACGGCACGCGTCGCCATCGAGACATTAATGGCACACGGTTGGGATCCGCTGGTGCTCGGCAGTGTGCACGTCGCAGCGCGCGCGCGCGACGGGTTACGAGCGATGGCCGCACTGTTGGGCGGATTGCAACGAACGGAGCCCGCGGGTACAGGCGAAACCATCTCGCTGGTGCGACAGCTGTACGATCCGTTGTTGCGCGCCATTTACGATGATTCGCATGTGCGCCTGGCCGACCTCGACCAGCTCGAAACGATTGCCGCCGGCTATGAAACTCGCCAAAGTTTGCTGGATGCGCTGGCGCTCGAACCGCCGTCCAACACGCAGGACCTGGCGGTTGGTGCTGATGGTGACGACGACGCGTTGATTCTCAGTACTGCGCACTCGGCCAAGGGCAAAGAGTGGGACGTAGTCTTCGTCATTCACGCGGCTGATGGTGTATTTCCGATGGCCCGTTCTGCCGGCGATGAAGCGCAGGTTGAGGAAGAGCGACGTTTGCTATATGTCGCGATGACACGTGCGCGGGACCAACTCATTGTCACGTATCCGTTGCATAGTTACGCGACGCGCACCGGCGCTGACTTCGCATACGGACAATTGAGTCGGTTTTTGGATCCGGGTGTACGCGCGACAATGCAGCGAGTAACCGTTGGCATTGAACCACCGCAGGCGCTTCCTGCGCCTCGTGAGGCTGTTCACGTTGATTTGCGCGCACTATTACGCGGTCGGTTTGGGTCATGACTTCAACAACTCGTTCAATGTTCCGAAATTTTTCAGGCGATGATGGAGGGCGGTGGTGGTTCCATGCGCGGGCGCAAAATGTTGTAGTTCATTTTGCGTCTGTGCATCGGACCGCCGCCAACCGTCGAGCGCGCCGTAGCCAGAATTCGTGCGCAATCGCAGCCCGGTGCGGGAAAGCAATTGCAACTGCTACGGCCGCGGCGATCTTTTTCCTTTGTGCGTTGGGTGCCGCGACACGAAGTGCGCTGGCGCAGACGCCACCACCAGCTGCGGCGTCTTCATTCGATCCATTTCGTCTTGATGCGCCGCTTCCGGCTGATCCTGCGGTTCGCGCCGGCGTGTTACCAAACGGGCTGCACTACTACATCCGCAGAAACGGCAAGCCGGAAAAGCGCGTCGAACTTCGGTTGGTTGTTAACACCGGATCTGTGCTCGAGACTGACGAACAGCGCGGACTCGCGCACTTTCTTGAACATATGGCGTTCAACGGCACGAAAAGTTTTCCAAAAACCGAAATCATCAAGTATCTCGAAACGATTGGTGTGCGGTTTGGCGCGGACCTGAATGCCAACACCAGCTTTGACGAAACGATCTACATTCTTCCCGTTCCAACCGATAGCGCCGCGATCCTGGAAAAGAGTTTTCTCTTCCTTTCCGAAATCGCTTCGAACATCACGTTCGATTCTTTGCAGGTTGTAGGTGAACGCGGTGTCGTGCTGGAGGAGTGGCGCGGCGGTCTTGGCGCTGACGAACGGATTCGCGATCAGCAGTTGCCGATATTTTTGGCGGGCTCACGTTATGCCGATCGGCTGCCTATTGGTTTGCCGAGCATCATCGAAGGGGCCAACCCTGCACCGCTTCGTCAATTCTGGAAGACGTGGTATCGACCGGATCTCATGGCGGTTGTTGCTGTCGGCGATGTTGAACCGGCGCGACTGCAAACGCTCATCTCGAAGTATTTCGGCACAATTCCCAAAGCCCTTGCGCCGAAGGCGCGCCTGGCTTCAACCGTACCAAACGTCGATACCACGCGCATCAGCATTCTCAAGGACAAAGAACTTACCAATACACAGCTTTCCGTGCGCTGGCAGCAATCGGCACGCACGGACAAAACGGTGGGTGACTACCGTCGTTCGTTGGTCGAACAGTTGCAGGACGCAATGTTAAATCAGCGTCTCGATGAAATTGCACAACAACCCACTGCACCGTATCTCAACGCGGGTGCGGGGCACGGCAACTTTGTACGATCGATGGATATCTACGTATTGTCGGCGGTGCCAAAAGAAGGCATGGCGCTCCAGACGTTGCAGGCGTTGCTTACTGAATCGGAACGTGTGCGACAACATGGATTCCTGCAAAGCGAATTGGATCGCGTGCGTACCAACCTGCTGCGTGGCTACGAACGTGCCTTCGATGAAAGGGACAAGACAACCTCTGACAATTTCGTTGAACAATACATCGCCAATTTTCTGAACGGCGAATCATTTCCGGGCATTGCGTACGAAACAGATCTTGTTCGGAATTTGATGCCCAAGGTCACTCTGGACGAAGTGAATGCGCTTGCGCGAGAGCCGCGCACCGCTGCAAATCGCACGGTGGCGCTCACCTCGCCCGAAAAATCGGGTTTGGCAGTGCCAACAGATATGGACATCATAAAAGTGTTGAACAGCGCGGCGGGTGCAACCGTGACCGCGTATGCCGAAAATGTAGCAGCGGGCGCGTTGGTGCCGACTGCGCCGAGTGCGGGGAAGGTTGTTGGTGAGCGGACGATTGCTGACGTTGGGTTGACCGAATGGACGTTGTCGAACGGAGTGCGCGTCTTTGTCAAACCAACCGATTACAAGGCCGACGAAATCGTGATGCGTGCATGGAGCCCGGGCGGACTGAGTTTGCTTCCCGATGCGGACGTGTTGCGTGCACAGCAAGCGCCTGACGCGATGGCGCGCAGCGGACTTGGTAATTATTCGTTGGTCGACCTCGGCAAGAAACTCACCGGCAAGGCCGTGCGAGTAAGTGCGTTTATTGACGAACTCAACGAAGGCTTGATGGGAACGGCGTCGCCGAAAGATCTCGAGACGATGATGCAACTGATCTGGTTACGACTTGAAGCGCCGCGCGCCGATACGTTGGCATTTCAGTCAATGATCCAACAGTACACAGCGGCGCTCGCCAACAAGGACGCCGATCCGCAGTCAGTGTTCAGCGATACGGTACAAGTCACCCTTGCGCAGGGAAACCCGCGCTTTCGTCCGCTCAATGTGCAGCGGTTGCAGGAGCTCAATTTGTCGCGCATGGAAGAGATCTATCGTGACCGGTTAAGTGATGCGACCGACCTGACGTTCGTGTTTGTTGGAACAATTGATGTCGCCGCGTTCAAGCCACTCGTTGAGCAGTGGATTGGTGCGTTGCCTGCATCTGGTCGCAAGGAGATTGCGCGCGATGTTGGCCCGAAGTTGCTCAACGGAACTGTCGAAAAGACCGTGAAGAAGGGCGTTGAGCCGCAGAGCACCACGGTGATGATGGTAGCCGGTGAAGCACCATGGACGCGTGAACAGGCCTATATCGCGTCGTCGTTGGGGCAACTGCTGGAAATGCGTTTGCTCGATCGCCTGCGCGAGGCGATGGGTGGCACGTACGGTGTGAGTGTCGATGCATCGATTTCCCGTGCACCGCGACAGGAATTTCAGGTGGGTATTCAGTTTGGATCTGCGCCCACTCGTGCAGACGCGCTGTACAAGGCGGTGTTGCAGGAAATGGATTCGCTCAAGCGTGTGCCGCCGTCTGCCGCGGAAGTGGAGCGTGTGCGCGAACAGCAGCGTCGCGAGTTGGAAGTGGCGCGCAAACAAAATGGATATTGGTTGTCGGCGTTGTCCACCAAGATTGAGTTTGGTGATGATCCGTCAACGGTGATGCAAGCGGAGCAGTTGATCGCTGCGTTAACGCCGGCGCAGCTTGTAGCGGCGGCGAGGGTCTATTTGAATACGGCGAATGTGGCGCGATTTGTGTTGGTACCGGCGGCGGCGGGGAAGAAGCCGTAGTGCACATTCATAGCTGAGTTGGCAGAAAGCCGACACGTCGCCCCAATCACGCAATCAACACGCCAGTGCTTATGGTCACTCGGAATAGTCATTCGAGCTTGACCACTACGAATGATCATTTTAGTTTTGTCCAGTGCGCACTGCCCACCTTCCCCCGACACGACACGACGCGCCATGGAAAACATCCCCATCTCCGAAGCCAAAGCCAAACTCACCGCGCTCGTGCGGGAAGTTGCCACACACGGCGAATCGTACGTCATCAGCGTGAATGGCCGCCCCGTTGCTGAATTGCGTCCGTTTGTACCGCAACCGGTGGCAGGGCGTTTTCGCGACAGCATCTCGTTTGATGACGATGCATTTGCACCGCTGTCCGATAGTGAAGCTGCCGCATGGGGAGTGTAGCCGTTTCCGAACTGCCCCTGCTACTCGATACGGCAGCACTCATCTTCTGGCATGCTGACAGCCCTCGGTTGCCTGCACATGTTCGCAAAACGCTCGCGACGTCCCTTGAACGTGCGATCTACGTCAGCGCAGTCTCCGCATTTGAAATCGCCACAAAGGTACGCATCGGCAAGCTGCGCGTTCCGCCAACGCTACTCAGCGACTTTCAGTATGTCGTTGAATCAGACGGTTTTCGCTTGCTCGAGCTGGACGCGAAGTGCGCAGTGCTTGGTGGTACGCTCGTGGCCGAACACCGCGATCCCTTCGACCGTTTGCTGGCGGCACAGGCACTCCAACACGGATGCGTATTGGTAACGCCCGATTTTGTGTTCGCCGAGCAGTTTGGCGTTGAGGTGTATTGGTAGGCTCGCCTTCTGAATGCGTAACTATCGTGGATGCGCCGTCACCCACTCCTTCAACGCCCCCTGCGGGTCCTTCCCGCCCGCGGTTGCTACCTCCGAAATTCGCGCCACCGCCTTCACAATATCCCGCCCCTCGCGTTCGAACACCGCATCAAACAGATCGAGACCGTCGGCATACACCTGTCGCGACAATACCACGGCATTGTTCAGCGTAACACGTTCGGGCCACGTTTTCGGATAGGTCTGCAACAACGGACCAACGCTGTCCACCAATTGTTTTCGCGCCCGAACATACACGCTATCACGCGCCGCAATTCGCGCCCTGGCTGAATCACGCGGCCACTTGTCATAGGCCGCGCGCAAATCACGCGACAGATGCGCCCAGAACGCGCCCAACACGCGGTCGTCATCCCAATCGGCCATCACATATTTCGCCGACGCCGAATCACCACGCGCCAAAAAGAACCGCTCGGCACCACGCGCACCAACAAATGACGCAAACGACTCGTTGAACGACACGTTGTTCTTCGAGAAGAATGTGTTGTGCAACAGCTCGTGCATCACGGTATTCACGAGAAGTGTGGAATCGGCCTTGAGCGTCGAACTCACGAGCGGATCATTGAACCACCCAAGCGTACTGAACGCGGACGACGCACCAAGCACGACGTCGAATCCGTCCTTCCGCATACTCTCCGCTGTCCTTTTTGCTTTGTCGAAATCAAAAAACCCTTTGTACGGAAAACGACCGACAATGGGAAACCACCACGTTCGTCGTTCCAGCCGGTCGCGATACGCCGCCGATAACACGAGCACGAGCGTATCATGATCGAGCTGGCTGAACTTCGTAAAACTTTCGCCAGTCTTGAGCTTGAGCGAATCGTGGGCGAACGTGCGAGCTGCAAGTACGAGTGACAGCTTCGCTCGCGTCAGTTTGTCCGTCGTGGAATCGGCCACCAGTTTGGTAATTGGCTTCCGGCGCGAAAGAATCCGCGCCTCCTCGTACGCGCCGCGGGTCACATAACAACCCATCGGCGTGAGCACAAGGAACAACAGAAGTAATCCGAATGTACCGCCCACGATGCGGCGCACGAGGCGCATGGTTGTTAGTTTTGGTTTATGTCGTTCGTTCATCTGCATTGCCACTCGGAGTACTCGCTCCTCGACGGAGCCAACCGCATCGATGATCTCATCGCGCGGGCCAAGCTGTACGAACAGCCGGCCC
>JBDUBA010000243.1:0-25590 GCA_040004335.1 Gemmatimonas sp.
ACGTTCGTGTTAATACGCATGGTGTGTGTTTCTCCCTAAACTTGTCTGGAGCGTCCGTGCTCCGCGATGAGAAGACTGTTCTTCCCGTCGCAGACTGGTTTCGACAAAACCGGGAGGAACTTGAGCTTCCCGTGAAAACATGCCGGGAGCGTGACGGGCCATTCGAGCACTGCAACAGTCCGGACACTTTTTGTGACGATTGTGGCCACGTGCAAACCGGCCCAAACCGCCACCTTCTCAATTTCGGCACCCGGCGGCCGATACTGGATAATGCAGCCCGAGGCACGCCCGACGTTCAGACAGAATTTCATGCCGCCCAGCCACCATCTCACAGTATCGCCACAAGCCACCACCGCCATTACAAGCGGTCGCCGCGCGTTGGACGAGGGTCGTTTTGATGATGCGGTGCGCGCCTTTCGGAAAGCGGCGACCTTGGCCCCAAAACAAAGCGCGGTGCACTACGCGCTGGGTATGGCGTGCATCAAGGCGAGAAAACCGGCGGAAGCGATTGCGCCGATGTTACGCGCCCGCGATCTCGCGCCCGACAATTTTGATTTCCAACTCGGCCTGGCCGATGCGTATTTCCTCGCGCAGCAAAGCGCGCACGCGTTAGCAGAATATTTGCGCGCCGGTAAAATAAAGCCCGATGTGCCAGGCCCCTGGTCGAACGCAGGCGCACTGTTTCGTGAGGCCGGTCGGCCGGAGTTGGCGCTGGACGCACTTCATCGCGCGCTCAGCATCGATCCCACGAACGCTTCCGCGCTCTGCAACAGCGCGTTGGCGTTTCATGACCTGGGTGAGTTTGACGCCGCGCGTGATAGCGTGGAACTGGCGCTGCAATCGCGCCCTGACTATCCAGAAGCGCTCTGGAACCGCGCCATCATAGATCTCATGCATGGGAATTTCGCACGCGGTTGGGCGGGCCACGAATTTCGTGCAGTACAACTCGCGAAGATGGGCGCCGTGCGCAGCTATCCCGAGCCGCGCTGGAATGGTGAACGGTTTGACGGAAAACGTTTGCTGTTGTGGCCCGAGCAAGGGTTAGGTGATCAACTGCAGTTTGCGCGTTTCATACCGCGCGTCAAGGCGCTCGGCGGAACGGTCGTGTTGGTATGCAGTGCTCCGCTCCTTCCATTGCTGCGAGCCAACTGCCCGCAGGCCGACGAAATTGTCGCATTGGGGGAACATTTCGAACCCGTCGATCTGCAGTTGCCGATCATGAGCGTGCCGCACGTACTCAAGTTGGGTGCCTCATTGGATGACGCACGCGTGCCGTACATTCAAGCACGCGGAGATGTGCGGGCCTGCCTGAATGAGGTGTTGCCGGAACATGCATCCGTTGGAAATCGTAAATTGCGTGTTGGACTGGCGTGGGCGGGACAGCCAAAACATCAGAACGATCGCAACCGTTCGCTCAAACTCGAAGCTCTGCGTCCTCTGTTTAACGTTCCTGGCATCGAATGGTTTTCGTTGCAGAAGGGTGATGGCGCGGAAACACAACTCGAGCCATTTAATGAGCTGTCGGTGGCACAAGCACAGCCAACTGTGGCAGCGCTTGGTCCGTTGTTCTCCAACTTCGAAGACACCGCGCACGCGGTTTCGCGTTTGGATGTTGTGATCACCGTCGACACATCAGTCGCGCATCTGGCCGGGGCGATGAACGTTCCGGTTTGGATGTTGATTCCGTTTGTACCGGATTGGCGTTGGCAGATCAAGCGCAATGACAGTCCGTGGTATCCGTCCGCACAACTGTTCCGTCAAACGCAGGCGGGCAATTGGACCACAGTAGTGACGGCGCTTTCGCAGGCGCTGAACGATGTCAGCCAACAGGTTGGCGGTTGGTCGAGCCGCGCCGCCTGATGAGCGATCACCGCATCACGTCCACCAGCATGAATCCCGCGTCGGCGTGTGTTGCCGGAATACATGCGCAGGAGGCCGGTCACATGGACGAAGCCGTGCGGCATTTCGAGCGCGCCCTCGTACTTGCGCCGGCGCTCATCGACGTGCGCCTGTTGCTTGCGTTTGCATTGGGCGCGCATGGGCAGAACGCGTACGCGCATCGGGTGTTGACCGAAACGCCGGAACTTGCCACGCTTCCTGAATTCGATTTGCGCCGGCTTGCCGATGCGGCCGCGCAACTTGGGGCCACGGCGATTGCACTCAAGGCGGTGCGGCTCTTGGTGGAAAAACATTCGGATGACGCCGATCTGCAATCGATGCTGGGCACGTTGCTGCATCGAACCGGAGCGATGGAAGAAGCGGGACATGTGCTGCATCGCGCCGTTCTGCGCTGGCCCTCGCACGTTCCAACCTTGATGAACACGGCTCGCCTGCTGGTGGCAGACGGCAACTACGCGGGCGCTCTGCGCAATTATGATCGCGCGCTCAAAGTGTCACCGAAACACGCGTCGGCTCGTTGGCAGCGCGGAATGTTGCGATTAACCATAGGTGACTGGGCCGGTGGTTGGACCGATCACGAAGCGCGACGTACGCTGCCCGTGCACGAAGTTGGGGTACCCGCGGGCATTCCCGCCTGGGACGGGAAAAACGCCAATGGAAAAACTCTGCTCTTGTGGGGCGAACAAGGACTGGGCGATCAAATTCAGGGCGTTCGCTTCGCGCAGCTGTTGGCGTCACTCGGCGCACGCGTTGTGGTTCGATGCGCACCGCCGCTTAAGCGGCTGTTTGCCAACGTTGACGGCGTCGCGGAAGTGTTCGCCGACGGTGAAGTGTTGCCGAGCTGCGACGCGCATGTTCCCATGTTAAGCGTGCCGTTTCTGCTCAAACTGTTTGATGAAACGTCTTACTCGACCGGCAGTTACCTGCTGCCTGCCCTGGGCACAACTGTGTCGTCAACGTCGCGGCATCAATTTCGCGACCCGCATCAGTTGTTCCATCGCACACGCGTAGGATTTGCATGGGCTGGATCGCCCGGGCACGTAAACGATCAACTGCGTTCGTTGCCAACGTCACAGCTGGCACCGCTCCTCGATGGCGTATCTGTACAATGGATATCGCTGCAGGTTGGACCACGCGCGGCCGATCTCCACTTGCTTCCGCCACATGTGCGGGGCGCGGTCGTTGACGTTGCACCAACGCTCACTGACTTCATCGACACAGCGCATGTTATTTGCGCGCTTGATCGTGTTGTGACTGTTGATACTTCGATTGCGCACATAGCCGGTGCGTTGGGCGTGCCAACACTCCTCTTGATTCCGTTTGTGCCGGATTGGCGCTGGCAGTTGGTGCGCGAGGATACACCGTGGTATCGCTCGGTCACGATTATCCGGCAGCCGAGTGCCGGGGATTGGGCGGGCGCGATAACGCGGGCGCGTCGGGAGATCTCGGCGGGGGGTCGTGCGCGCGCCGCCTAGCCGCGGTGCGCGCGAACCGAAACGGCTAACCGCTCAATTCAGCGGAGAACGTTGGCATTGAGCGGTCAGGGACAACGTTCGGCGGCAATTCCTGCCGTGAAACGGCAAAGTTGGACGAGCAAGGTGGGAAATGCTGGAGCGTTAAGAATCGTATGTCATTGAAATACAACAACTTGAGAATGGCACACGCCATGCATTAGGGCTGGGTATCCTCCTTCTCCTTTTGCCCCTGCGTATGACCGCTTCAGCCTTCACCAACGCATTCACGTACGAACAAGGCGCGTTTCCCAGCCCCGACGAAGTCGCCAGCGAACTCCACCTCCTCGGCCTCCTCCGAACGTCTGGTTTTGCCGAATCTGCGAACCGCCGCCTTGAGGCACTCGTTGCGAAGGCCCCATTTGTTGATGTAGTCGCGGCCGCGGCCAACGCGAACAGCGAACGTCGCGTCATTGATTTCTGGCTCGCTGAAAATCATGGCGACGCCGCTCGCACCCTGATCCCCTCCGCATCACTAAACGCGGACGGACTTCCGCGATTTGTAGTTGCACTGCCGCGCGACGCTGGTGATGCGCTCGTTCATGCCATCAACAGCGAACTGTCACACGACGGCGCCGATTCCGAGCTGCGCAATTTCCTCGATGAAATCCTTACTGAAGAAATGGCGTTCGTTGATTTCGATCCCGGCGTTGGTTTTGCCATTCTGACGGCAGCAACGGCCCCGGTTCCGGCCACCGCCGTTTGTGCCGTGAGCACCAGAGCCAGCGAAGTGTTGGCGCTCGATGTAGCCGTTGAAGCCAGCGGTGTTGACGAACTCGTCACTGTTGTACGAAACGTCAATGAGGCGATCACGGTTGACGACCTGCTGAACAACCGCATGAGCGATGCTCGTGAAATAGTTGTGCATGCAGGTATTGCGGGTTCCGTTGCCACGATTGTTGCGGGCGCCCTGTCATCCATTCGCGATGGCCGCGTTGGCGCAATCACGTGGCGCTGCCTGCAGCGTGTTGGCGATGTTCCCATGCTTGATGACGACTTTGCGCGCGACATCGACAATGCGGGAACGGTGCTTTCGGTTCTTGGCTTCCAGCATTTTGCCATCGCACAAATTGATGACGACGTTGAACTCGTTCCGCTGGGCGCCGTGTCGGGCAACACGATGGTGATTTCATTGAGTCGGGAGTACCTCACGCGAGCCGGCGTGGTATGAGTCTTTCACTGCCCGTTGCACTTCCGGCCGAAGACAGCGCCGACATATTCTCGCCAGCAGCTGTAACACGGTCGGCGCAGGTGCCGCCGCTCCATCCACGAAACGTGGAGAGCGTGTTCGATGCGTTGCGCGAAATGGTGAGTCCAGAAGCGCCGGGTTTTGGACGTCCACTCACGCGTGGTGAGATTTTTCGCGGTCATCTGGAATCGCAGTGGGCAGCTGCAACTGTCATTTCGTTTGACATTTTCGACACGGCGATTGTGCGAAAATGCCAATCACCGCGCGATGTTTTTCTTTTTTTGGCCGACCGTGCGCCGTTCAAGGGGCATGGCGATTCGCGTCACTTCGCAGAACTCAGGCAGCGTGCGGAAAACAGCGCACGTCAACGCGTGCACGCGGCCACGGGCAGCGGTGAAGCAACCCTTCACGAAATTCATACCGATCTGGCCGCGCTTGCCGGATTTGACGCATCGCTTATTCCGCAGATGGTTGCGACCGAAGAGGCGATTGAATTGTCGTTGTGTATTACGCATCCGTTCATCCAACAGGTGTATCGTCGCGCACACGCCAATGGAAAAACGGTTTGGTTTGTTTCGGATAGTTATCACAGCGCCGCGTTTCTGCGCCGACTGATTGCGTCCTGCGGATACAACAATCCGGCTGATCGCGTGATATCGTCGAGCGACGAGCGCTGCAGCAAAGGCGGTGGACAGCTCTTGCCACGATTGCTGGAGCGGGATCAAATAGATCGCGCGGAATTCATCCATGTTGGCGACAACATGAATTCCGACTGCGTGTTACCGTCGAAGTCGGGAATCAATGGCGTGTGGCACCCGTTGGCGGGTGCGCCCGAAGGCATTGCGCCCAGTGAATCGCGCGAACAGGCGTTGGCCTCGGGGCTCGCGGCGTGGGGATCGCAAACGTTTGAACCGGCGCGTCCGTTCTGGTGGCGCTTTGGATTCAGTGTGGCAGGCCCGTTGCTGGTTGGGTTTACCTGGTGGTTGCAGGCACGTATGCGCGAAGATGGAATCAAACGCGCGTATTTCATGTTGCGCGATGGTGATGTATTGAAGCGCGTATACGATGTGTTAATGGAAGGCAATCCCGATGCAATTCCCTCGTCGTTGTTAGAATCCTCTCGGCGCGCGTACATGCTGCCCGCGCTTGGGCCGTCGGCTCCATCGTTAACATCGCAGCTGTTTGTGAGCGAAAACCCACGGCCCGTCAAGGATTTCCTCGATCGGTTGTGTATTCGCACCAACGACCTGCTGCCTGTTTTCCTGCAGTGCGGATTCAAGAGCCCGGATGAAATTGTTGGCCACAGCGATATGGGTCGGCTCAGTCGATTGTTCTCCAACCCCAAGGTGCTGGAGCGCATCAGTCAACGGGGCGGAGAAGAGCGCGACTTGTTGATGAAGTACTTGCGGCAAGAGCGCGTTGTTGGCGTCAACGAACGCGTGGCGTTGGTGGACATCGGCTGGAACGCCACCATTCAGAAGTCGCTCAATCATGCCGCGAAAATTGCGCGCGTGAACAACGACGTTGTGGGCTACTATCTGGGAACGTTTGCGCCTTCGCAGCGTGATGCCCTCTCACCAATGCGCGGCTTTCTGTGCGAGCTGGGTGTGCCATTCGAGCGTTCTCGTCCGCTATCAGAGTTTCGCCAGCTCATTGAATTTATCTGTACGAGCGCACGCGGGAGTTTGCATCACTTTGCGAAGCGTGGAACGACTGTGGTGCCGGTGGTTGGAGAGCCGGATCACAACGAAACACAGATGGCGGCCATTCGCGAGTTGCACGAGGGCGTCCTTGATTACGCGGCACTGATGCGCGAAGAAGGCGGCGCGATGGGAATCAATTCGCTGGATGCGGCAGCTGCGTCACGGCCGCTGTATCGCTTGATGGCCAAACCAACGTCTGAGGAAGCCAAAATTATTGGTGCCATACAACATGGCGACGGCATGGGATCCAGTGCGTCACGCAGTTTCGCTTCCTTCAGCGGTGGCGCATTTACGGCTGACAAGATTCTGGCAGATTACCATAAAGCGTACTGGAAGGCCGGCATGTTGAACCAGCATTCGCCCGAAGCCATGATGCTGCGAACGATGCTCTGGCTGCACGAGGCTTAGGGAAGTTCTACACAGCTGCGTGCGTCTTCATAAGAAGTCGTGCCGGCCACTCAGGCGTCGTTGGCCGGATATTTTTTTGCCAATCGCTCCATTGTGTTCACATTGCGAAACGTTGTTCCCGCGCCAATCGCCTTCTCCAATTTCGTAAGGGAAAATTTCGAATTGGTAACGGGTGTGTGCAGCAACATGAAAAGTTCGTTGCCGTCAGCTTTGAACGTTTCGCAATCGGTGTTGAAGGTCGTCACCGCTTTACGTGCCTCGGGCGACAATGGCTCATGCAAGACGCCAATGTTGAGCGAATGAGCGCCGCTGACTTCTGATTCTGAAAATACCGAATGCTTGCGCGCCGCCATTCCGGCAACTTCGGCAATGGTGCGAATAAACACGGGTACATCATACTGCAATACTTGCTTGAGCGCCGCTTCGGTTTTCCGTACGAGTGACGGAATTGCCGTGGACTTCGTGGAGAAGATGACGTTCCCACTCGCAATGAAGGTTTCGACGCTGGAGAAACCGACCGATTCAAAGATGGATTTCAGTTGCGCCATTTTGACGACGCGTCCGCCAACATTAACGGCGCGAAGAAATGCGATGTATCGTGGCATGTTCTGTATGTGTAAGAAGGCGTATTTCCAGGCGGCGACCGCTCAGAAATACGCCTCCGTCACACAAATGCCAAGGTCTCGTACGAAATCGTACTCAACCGATTGCGCGCCGTTAGTTGCGATACGCGGTTGAGGTCTCGGTGTCTTCCGGAATACTGGACGACCCTGCCAAGGCGTTCGCTTCATTCCGCAAGTCGCGCACCTTGTCGTGTGCAGCTTTCACCTCACCCGATTGGCGCTGCACGATGGTGCGGACATCCGCTGGGAGATCTTCCTTGAGCGCATCGAGATAAGCTTTCTTCGCGTAGTCTTCCCCGCGTTCGCACTCGTTCAGCAACGCTTTGTCGTCGTTACCCGCGAACACCGTCTTGATGTCAATCCAGCCGCGATGCACAACCGCCGCCACGTGCCCGCTTTCTGCAGGTTTGCCCCGGAGGCTGACCACTTGCCCATCAAGATCGGCAGCAAAAGCTGCACGCTGTGCCGAATATTTTGCGAACATCGATTTGAGTTCGGGACTCTCCGCCTTCTCTGCTGCCGAGGCAAATCCCTTCGCTCCATCCGTGCAAGTCTCAATTAATTCATTGAGAACGGAAATAGCTTTGTCGTTCGTGTTATCACTCATGATGTGTCCTCCTGAAACGTCATCCCCCTGAGCGAATATGCGCTCGCGTCTTCCGTTGGACACCATCTGCGTTGTTGAGTTTCGCGGCATTGTCAGTAACCAGAAATTTTTCGCGGATATTGGTCACAATGAACCCTTTGTCACACTTGCAGCGTTGCCGTCACAGAATGTTTTCCTAAAGAATCGAGAGTCAATCGTCGTCCTGAGGTAACAACAGCGCAAGTTTTTTTGGCGCAGTCATGCGATAGCCGTCACGCAATAACGAAGCAACTTCGTTCCAGTCGGTCGCCGCAGCAAGCCACACACCCACCCAACCGCTTGGACCCACATACGCTGGCTTGAAGAAACGATCAGGATGCGCGTCAATCATCAGAGCCTGATTGCTGGGAGTCGCTTTGATCCAGACAGAATTTCGCCCGCCGCCGTGATGATTGTCCTTGCTTGCGAACATCGCAAACAACTTGTTGCGAACGCGAAACGTGGGTTCGCCCCAGGCTTCCACCTCGGTCGCTTCAGGCAACGACAGACAGAGTTTGCGCAATCGCGCGAGTGGGCTGGGAGGCATCGGTTACGTAGCGCTATTTCCGACGCTGCATCAACTGCGATTTGAACGGCAAACCGTTCCGGTCCGTGCTCACGGAACGCGAATCATTGATGACTTGTCGGCCGGCTTGAGCGCCAGTGAATCAAACTTCAGTGCATCAACGCTGCCCGGTGTAAACGGATTCGATTGCGGCAATGCCACCATATACACTCGGCCGTTTTTCGACATCACCGAATCACCAGGCGGTGGCCCGCCCTCTGCTCTCACCTTCACCCACGCGGCTGAGTCGTACACGGCGACAACAACAAGCGTTTGCGGAATAACCGCCGTGTCTTTCGGCAAATACACAACATTCAACGCACCCGGCCGCGCGGTTCCGCGTTCTGCGGTGGAAAGTGTGTCGGTGCGAAAAACTCCGGCCCAGCGCGCAGGAAAGACAAGCTTGTAGCTCTGGTCGGGAGACATCACTTCGGATGCCGCCGAAGCAGTTTGGACTGGCGTTGAGTCCGCAGCCGCGGGCTTGCCAGCTTTGTCGCAAGCGAGACCGGCAAGTGAAAGCGCGAGGAGCGTGTAGCGAGGCCGCATGATTTCCGGGGTGGGAGTGACTCAATGATCGCGTACTGCACCCCAATGTCCAGCCACGCAATGATATTTTCATCCGGATATATTGACTTGTTATTTAACCCGGGTAATATTCCCTCCTTCACCCGGAGACTCTTTATGATTGGATCAGCAGACACGCTCTCGATAGCGTTTGAAGGTTTTACCCGTTTGGCGGCCGGCCGTCTGCAGGACGTGGTTCTGGCAGCAAAGGTGGCAACGGACCGCGGCGCGACGGAGCCGGTACTCATTTTTGATGATCTGAGTGGCCATCCGCTGGAAGTCGATCTACGTGGGACGGCGGCGGAGGTGGTTGCTCGCTTGGCGCCGGCGGTACCCTCAGCAAGCCTGGCACCTGCGACACAAACCGAAGTCCCGCGCGGGCCGGGTCGCCCGAAACTCGGCGTCGTTCCCCGCGAAATCACGCTGTTGCCGCGCCACTGGGAGTGGCTGTCAAAGCAGCCAGGCGGAGCTTCCGTCGCAATTAGAAAACTTGTGGACGAAGCGAAGAAGCAGTACGAATCGAAAGATCGCGCGCGCGCGGCGCAGGAGGCGGCGTACCGCTTCATGTCGACGATGGCGGGTAATCAGCCCGACTTCGAAGAGGCCACACGCGCTTTCTTTGCGAACAATGCCGAGCGCTTTGAGCAGCTCGCGCAAGCGTGGCCGGCGGACGTACGCGAGCATGCGATCGTACTCGCGAACAGAGCACTCGGCGCAGCGAGGTACAGGGCAGTTTGATGGGCCGCGGAAGTGGCTGGCGCGCGAGAGAAGCGTGTTGGCACTAGCTGCGAACGCAGATAACTAAAGGTGCCGGCGGACACCCTTGGTTGCAGTTGCCGTCGCAGTTAAAGCCGGGAGCTGGCGTCTCCGTATCCGCCAGCTCCCTGCGCAATTATCTGACTGGAACGACGCGTCCTGCGCCGAGGTTGTCCCAGTTGAGGATTGTGTTGAAGACGAGGAAGTACGATCCAATCGTGGTACCGCGGTAAATCGGGTTGTTCGCAAACATCACGACGTGTCCTTTGTCGAGTGGCGAATCAACAACGACTGGTCGCTGCGCAATGTCGCCGCCGCCATCAAGCAAACCGGAAACGAGTAGCTGCGCCTGGTCAGCAAAACGAAGTGCAACGCGCGGACGCTGGTCGGGCGGAATGTAGTTGAGCGGATTTTTCATCTGCTCGAGCGTTGGCACTGCTACTTGCCACGCAGACACCGGACGCGTTGGCGGCGGCGCTGAATCGAGATTCGTTGCAACCATCGGCGGACGTCCCTGCACTACGTCTACATCTTCGGCCGTTCCGCGACCCGTCGCGCGGCTTCCGCCACCGCCGCCACGACCACCACCGGCGGCAGCGCCGCCACCACCACCACCACCACCGCCGCCACCAACGCGGCCACCGCGCTGATTGCTCACGGAGAGTGTCATACCGTCGCCACTGTACACCGCGAGATTGTCGATGATACCGTACGAAATTGGCGTGTGATCATCCGTGAGCTTCGTCCGCAACAACGTTCCAACGACGGCACGATTGGCCGGCGCACCGGAGCTCACGCCGTTCGAAATGCCGAATTGAATTGGGAACTCCGCGGTATTGTCTGCTCCAATCAACACACCGCCTCGGCTCACGAACGACTGCACGTTTTGTAAACCATCCCAACCAAGGCCTGGGCGAATGTCATCGGTTTGCGCCCACGTGCCGATGTTCGGCGTTTCCGGTGAATTCTTCCACGGCACTGCGTTTCGCCACATCGGCATGCCCTGAATGATCGCGAGTGGCGCACCGCCACCTGGCGTGAAGATCAACACATCGTACTTGCTGTTGATATTGGTGTCCTTGGCCAGATCCTGATAACTGATGTACGAGTAGGGGATCTTTGTCATATCAAAACCCAACCGCCACCAGCCTTCGGTTTGCGTATTACTCCAGTTGTGCACCAGCGCAACGCGCGCCGCGCGCAACGGATGCATCTTGACGGTCGGTGCTGATGTCAGCGCATACGCTTTGAGACCAAGTTCTTTTGTGGTCTTTTCAAGTACGTCCTGCGCGACGCCGCGAATAACAAAGGTTCCGCGATTGAATTTTTGCCCGACCGCTTCGAATGGTTCTTCGGCGGCTTGCATGTCCGCATCTTTCAATGCGTAACGCAGTGTTGCGAGCGCGTTGTCGGCGTTGTGATTGATCGCGAACACCGTGCCGGTTCCGGTAATGCCTGACGGACCGAGGATCAATCCGGTCACGGGCGTCATAGCCGCTTTGAGCACCGTCGTATCAACGACGCGAACGGCCTGCACGCCAAATCCTTCGGGGAACGTCCAACCGGTATCGTCGTACGGCGTTTTTTGTGGTTCGTTTGGTGCCCAGTACTGATAATCCAGCAACGCATCGGCAATACGCGAGTACGGCTGATCCATGCGGATGACGTACGAACCGGCCGGGAATGTGCGCTTGTCAAATTGCGGCGCAGGGGGAGTTCCAGGCAGAGTCGTGGAATCGACCGGTGGAGCGTCGACAGCACCGCCTGCACCTGCACCAGCACCAACAACCGCGCCACCTGCACCACCACCAACGACCGCAGCACCAGCACCAGCACCAGCACCAGCAACTGCACCACCTGCACCAGCACCAGCACCAGCACCAGCACCAGCACCAGCAGCACCACCGGCACCACCACCACGGCCACCGCGACCACCGGCACCAGCAGCGGCAACGACCGGGCGACGCGGGATATTGACCGTGAATTCAGCAGTTGCGCGTGAAATTTCAACACCCTGCTTCTGCAACACGGCGATTAAATCCGCCTGCGTTCCAAGACGCGGATCACTGGCGGGCAACACATATGCCGCCGGCCCTTCGGTGGTCGCTTTCAGAATGGAACGTTTGCTCTTCTCATAAAAATTGCGCAGTAACTGCTGGCGCGTGTTTGCCGTGTAGCTGAGCGAGACAAGCAAACCCGTAATTTCGTAATTGTTGTTGTTGCGCAGCGACCACTTGAAGCGACCAGTGATTGGCGGATTCTGCCGATACCAGCTGCGCGCTGTTTCCGCAGCGCCAAGCGTGCGCTCCAATGTTTCAGCGCTGCCACTGTTGCCAAACGTTTCGTACAAGCGGCTCACGCCGTTGTGCGTCGCGGCAATAAACATCAGGTATCCCGGCGACCACGTATCGAACGTGCCGTGCGCAAACACACCGGGCATTCCAAGCCGCTGCATCTGATCGACGTTGTTCCATCCGATCATCTGCCATTCGTTGGTCACAATTGGATCGAGCCACGCGTTGTACGGACCATCACCGATGGTATTGTCGTACAGGAATGATCCTGATTCGTGCAAATCGTGCAGCACCTGCGCTTTGAATCCGACATACGTGTTCAGCACGTTCTGCGTGAGCTTGAGCGTCATGCCCATCGCGTCGCGATTGTTGTCGTGCGCAACGTAGTGCCCCCAGTACAGCAAGCTCGGCCCGGGTTCGTTGGGGCGCTTCAACTTGTAGTTGAATACATCCACCATGCGATCACGCCCATCCACTTCAACAATAGGCGTAATCAACGTGATCACGTGATCGCGAATATTTTTGACGTACGGACTCTCATCAACCGCGAGGCGATACGCCAATTCCATCAGCGCGGTGGGTGCGCCCGCCTCGGTGGCGTGAATCGATCCGGTGATGTAGTAGACTGGTGCGGCCGTCGCGGCGAGAGCATCCGCGAGTGCATCGTCCATCTTGATGAGTCGCGGATCGGCGAGTTTTGCAAGCTTTTCCTTGTTCGCGTCCATCCTGGCCATCAACTCTTCGGACGCGACGGCAACCGCAATCATCTCGCGCCCTTCTTCGGTGGTGCCAATGGAATACACGCGCGCACGTGGTGTCGACTTCGCGAGCAAGCGCATGTACGCGTACACTTCCTTCGAGTACGGCAACTTGTCCTTCGCACCGGCAATGTCACCAAGCGTGGCCATTGGTGTGGGCACGGTTTTCGACGCTGGCATGTAATCAACCAACGGCGACAGGAAGAACTTTTCGGTGGTGTATTCCTTGATTTTGCGCGTGTATAACGTGTCGATGGGCTGGTTTGGATTGCGACCAACGCGCGCCATGCTGGGATCTACTTTCCCGACGGTCTGTGCGCCCAGTGTAACCGAGCTCGCGACCAGCAATAGTGAACTGCCTACCAACCTGCGTGGCAGGGAAAAGCGCCACATAGAAACCTCTGGAAGCGTGGGGGGCTTTGCCGCCATCTCAAGGTGAATTGAGCGCGATAGCGGCTACGGTGGGGATGCGACAACGAACGCGAGATGACTCCGCGAGCGCAAGGTTACGCGATCGAAACCCGCGTTAGAGGCTCATCACTTCTCCGCCGCCAGGCACTCGATTTCAACGCGCGCGTTAAGTGCAAGCCCGGTCGCCCCCATGGCCGAGCGAGCGGGACGGCGATCCTCCTTGAAGAACGTCACGTAGACCTCGTTCATTGTGGGCCACTCCTTCATGTCCGCCAGGAACACGGTGCACTTCACAACCTGATCCATGGACGAACCATTTTGCTCCAGTACGCGTTTGATGTTTTCCATCACCTGACGGGTTTCCGGCACAATGCCACCAGTCACCACCACGCCCGCCGAGTCGGTACCGATCTGTCCGGAGAGGATGAGAAACCCGTTGGCGCGGACGGCTGGCGAAAAAGGGCGAACCGGGCCCGACGTTGCCTTAATGAATTCGATTGCACGGTTCGGGACAGTCGCACCAGCTGACATGACGGCAGTCATGCTGGATTTTTCGGCTGGTGTATCGCTCGACACCGAGCAGGCCGTGGCGAACAGCAGGATGGCGGCGGCCGCACAAGAACGGATCATCGGTACTCCGGTGTGATTGGATGATGGTTGGTGAGGCGAAATGGACTTCGCGTCTCGCGAGCAAACTACCAACGCACCGAACTAGCGGTAACCCGCCGCCTGCAATTCGAACAGCTCTGCATACCGACCGTGTTGGGCCAGTAGTTCTTCGTGCGTTCCACTGGCTTCAAGCCGGCCGCCGTTCATGACGAGAATTCGATCGGCCATCCGAACGGTCGAGAAGCGATGTGAAATGAGGACCGCGCTCTTTCCAGTGCTCAACTCCTTGAACCGCTGAAACACTTCGTATTCGGCGCGCGCATCAAGCGCGGCAGTTGGTTCGTCGAGAATGAGTACTTGTGCGTCACGCATATATGCGCGTGCAATCGCAACCTTCTGCCATTCACCGCCCGACAGGTCGACACCCTTGCTGAAACGTTTGCCGAGGACCTGATCGTACTTACTCGGCAACTTCTTGATGACCTCATCGGCGAGACTGCGTGATGCGGCGGTTTCAATGCGTGGGCGATTGTCGCGTTCTTCAATGCGACCTACCGCCACGTTTTCGGCAGCCGTGAACGCGTACCGCATGAAGTCCTGAAAAATAACGCCCATGCTGCCGCGCAGTTCTTCGAGATCGAATTCGCGAAGATCGTGACCATCCAGCAGAATGCGCCCTTCGGCCGGATCGTACAGACGCGCCAGCAATTTGACGAGTGTGGTTTTGCCCGCGCCGTTTTCACCAACGAGCGCGAGTATTTCACCTGCACCGAGTGTGAAGTTCAAGCCGCGAACGGCCCAACGTTCCGCGGCGGCGTATTTGAAACCAACGTTTTCGAAAACAAATCCTTCGCGAATGGGATTGGGAAACGGAATGGGGTTGGGTGGAGAATGAATTGCGGGCTCGATTCGAAAAAATGAAAACAGATCTTCGAGGTAAAGCGCTTGCCCGGCAATCTGCGTAAAGCCGCCCAGCAAACTCTCAATGGAGCTACGCAGACGACGAAACGACGCCGCGAGAAAGGTGAGATCGCCAATGGTGAACTGTCCGGCGATGGTCCGCCACACGATGTAGCCGTATGCGATGTAGTATCCAATCGTGCCCACGCCAGTGAGTGCTGCGCTCCACCACGTGCGCCGATACGACAACGCGCGCTGCGCGGTGTACGCGTCGGTGGCGAGTGTGCGAAACCTATCAACGAGAAACGAATTCAGTCCGAATATCTTGACTTCTTTTGCCGTTTCAACGCTCGCACCGGTATAGCGAATGTACTCGAGTTCGCGCCGTTGCTGCGAGCGTGAAAAATTAAGCGCGTAGTTGAGTGCGTTGAAGTGCGCTTCGCTCATGAACGCCGGAATGAGCGTGACCAGCAGCAGCACAATGAGCCACGGTGCCAGCACGAGCAAACCAATGGCGAACGTGCCCATGGTCAGCACTTCCTGCGCCTGACCGAACAATTGCCCCATCAGCCCCATGCCACTGGATGCCTGCATACGCGCACGTTCGATGCGGTCCTGCAGTTCGCTGTCTTCGAAGTCTTCGAGATCGAGTGTCGCGGCGTGCTCCATGATACGCACGCTCGTTGAAATGCCGGCTTTAGCGGAGAGGAGGCCATCCACCAATCCAACGATGCGCGATAACACATCAGAAACAATTGCCAGTGCAAATTCGCTGAGAACCAGCACTCCGGTGCGATTGAGCAAACCACTGTTCACCCACGCGTCCCAGCCAACGAGATTGTGCGGCGTGCGCGCCACCAGCACCACTTCGTCGATGATCAACTTGCCAACGTAGAGGGTGAGCACCGGCAGCACGGACCGAATGATGCGCAGCAGCAGAGTCGACATCGTGAGACTCTTGCTCGTGCCCCAAATCAGTTTGAGAAACGGTCCGACATTCTTGAGCGCGTCGAACCGTTCGCGCCACGTGCGCACCGGCATGACTCCTTCGCGCATGTCGCGACGGAGGTCTTTGGCGCTGGTGGGGCGCTTGGGAGTTGATGGTTTGGGGTCAGTCATTGGCCAGTGAGTGTACACACCACGATTGTTGTGTCACGGCGTGACGCCCTCGCGCAACACGGTGGCCGCACCAACTGTGCCCACACGCCCCACCGCCCGCTGAATGGCCCACCGATACCCCGCGTACTGCGGAATACCCAGTGGTGTCCAGCCCATCTCTTTCGCAGCAGCATCGCCATACAGCACACCGGCAATTTCGCTCGCCTGCGTGCTATCGCCGAGTACTTCAAACGCTTCGATCACTGCGACAGTTTCTTCCGGTGCAATCGGCGTCGCGTACGGCCCCAGTCCACCCAGCGGTTCGGCAAGCGCGTACGCCAACCCTTCGCACGCCAACACACGATTGAGTGTATCGGCCACCCCATGCATGGCGTGCCACATCACGCGCACTGCCTCGGCGGCCGACTCACGCGCGATGGTTTGCGTTGAGTTTTCTTCGCGCGACCAGAGACTGATCACACCTTGATGCGGAACGCGTGGTTTCGCGGTTACTCGTTCGTCAACTTCGGTGGCGACACGATCGGTCCACAATCCTTTTGACCGCACTGCGATGGCGAGCAGAATTGCGTCCGTGTAGTGGCACTGCACGGCCACCTGATGCGCGGATTGTTGCGCGAGTGTTTCGGCGTCGATCGCAATCAACGCGTTGACGGTGTCGAGCGCGGCGTCACCCGCCATAGGATTGTACGGCACCAATCCCCAGTTGGCAGGAGTTTTCGCAACGTACGCCGCAAACCGTGGCGACTTCGGTCCACCTTCACGTGTCAAGGCATACACACCAGCCATCGTGTGCAGCGTTGGCGCAATGCGTACTTGAGAATGTGTCATGGTCTTAGTCATCACTCGCGTAGTGCCGCTCACGCAGGAAGTCTCGCACTTCGATCTGGTCATCAATCACTTGAACCGACTCCGGCTTGAGCCCGGTGCGAATGACGAGTCCTTCACCGGTTGAACTTGCGACGACAAATGCGTCCGTCGTGATACACACAAGTTCGGCGGTATCGGAGAGCTGTGACGCGCTGCCGCTATACGTCATCACAGCAGCTGCACCGAAGGTCGTTGCGAGGTCGGCAGTTGCGGGTTCACTCCAACTTGCACCGCTAAACGTCACGATTTCGTTGTTGCCAAGCGCGAACGAGCGAGGATCGGCAACGGGGGAAGTCGGCCAGTCTTTGAGGGTGTCGCCGTCCAGCTCTTCTTCCGAGAGTCGAGGAATAGCGTTGACGGTCGCACTGACACGATAGGCATCGAAGACGCCCTCCACATCAACCGGTTCCATCTCAATGCGCACCGCCTCGCCATCGGCCAGCTGCGCCGTGAACGACAACACTCCCACAACATACCCGGCCCACGGCGCGCGCAACTTTCGCAGGGCGTTCAGTGTTTCATCGGTCGCTTCCCAGCGGTAGTCTCTCACGGCGGTACTCGGCATAAGCTAAAAACGGACGATGCTATGATCGGCTTGCAGTTGCGTTTCGCCCCTTAAAATACGCGACGCCACCACCCTCGCGCGACTAACTTTCGGACAGGCTCCGACCCCTACGGAGCAAGTTCGACGAGCCCGTTCCCATCGGCCAGGTTCGATACTTTTTAATGGTCCACTTTCTCCAGACTATGATCCCAACAAAAGGTTTTGCCGCCTACGACGCCACGTCGCCACTCCGCGCCTGGCAATTCGAGCGTCGCGACATCGGTGCCAACGATGTGCACATGGAGATTCTGTTTTGCGGTGTCTGTCATTCCGACTTGCACACGGTCAAGGGCGAGTGGGGCGGCATTGCGTATCCGCAAATTCCCGGTCATGAAATTGTTGGACGGGTGGTGGGCGTTGGAAATGCGGTCACCTCGCACAAGGTTGGTGACATGGTTGGTGTTGGCTGCATGGTCGACAGCTGCCAAAGCTGCCCTTCCTGTGCCGAGGGGTTGGAGCAGTATTGCGAGAAAGGGATGACGGGAACGTACGGCGGCATTGAGAAGGAAACGGGTCGGCCAACGCAAGGTGGTTACTCCAAAAACATCGTCGTCAACGAAAAGTTTGTGCTGCGCATTCCGGCCAACCTTCCGCTGGCAGGCGTCGCGCCGTTGTTGTGCGCCGGCATCACCACGTTTTCACCACTGCGCCAATGGAAAGTCGGACCTGGCATGCGCGTGGGTGTGGTCGGCTTGGGCGGGCTTGGTCACATGGCCATTAAACTCGCGAGTGCGATGGGTGCGGACGTTGTGTTGCTCACCAGATCCGCAGGCAAGGCGGAAGACGCGAAGCGGTTGGGCGCCAGCGAAGTTATTGTGTCGGGCGATCCAGACGCGATGAAAAAAGCGGCGGGCACACTGCACGTCATCATTGATACTGTCAGCGCCAAGCACGATCTCAATCCAGAAATCGGTTTGCTCAAGCGCGACGGAACGCTGGTGCTGTTGGGTGGGAGTCCCGAACCGCATCCGCCAACGGCCGTGTTCCCGTTTATCATGCAGCGTCGTCGGATGGCCGGTTCGCTCATTGGCGGCATTGCCGAAACGCAGGAGATGCTGGATTTCTGCGGCAAGCACAACATCACTTCCGATGTTGAAGTCATTCGCATGGACGAGATCAACACCGCGTACGAACGTATGCTCAAGAGCGATGTGAAGTACCGCTTCTCGATCGATATGAGTACGCTGGCGTAAGCTGCGAGTACGCTGGAACAGCGAACGCGTGGGATCGGCGAACCAGGCGCTGATCTCGCGCGTTTTGGTTTGTGAAGGAGATATCGGAGGGTAGTTGTGAGGTCTCGTTTTTTCGCGCTCAGCACAGCTGGTCTCACGCGTTGTGTTTTGTGAAAAGGAATCTGCGCCTAAGAGTGAGGGCACTTTTTTTCACGCGGAGACGCGGAGTCGCGGAGAACTAATCGCGAGAATACCGAGTCTTCTTCAATTCATATTCAATTTTTCTTGACAACCGGACACGTCTCCGAGTACGTGTGTGTGGTTTCCCTGAAACTGAATGTCGCACGTGCATTGAACGTTGCTCACCCGCGCGCCGTTCTCCGCGTCTCCGCGGCTCCGCGTGAGAACAGCTGCCCTGATGCACGACCGAGGGTAGCAGCGATCAGCATGAAACTTCACTGCAACCAAAGGTACCAGCGGCCAGCGACCAGCATGAACATCAACTGCAACCAAAGGTACCAGCGGCCAGCTCAAGAGCGGCCAACTGCCAGCTCTTTAATCACGCGTCATTTCTTGATCGCGTTGGTCAGCACAACGCCATCCAGCTTTTCCATCGGCTTCACTTTCAATACTTGGGCCAACGTGGGCGCCATATCCACAACGCGCACACGCTCATTGTACTTCCCTGCCGCAAACGGCGCCCCCCAAAACACCACCGGCACCCACGCGTCCTGATCCCACGGGCTACCGTGCGTTGCAATCTTGAGCCCGGCGTAATAATTGAATTGTTTGAGCGTCAAGACCGACCGCACCGGACTGTTGGGATCGAACATGTGCAACCAACGACGCGCAATCGCATCGTTTACCGTATCGGCCTTCGCCAAATCGCGCAGTAGATCGGCCCGTGCAACACCAGGCACTTCCATCAGCGCGAGATCGAGTGCGCGCGCAATCGAATCCACGCGGATTCTATTCTTCGCGAACGATGCCGTATCGCCCACCAGAAAAAGCCCTTCAGCGAAATCAACCTGATTCGTATCCACGCCGAGCGCTTTCATGCGGATAATTGCCTTCCGCCACGTGGGGCCAATATCCACGTACTGCGCACCGGGATTGGGCGTGACTCTTGACAACACGTTCGGAAACGGTGACATGCCGTGATCACCCGTCAGCGTCATGATGATGCGCGTGGAATCGCGCATCTTGAACAATGAATCCATGAACGCGCCCAGGAATTTGTCGACCTGCAAAATCTGATCGTGCAATTCTTTCGAATCGGGGCCATACCGATGCCCAATTGCATCGGTCGTCGACAGCGAGATGTTGAGCAAATCGGTGCGATTGGGATCGGCACCAAGTTTCATCTGCTGTACACCTTCCAACGCCAACGTGAGGGTGAGTTCGTCCATCACCGGAAAGTTGCCCAAACCAAGTGCGGCCAAACTGTCGCTGTCGTACACAACGTGGGGGAACATGAACTCAAAACCCTGTGATTCGGCCGGCACGCTATCGGGTTCGGGGTAGGCACTATCGGCCAACAAGGGTTTCCATTCCCAGCGGCGATACGCTGCCGGAAGTTTTCGCGCGTTGAAATCCTGCACCCATTTGGGCAACGATTTCGCGTAGTACTCGCTCGTCGTAAAATTGCCGTTCGCCGAATACCAGTATACGTCGCCTTTTGTTTTGCCGATGGGCAGAATGGCCGCGCGATCCTTCCGCGACACCGACAGAAATTTCGTATTGCGATCGTTGGCGCGCATCCAGTCCAACAGCGTGGTGCCAATGAATCGCTTTGGCGATGCACCAACTTCCGGCGCATTGATGAGCGGGCTGGCGCGATCTTCAACGCCATTCGAGTTGGACGTGATGCCCGTGTGCACCGGAAAACGTCCCGACATCGTTACCGAATGCCCAGGTGCCGTCTCCGTAATCGCGTGGTCGTGATATGCCTGTGTGAAGTGTGCGCCGGCCGTCTCAAATCGGTGCAGGCCCCCATGCAATTGCGAACGCCAACGCTCGATATAGTCACCGCGCATCTGATCAATCGTGATAAACACGACGAGCGTCGGCTTGGCATTCTGCGGCGTCACGGCCGCAGCGCCGGGTGCGGTGGCATTTGGTGACCGAACGGGTGCGGCGGCGGCTGGTGAACAGCTCTGGCCCGGGAAGATCAAGACAGCGTACCCCGCGCCCCATACGACTCGTTGGATTCGGTTCATGACTGATTCTACATCGCAACCGCCACGAAGTCCCGCCGGTTCCCATTATTTCAACTATTGCCGTTTGATCGCTGGCATCGCACTTTGGCCGGACTCCTGCAAGGATTTCAAGGATTCAGATGGCTGAAGCAGTCGCACCCGCACGACCGATTTTCCGTGTGCTCGTTCGCACGCTGGCCTGGTATCTCCTTACCGCCGTCGTCTGGATCATGGTTCGCGATTACGCTCCCACAACCTGGGGCGCGTTGCTCATCGATTCGTTCGCGCCGCTGCAGGAGGGGAGCAAGAGCGTCGCGATCGAATCCAGCAAATTGCAAGGGCCGGCGCTGGTACCAACGATTATCTCGATGCTTGCGGCATTGACCACGGCCCTCCCGGTCGCGTGGATCTACACGTACACTCGGCAACGCAAAGGTTATCAGCAGTCGGTGGTGCAGACGTTCATCATCCTGCCGGTAATTGTGGCCGGAGTGGTTGTGCTCGTCAAACATTCGGTGGCGCTTGCGTTCTCTTTGGGCGGCATAGTTGCGGCAATGCGTTTCCGCACGACCCTCGAAGACAGCAAAGATGCGGCCAACATTTTTGTCGTCACCGGCATCGGCCTTGCAGCCGCCGTTGAACCGCCCGTGGCCTTTGCCATTTCGATTGGCTACAACATGTTGGTGCTGGCGCTCTGGTATTCGGATTTTGGCAGAGCACCGGCACTGGAAGGCGTTGAGGCCGAGCAGCGAATGAAACGCGCGTTGGCATCGGCAAATCGCACGGGAATGTTTGTCGCAAAGCTCGACGATGAGGTGCTGCGCGAACTGGCCCCCGAGCAACTCGAAGCGCTCGCGGACCGCGCGTGGAAGCGACGCAAACGGCACGCCGCCGAAGCGGATACTCCCGCGCGCGCCGACTTCACGCACCTGTTGCGCGTACGTACCGAAGACACCGAGGCGTGTCGCTCGGCGGTCGAACCTCAGTTTTCCGGTCTGTTTCTCAGGTGGAAATACATGGGAAAAACCAAGGAGGGCGAAGGTATGAAAGTGCTTGAATACGGCGTGGTGCCACTCAGTACGGTGACGATTGGTGTCGTGTCGGATGTGTTGCGCGGAGTGACCGGTGCCGGCGTGCGCGGCGTGGAGCTCAGCACGTGAATTCTCTCCGAAAGTTTGTCGCGCTTGAAGTAGCCGCACTGTGCGCGCTTGGCCTGTGCAGTGAAGGGGCCGGAGCGCAGCGGTTGTTTCGCTCCACCGATCCAGTTGACGTCACGTTTACGACTGATCTGCGCGCGTTGGTCAAGGATCGAGACAGTACCAAGTTCAAGCCGCACGGCACGTTGATGACCTACACCGATCCGGCCAACGGCAAACTTGTCTCTGTTCCGGTGACGCTGCAAACACGCGGCCACTTTCGCCGACAGGCGCGGAATTGCGAATTTCCGCCGTTCAGCATGGTGTTCAGGAAAAAGGACGCCGACAACACCATCCTGCAGGGCAACACCAAGCTCAAGGTGGCGGTGAATTGCAAACCGGGCAGCCGCCTGTACGAACAATACGTGTTGCAGGAGTACGCGGCGTACCGGTTGTATCAGCGGATCAGCCCGTTTCACTTTCGCACGCGTTTGGCCAAGGCAGTGTTCAAGGATTCGTTGGCGAAAACCGGCGACGTCACAACGTGGGCATTTTTTATTGAAGACGAAGCAGAGATTGCAAAGGAGTTCAAGACGTCAAGCGAGAAAACAAAGGGCGCGATGTTTGATCAGCTGGAACCAACGCAGCTCGCGATCACCATGTTGTACGAATACATGGTTGGCAATACCGACTATTCAATTTCCCAGCAACACAACATCGCCTTGTTGCGGGATTCAACAGCAACCGTGATTCGCACCGTCGCGTATGACTTTGACTGGAGTGGTGTGGTAAACCCGCGGTATGCCACGCCGGATCCGCGATTGGGCATCAAGTTGGTCACAGAGCGCATTTATCGTGGACCGTGCCTGACCGTCGCACAGTGGCAACCAACGCTGGATTGGTTTGTCGCGGCGCGTCCCGCCATTGATTCCATCTACAAGTCCATTCCGTCGCTCGAACCGCGCGTGGTGAAATCATCGCTTGAGTATTACAACGATTTCTACAAGGCGTTTGCGGACCCAAAAGCGATCAAACGCAATCTGATTGACCCCTGCCAACGAGCCGGAAACTGAATCACTCGGCGTGTCAAAATTACAAAGGGGCGCCAGCTTTTGCCGGAGCCCCTTTGTTGTCGGTGCGGTGATGTTGATCAGAGTTTTTTGACCAGTAGGGCCTGAATTTCGCGGTCACCGAACATGCCATCGGTGCCCAACGCATAGGCGCAGTGCATTTCGAGCACGCCTTTGTCGAACGTCATCGCCATGGCGCCTTTGTATTTCACGTTCTTGAGCTTGATCAGCTGAATGCCGTCCCGCACTGCTGCTTTCCCCATGTCGTCGGTGCAGATCGTGCGCAGCGCCATGTTCAACCGATGACACGACAAGTTGTCGATGAAATTGAGCCCCTGAGCGTCGTCAGCAAGACTTTCCCAATCGACTTCGTAGGGAATGGCTTTGCCGCAGATCTCTTCGATTTCCTTGACACGTTCCGGAAAGGTTGTGTCCTGCAATTCCTTGATCTTGCGACGCTCGTTCAATCCCATTGCTTCGGTCTCTGGTGAAAGTGAAATGGCCGACACCGGTCGGCGTCAGAACGCTGGAAACTTACTGAATCTTCTTGAGTTTGGCGCCGGTAAACGTGGCCACTGCACCCAGTGTTGTTTGCGCCGCGTTCATGCCCAGCATGAAGTCCTTGTCGGAAAACGTCTTGTACATGTCGGTGACTTGGTGCCAATGCGGATCCCAACCAGCACCAATTTCGCGACCACGTTCATTTTCGCGCAGGCTGATGGTGGCCGTGATGTCCTTGAACGGATCCGAATCGGTGTTGGTCATGTGTGGACCCACCTGCGCCGGATAAACCGTGGCGTATTTCGTGTTCGCATTGTGCACCTGGAATGCGAGCTTCATCGAGGCATCCGACATCTTCGAATTGATCTGGAATTCGATGTTGACGTCTGCTTCAGGCCGTTGTTCCGGATTGAGCGAACCATCGGCGCGCGGCATGCCATGATCGAACATCATCATGTCGTGCTGAATCATGCCGAGCCATTTGGGCTCCGGATATTTGCCAGATCCCGCTGGATTTTCGATCCCCTGCAGCGCCTGCCGCTGCTCGACATACGCTTTCGCGGCGTTCAATCCAGTTTCTTCGTTATTCCAGAGTGCGAAGCGAATGGAACGCTCGGTGGTGACATCGGGACTGTTCATGATGCGCGCCAATTCCATCACGATGGCCGTGCCTGACCCGTCATCGTTGGCGGCTTCGCCCCAACCGTGTCCGTCCATGTGCGCGCCGACGATGTACATCTCTTCGGGATGCGTGCTGCCCACTTTTGTGCAGAACACCATTTCGCGCGGACCGTTGACGGCTGGTTCTGAATTCAACGCGCGCAGTTTGAGATCGGTTTGTTTGAGCGAATCGGCATTGACGCCGGTTTGCGTGCGGATACCGCGCAGTTTGCCGCCGCCTTGCGCGGCGAGACTGCCGCGACCGTCGGGAATTACTGCGCCAGTGGGGATGCGTGCTTGTCCGCCGCGACCACCGCCCGCTGCATTAGCTCCAGCCGCGCCGGCACCAGCTGCGCCTGCTGCTGCTGCCCCCGCTCCTGCTCCAGCCGCACCTGCGCGCCCGCCTGCACCCGCTGCCGCACCCGCTCCTCCGGCGCGCCCGCCGGCTCCGTTCAGACGTCCAGCCGCAGCGGCTACGGCCGCCGCCGTCGCCGGCGGTCCAGCATCACCGGTCGCGCCAGCCGCAATAAACGCGGCAGACACAGCTTGCGCCGGATAGTTGTACTTGACGCGTTCCGTGTTGGTGCAGCCGTAGCTCTTGAGCTGCGCTTCAATCCAATCGACCGCATCGCGATTGCGCTTCGTGCCTTGACGACGATCACCAAACTGTGTCAGGCCCTTGATCGTCGCCTTGTATTTCTCGAGGTCGAGGCGCCCAACCATTTCTTTCACTGGATCGGGTGTCGAATCGGCGGCCGCGCCACGCCCTTGCGCGAACGCGGATGATCCGAGGAGGGCGAGCAGCGCTGCGCTCGTAATGAAGGCGGGCTTTCCATACATGGTGACTCTCCGTGCCGTCGATTGGTGCCTGGGCTTCCAGCCGGAAACCTGAACGCCGTATTCTGGCGTATTACTCGCCCTACGTCAAAGCACTGAGACGATTTTGCCTGCGCGGGGCTGTCCGCCGCACATGCGGCGCTGCGACCAATCAGCTCTTCTTGCCACCCATGACCAACACGCCAGCGCCAACCACAATGGCGCCAATCCCGGCCCACATCGGAATGTTCACGGTCTCCTTGTCCTTCACCGAAATTTCAACGGGGCCGATTTTGGCGGTGTCAGTTTTCTTGGTATACGTGAAGCCGCCATACGCCAGCGCGAGAACGCCAAGTGCGATGATACCGAGGCCGATTCCTTTCATCAGTGTGTACTCCAGAACAGTGTGAGACTCGGCGACGACCGCGACCGAGGTGCTACGACAGCGGAATTCGGTTATGAACAGCCTTCGACGTACGCGACGCCCGGCATCGCGCCCCCACGCATACGCGTTACAATGCCTTTGGACGTCTCGAAAATGATGAAGTGCAAAGTATCAGTCGCGCTTGCGGAACGAACGGTGAGATAGTGCCCGTCTTCGTATTTATGATCGGTCACCTTCACCCGCGCTC
>JBDUBA010000423.1:0-7754 GCA_040004335.1 Gemmatimonas sp.
AGACGAAACCACGAAAGCCAAGGACGAATTGCCTCCCAGTGCTCCGGCGTGAGGCCGTTCGTGCACATTCCATCAGGGACCAGCAGCCCGATCAGGCGCAGAACGTTTTTCCTGTCGTTGGTGGTATTTTTTGCGCTGCAATTTGTCGCGACCAACGCGCACGCTCAGAGCACTGGTCCGGCCAATACCGCGAAAGTTATTCTCATCACCGGCTCAACCGACGGACTGGGTCGGGAAGTTGCCTTGCGTTTGGGGGAAACCGGCGCTCACATCATTGTGCACGGACGTAATCGCGAACGCGGAATGGCCGTGGTTGACGAGATCAAGAAAGGGGGCAAAGGATCGGCGGAATTTTTCGCCGCAGATCTGGGATCACTGGCCAACGTGCGCGCGTTTGCGGACACAATCTTGAAACACTATCCACACATTGATGTGTTGATCAACAACGCGGGCGTGTGGTTGCGGGAAGGTCCGCGACAGACCAGCGCCGATGGGTACGAGATGACGTTCGCCGTGAATTATCTGGCGGGATATCTGCTCACGAAGCAACTGTTGCCGCGCATGATTGCGAGCGCACCGTCGCGCATCATCAATGTGTCGTCACAAACGCAATCGCCGCTCGATTTCAACGACGTGTTGCAGGAAAAGAACTACAGCGGACAACGTGCGTATAGTCAGAGCAAACTGGCGCAAGTGATGTTCACCATCGACCTGGCCAAGGAAGTACAAGGCCGAGGTGTAACGGTGGTCGCACTGCACCCGGCGTCAATGATGGATACCCATCTCGTGGCGGCCGCGGGAATGCAACCGCGATCTACCGTTGATGAAGGCGCCGCCGCACTGATCAATCTGGTAACGGCGCCTTCATTGACGAACGGAATGTTTTACAATGGTTTGCGTGAATCGCGCGCCAACGCGCAGGCATACGACGAGGCTGCGCGTGCGCGTTTGCGCGTGATCAGTGACAGTTTGATTGCGCGGAAACGCTAACCTGGCAAGCGCCACCACACGCGTTATCGGGGCCGTTTTATTTCGAGCGCTTCGCCGTCACCTTGAGATGATACGTTGCCGCATTACCGTTGAGCTCGAGCACCGCTGACAAACCATCGGCCGATTGTGTCACGAGTTCAGCGCCGTTCGCTTGCACCGGTGTGCTTGACACTGAACAAGTCGACACGCAATCGAGTGCGCGCCAATACATTTTTCCGCCCTCGTTCGTTAACAACATCGCGGCGGATCCAAGCCAATGCGCACCGCGATTGGTCAGCGGCGTTAACGTCGACGCCACGAGTGGCGCATTCTTCGAGCCGCCGGCCAGCTTCAGTTTCGTCAGAGCCGAGCTCGTGGTCGATTCGTCAGCGGCGTTTACTTGATCGCCTTCGAGCAGCGTGAACATGACGCGAACGCTGTCGCCTGGCGCGATCGCCAGCGACGTGAGGGGCGCGGCGCCCTTGGCTTCGTCTTGCTTGATCGTCCAGTGTTTGTTGGCCGATGGCATTTGCATGGACGCGTGCGCGGCACCCGGTCCGAAAACTGTGACCAGGAGAAATGGTGCGTCGGCCGAGTCAAGCGGCGATCGTGCCGTGGAGAGGGCGGCGGCGTGAAGCGTGGCCATGTCGAGCTGCACCTCGGCCGCGACTGGCGCCATCGGGACGGCCACGCGTGGCGCGTGGGTGAATCCGAGAGTCGCGACGGCAGCGCTGGCGACTCCCAGCATTGCTGTCGCGGATCCAACAAAATGCCTGCGTTTCGGGTGCATGGTCGCTCTCGTGAAGGATGGACGGCGTTAAAGACGCTGCTGGCGCTCGACTGGATGAACAGCCGAAGTCTCGCACTCGTCACCGGTCCTAAGCGTTGAAATGGACACACGACCGACATTTGCCGCCGACTGGGTTCCCGTCGGGTAGTCTGGCGTGCGGCGAATTAGCGCGACTCGTTCTCGGGCGCCTGGGCCATGTTGTCACGCAACGTGCCAATGTGTGCTCAGAGCGCAGCAAAAACCGGGCATGTGAAATTTGCGCCGGAACACACACGAAAATTACAGCTCAGCGATTGGGTGGTGCCGTGACGATAGTAGTAAACACCTGAGCATCGATTAGTCGCGATGCGCTTCGGTTTTTACTGTGCTTTCTTCATCTCAATCGGACCACGGCGAAATGGTATGGTCAGTCCAACGGTGAACTGTTGGAAAGGACGTGGATGGACATGTGGCCGGGTGTAGAAACAATTGAGTCATCTTCCATGCGCAAGCGCAGCTTGGGCGAACGCATTCAGGTGTCCTGATTATGGCAACGGTCCTCGTTATTGAAAACAACATGGCGAGCATGACGCTCGCCGTGTTCCTGTTGCGGCAGAATGATCACACCGTATTAAGCGCGATGGATGCGGAAGTCGGCTTGGCCGTTGCACGCGAAGCGCATCCCAGCTTGGTGCTCATGGACATTGAGCTTCCGGGAATGGATGGTCTCACGGCAACAATGCGGCTCAAGAGCGACGAAGCGACGCGTGATATTCCGGTCCTTGCCTTGACGGGATTGCCAATGAAGGGTGATGCAGAAGCACGCATCAGGGCCGCCGGCTGTGATGGATATATCACGAAACCAATGCGTTACAAGGAATTTCTCGACGCTGTTGCCGCGCAGCTCAAGGCCGCGTGATGTCCGCACGCACCGATTACAGCGACTGCCTACGCGAAAGTTTTTGTTGGAGCGACATCAGCGCAAACGTTTCTGATCGAGCACGTCCCGAAGCTTTCTCGCCAATGTTGCTGACGTAAAGGGTTTGTGCAGGAACGCGATACCGGGTTCAAGCACCCCGTGATGAACAATCGCATCTTCGGTGTAACCAGACATGAAGACGACTTTGAGATCGGGTTGCTGCTCGAGCAATCGTTTGGTCAATTCCGGACCGCTTGCTCCCGGCATTACCACATCGGTCAGCAACACATCAATATTGACCTGCCCCACAATGTGTTGCGCTTCTTCGGCGTTGGCGGCCACATGTACGGTGTAGCCTTGCCGTGTCAGCAACTTGCGCACGAGTTCGCGTAACCCCGCCTCGTCTTCTACCACCAACACGGTTTCCGCACCGGTGTGCGTACGCGGAGCCGCAGTAATCTCTGCCACCGAACCCGTTGACTCGGCCATTGGGAAATAGACTTTGACGGAGGTGCCTTTGCCAACTTCGCTGTACACATTCACGCTGCCGCCGCTTCGTTTCACAACGCCGTGCACCGTCGCGAGCCCGAGCCCTGTTCCTTTGCCAACCGGCTTTGTTGTAAAGAACGGCTCAAACAGGCGCGCGCGCACTTCTGGCGTCATGCCGGTCCCGGTATCACTGATGGTCAGCGCGATGTACTCGCCGGGATCGGCATCAAGGTGCGACTTCTGATAATGCTCGTCAATTTCAATGTGCGACGTTGCAATCGTGAGTACGCCGCCGTTTGGCATCGCATCGCGTGCGTTTACGGCGAGATTCATAACGATCTGCTCCACCTGACCGCGATCTGCTTTCACGAGTCCCAACGTTGGCAACAACTTGATCGCGACCGTAATATCCTCGCCGATCAGTCGCCGCAACATTGAGATCATGTCCGTCACGATCACGTTGAGATCCAACAGTGTTGGTTCAATGATTTCGCGACGACTGAACGCCAACAGCTGACGCGTTAACCCGGCAGCACGATTTCCCGCCGTCTGGATTTCCAGGAGATCCGCGCGATGCGCATGATCGGCGCCGAGGTCGGCAAGCAGAAGTTCACAGTACCCCAGGATGGCCGTCAACAGGTTGTTGAAGTCGTGCGCGATGCCGCCCGCCAATCGGCCAATGGCTTCCATTTTCTGCGCCTGCTGGTATTGCTGTTCGAGCGTGCGCCGTTCAGTGATGTCCATGGAAACTCCAACGGCCCGAGTTGGCAATCCGTCCTCGCCGACGGTTACGCGTCCCATGCCATGCAACCAGCGCACACTGCCGTCGGGCCAGATGCAGCGGTTCAGCACGGTAAAATCGCCACCTTTTCTGATGGCGTCCGACACTAACGCCAGCATGGACTCTCGATCTTCCGGATGAATCAGCGCAACGAATGCTTCAAACGTTCCGGGAAAAGTGCCGGGCTTGAGACCGTACTGCGCTTCGAGGGTTTCCGACCATTGCAATTTTCCGGTGACGTAATTCATGTCCCAGATTCCAACGTTCGCACTTTCCAGGGTGTATCGCGTACGTGCTTCGGCAATACCCAGCGCAACCAGCGCGTCATGACGCTCGCTTACATCACGAATGATGCCCAGGAAGTTTCCATCGGGCAGCGACGTTGCCGTCACCTCGGCGGTGAAAACCGAGCCGTCTTTGCGTTTGAATCGAAGTTCCTGGTGATAATCAGACGAAATCCGAAGCGCGCGTAGCGCCAGTTCGATTTGCGGCGCCTCCGCTGTCGTGAGAATGTCACGGGCATTCAACCCAACAAGCTCACTCTTTTGGTAACCAAGCATTCGACAGATGCTTGGGTTGCCGTCAAGGTAGTTGCTGTCGCGGTCCGCGATGACCAGTCCGTCCGGCGAAGCTTCGAAGAGTTTTCGGTATTGTTCCTCGCTGGCGCGTTGCGCTTCTGCCGCGAGTCGGCGCTCTGTAATGTCCTGCGCCACAACCAATGCGGCAGGACGGCCGGCGAACGTGAGAACGTGTGATGAGATTTCGACGTCAATGATGCGACCAGACTTGAGTTGGTGTTGCCAGTGTCCGGCGCCCAGCCAACTGGGGCGCGCTTCTTTCACGCTCTCCAGCAAACGGCCGACATCTTCGGGCGGACGAATGTCCGCGATGGTCATAGCCAGAAATTCTTCGCGTGCATAACCGTAGTGCGAAATCGCCGCGTCGTTCACTTCCAGAAAACGCAGGGTGGTGCGGTCGTAAATCCACATCGACATTGGGTTCGCCGCAAACAGCTTGCGAAATTCGTGTTCCGCAACCGCTGATAATTCACCGGCACGTCGAACCGCCGCCTCCGCTTCCTTACGTTCTGTGATTTCCGTGATCACTACAACAACTATTGCAACCGCACCACCCACGATGGTTGGTTCGTAGCGAACCAGATAATAGCGGTCACCGTTGGGTGTTGGACTGTGCCGTTCATACACAACACGTTCACCCGCAAACGCGCGATCAAGCTGTTGACGCACCTGGTCTTCATAGATGAGTGGTAACACCTCGCTCGCGTGCTCACCGATGATCGCGGGCGATGATAATCCCAGGATTTCGGCGTATGTGCCGTTCGCATACGCGTAGCGTCGGTCTGGTGTCAACATTACCAATCCGACGCACGCATTCTCAGTCACCATCCGAAGACGCGCTTCACTTTCGATGAGCTCTTGCGTCTGGCGACGCAATTCGAATTGCGCCATGACTTGACGGCCGATCACTTCCAGCGCGTTCAGTTGTGCTGCGGTCAGTTCACGCGGAACATGGTCGATCACACACAAGGTCCCGAGCACATGACCGCTTGGCGTTATCAGTGGAGAACCAGCGTAGAACCTGATATGCGGTTCACCCGCAACGTGCGGGTTGTCGGCGAAGCGCACGTCGGTGCGTGCGTCCGGTACTACAAATGTCCCTGATTGCAGGGCTGCGTGTGCACAGAACGCGGTGTCTCGTTCTGCCTCGACCGGTGTCGAGCCCACTGGCGCTTTCACCCAGACCCTCTCGTCATCAATCAGCGTAACAAGTGCTACCGGAACAGCGCAAACATGCGCAGCCAGCGACGTCAGGTCGTCAACGGTCTGGTCGGTCGACGTGTCCAGCAAATTGTACCGGCGCAGATCGGCCATGCGGGCTAACTCGTCGATCGGTCGCGCTGCAGCACGCATAGGCACTCCTGACCGACATTCGGCATGTTGCGCGCGCCGTTTTTCGCGCTACGGTCTCAAGGCGCCAACCCTGGGTTAGTGTGCGGTCGCCTTTTCGACATTGGCCGGCGCGGGCGATTGGTCCAATCCGGTACCCGCTTCGGGGGATTAGAATGTCCCCTCTTGTATCAAGTATGTGCCTTCACGCCGGTGACAGCAACGCGTGAAGATTACATCGTAGATACGCCGACAGGCATCGCGTGACTTCCACACCGGACCCTCGACCGCTGTTTGTTCGGCACCCGCTCGATAAATTGGTGAGATATGACCAACGTCCCGCGCCCCATTCGTTCGCAGTACGAAGACTTCATGCGTCACGTGCGCGATCACGGGGTGCAGAAGGGTGATCGCACCGGAACCGGCACAGTCAGCGTGTTTGGCTACCAGATGCGCTTTGATTTGAACGAAGGGTTTCCGCTCGTTACGACGAAGAAGGTGCATCTGCGTTCGATCATTCAGGAACTGCTGTGGTTTTTGACGGGATCGAGCGACAACACCTGGTTGACGGATCGGGGTGTAACCATCTGGAATGAATGGGCGCGCGACGGCGGCGATCTCGGTCCGGTGTACGGCGTGCAGTGGCGCAGTTGGCCAACACCCGATGGTGGCCACATCGATCAGATCTCGACGCTGGTCAACACGCTCAAGAGCAATCCCGATTCGCGTCGCCTGATTGTCAGCGCGTGGAATGTTGCCGACCTGTCAAAAATGGCACTCGTGCCCTGTCACGCGTTTTTTCAGTTTTACGTGGCACCGCCATCACATCCCGGCGAACGCGGCAAATTGAGTTGTCAGTTGTATCAGCGGAGCGCCGACATCTTTCTGGGCGTGCCGTTCAACATTGCGAGTTACGCACTGCTAACCCACATGATGGCGCAGCAGTGTGATCTCAATGTGGGCGATTTCATCTGGACGGGCGGTGATTGTCACATTTACGCGAATCATGCCGAGCAGGTGGAGTTGCAGCTGTCGCGGGCGCCGTTTGCGTATCCGTCGTTGGTCATCAAGCGGAAACCGCCGTCAATCTTTGACTATCAGTTCGAAGATTTTGAAGTGATGCATTACGAACATCACGCCGCAATCAAAGCACCGGTGGCGGTGTGATGGTGTTTGAAATGCGCCCCGTCACGAACGTGGCACCGTGTGTGATGCGTCAAGACTGTTACGTGGTGTCCACGGCGAATGGAGCAGCATGACGCGCGTCAATCTGGTGTTGGCGCGTGCGGCCAACGGAGTCATTGGCCACAACAACGCGCTGCCGTGGCATTTGCCGGAAGACTTGGCGCATTTTCGCAAGCTGACGTTGGGCGCGCCCGTCATCATGGGCCGCAGAACGTGGGATTCGCTGCCACCGCGATTTCGTCCGTTGCCCAATCGCGTGAACATCGTGGTAACACGGCAAGCTGATTGGTCGGCCGAAGGTGCTGTTCGCGCTGCCACTTTGGTTGAGGCTATTGAGCATGCTGCGCAATCAGGCGCGCCGGAAATCTGGGTCATTGGTGGAGCACAGATTTATGCGGAATCCGCTCCGCTCGCAACGCGCGTAATCATTACGGAAATTGACCGTGAGTTTGACGGCGACGCATTCGCGCCAACGTTCGGGGCGGAGTGGCACGAAACCGCACGCGAATCACACGTCTCTGCAAGCGGCTTGCCATTCAGTTTTGTAACATTGGAACGAGAGTCTGATCGTACGTAGTGCTGTCGTTGATGTCAAATGGTTTTCGATAGTTCCGTAAAACACGGTTCGGCGCGAGATCGGTCAATGCCTCGCGTCGGTTACTGAATCCGTTGAGAGGTTGGAGGGAAGTTTTTTTCACGCGGAGACGCGGTGACGCGGAGAACTGCGTGCGGGTT
>JBDUBA010000343.1:0-7753 GCA_040004335.1 Gemmatimonas sp.
CGGCGCGCACGGCGGGCAATCGCGTAATTCAGGATGCCATCATGCAGTCACGCGCGAGCATCGCGGGTGGCGAGACAATTGCGGCGCCGCTGGCCAAGAGCAACGTGTTTCCGCCCATGGTTATCAGCATGATAGCCGTTGGTGAACAGACCGGCGGGCTTGACGAAATGTTGAGCAAGATTGCCGACTTCTACGACGATGAGGTGGATACGGCCGTCAGCGCGTTGTTGTCGCTTCTTGAACCCATCATGATTGTGTTCCTGGGTGTCGTGGTCGGTGGCATGGTGGTCGCGATGTACCTGCCAATCTTCGACATGGTGAATGCGGTGAAGTAACGACGGCCCAAACCACGCGGCCGCGTGGGGTGGGAAATGGAGGGGGCTGGCCTTCGGGCTGGCCCCCTTTGTTGCGGCTTGGGTAGTCTTTCGTAAATCGACCGCGCAATCTCTCGTAATTTGCACAGAAAGCACTCGTAACTGCCGCTAAAACGTTGCGATGTAGGCATTTAGGAAATACACAAAAGGGGTGCGCCGTCAGGTGACGGGCACCCCTTTGTGTATTCTGCCCGGCCGTTGCCATAGCCCCGCGCAAATTGGGAGTGCGCAACCCTCCGCCTGACGCCTCACCCGCCGATGTATCGTGGCAGCCGCATGCATGAAATCGATTGCGCCCCATTCCCGGCTAGCGCGCCGCGGATCACAATTGAAACCCTTTATTGCGTACTACCGTAACGGATATAATACATCCGCTACGGATATAAAACTCAGCCATGTCCCGGAAACCTCCCGACTCCCTGCTGCCGCTGACCCCCGCGGTGCTCCACATCCTCCTGGTCCTCGCTGACGGCGAGCGGCACGGCTACGCCATTGCGCAGGAGGTCGAAAGCATGAGCGATGGCCAGGTGCGGATGGGGCCGGGCACGCTCTACGGCTCAATTCTCCGCATGACCGACACCGAACTCATTGAAGAAGTGACGGGGCGTCCCAGGGAGAATGGCGACGAGCGGCGTCGCTATTACCGGCTCACGGTGTTCGGCCGGCAGGTCCTGGCGCTCGAACTGCAACGGTTGAACGCCGTCATGAATGTCGCGCGCCGGAAGCAGTTGCTGGGTGCGCCGCTGGCCGAAGGCGCCTCATGAGCGACCATCCGCGGCCCACCCGATTGTCGCGATTGCTCGCGCGCTGTTATCCGCGCGAACTGCGCGAGGAGTACGCGGACGAAATCGCCCGCTTCATCGATGACGCGCGCCGAGATCCGCGCAATCAGGGCAGGCCGCTGGCAGCGCTTGGCGTTGCGGCCACGCTCACACGCGACGCGCTTTTCAGTTTGTTCGCATCACTGCGGAACGGCGCACCGCGCCCGATCCGCGGCCGTACTCCCGAAGTTTCCTTCATCAAACGTGTCCGGAGCTTCAGCATGGAAGCCGTCCTGCAGGATATCAAATACGCATTACGTGGGTTTGTGCGTCGCCCTGCGTTCACGGCCGTCGCACTTATAACGCTCGCATTGGGCATTGGTGGCAACAGCGCGGTGTTCACGCTTGTCAACGCGGTGTTGCTCAAGGTGTTGCCGTATCCGAATCCCGACCGCCTCGTATTCATCTACGGCGGCACTGACGCGTCGAGGCAATTACCTCTGTCCGCGCCGGACGTCGAAGACCTGCGCACGCAAAATCGCACGTTCGAAGACATTGGTATTGCGAACACGCAGAGCGTGAACCTGACCGGCGGCGATCGCCCCGACCGCGTCATCGGAAACTTCGTGAGCGCGAGTTCGCTCCGCATCCTCGGCGCCACAACGGCACTCGGGCGCATCTTCACTGAAGATGAAACCCGGATTGGTGCCGGCGAACCTGTGGTGGTGCTGTCGTATGCCACCTGGCGGTCGCGTTATGGCAGTCGCACCGACATCATCGGGCAGAAGGTGATTCTCAACGGCCAGCCACACACGGTCATTGGTGTCACGAACGCAGCGTTCCGTGATCCGGCAGCATGCGATATTTGGCTACCTATTTCCTCGGCCAGCCGCAGCTGGTTTCGTCGCGACAATCCGGCGGTGCATGGAGTGGGTCGCCTCAAGGCCGGCGTGACGTTGCTCGATGCCGAGAAAGATCTCGGTGTTATCGCGAAGCAACTGGTGACGAAATACCAGAGCGCCAACCTGAAGGAATCGGTGGCGGTGCTGGACATGCGCGAAAGCCTTGTTGGTGGTTCACGCTTTACCCTGATCGTGCTGTTTGGCGCCGTCGTTGCGGTGTTGCTTATCGCGTGCGTGAATATCGCGAACTTGCAACTGGTTCGTGCGAGCACGCGTCAGCGCGAGATGTCGATACGAGCCGCCATGGGCGCCAATCGCGCACGACTGGTTTCACAAACGCTGGTGGAAAGTCTCCTGCTCGCGCTGGTGGGAGGCGCGATGGGCGTTGCAGTTGGCCAGATTGCCGCAAAATTCCTGGTCAAGGTGATGCCACCAAACATGCCTCTGATGGGGGAGCTTGCACCCGATTGGCGTGTGCTTGCGTTTTCATTCGCGATGGCATTGCTCACCGGGTTGTTGTTTGGCGCGCCCGCTGCGTTCGCCGGCACGCGCACGAATCTCAATGGAGCGCTCAGGACGCGCAGTGAGCTTGCCTCGACCGGCCGCTTCAACGTGCGCAACATCCTGGTGATTTCCGAATTGGCGTTATGCGTCGTGCTGCTGGCAGTCGCGGGGCTCTTCACACGCACCATGCAGTCGCTCAACAACGTGGATATCGGTTTCAATGCAGAACAAGTGTTGTCGGCCGAGTTCAGGATTCCTGCCGTGAAGTATGACGATAGCCAGAAGGTGCGACAGTTCATGCGCTCAGCCCTCGAGCACTTGCGCGCCACTCCGGGTGTGGTGCACGCGGCCTACGTCGGCTCAATCCCATTCAGCGGCAACTCCGACAATGTGCCGTATGTGGCCGAAGGGCAGCCGGACGTTTCTCGCGACAAGGCGCCTGGAGCGCTCTTCACGACAATCAGCGATCAGTATTTCAAGACAATGCAGATTCCGCAGTTGGCGGGTCGCGACTTTACCTCGAGTGACGTGATGGGGAGTGAGCCGGTCGCCATCATCAACAAGACATTGGCAGACAAGGCCTGGCCGGGGCAGAATGCGGTGGGGAAGACACTCCGCCTGAAGATGCAGCCGGAAGTCACGGTGCGTGTCGTCGGTGTTGTGGGAGCCGCAAAGCAGTTCACGATGACGGAGGAAACGCAGACGCAAATCTACGTTTCGAAGGAGCAATACACGGGGATCTTCACGAGTGTCGTGCTGCGTACGACGGGCGATCCCGACGCGATGAACAAGGCGTTGCACGAAGCTATCTGGTCGGTTGACCGTGACCAGCCAATCTGGAAGGTGCGGTCGCTGCAGTTTCTGGTCGATCGCGACCTGGCGCCCAGCCGCGTTTTAGTCAGCATCGTCAACGCATTTGCGCTGCTCGCGTTGCTGCTTGGCGCGATCGGCGTTTACGGGGTGATGAGTTTCGCCGTCCAGCAACGCTCACGCGAAATGGGCATACGCATGGCGCTCGGCGCGCGCACAACGCAGGTGCTCAACCTGGTGTTGCGGAGCGGACTCGAAGTGGTGCTGATCGCGCTGGCAATCGGAGTCGCCGGTGCGATGGCGGCGGGCAAATTCGTTGAATCGCGTCTGTACAACGTGCGGCCAGGTGATCCGGCTACGATGATCGGAGTGCCGCTACTCCTGGGCGCGGTCGCACTGTTCGCTTGTTATCTCCCAGCGCGCCGAGCCGCGCGTGTTGATCCGGCGGTGACGTTGCGTAGCGAATAGGATCGGGAGATGAACTGCAACTGCAACTGCTTTGTCGTCTGTTCGACACTGGGACGGTCGCGGAGTACGGAGGGCGCGGAGGAAACCGTATCGGGATGCACGCGCTGGACCTGTCTCTGCGGCGAGTGGGCGCGTGAGCGTCGTCGGCCCGGGCCTGTCGTACCTCTGTCGCAGCGTAGGCATCAATGATCCACCCGAGCTCGACAGCGCGGCAAATAAAGTTTTGCTGGTCGATCCAGGTTTTGTACCTTGCACCTCAATGCGCCTGGCCGACGCTATGAGGATATCCCGCACATCGCTCGCGGACAGCGTCGGGAAATTGATGTCAACGAAGCTGTGACGAATCGGGCTCGCGTTGTAACGCAAGTTCTCGCGAATGACGCACGAACTTACGAGAGAGCATCCAAGCCGACGGGTGGGAAATGGAGGGAGCTGGCCCCCTTTGTTGCGTCCTGCATTGACAAGCCAATCCGATTAGCGGCGCATTTGGCCGACGGCCAAACGGAACGCCGCTTTGCAGCCACGCCCCGTCACGAGCAGCGAGCGCCATCGTGGCCGAGTTGGCGAAGCAGCGTGCCTGCAGGCTCGCATGTGTGCGACTCGGTGGGCCGCGAGTCTGCGGGTGGTGGCGGCCGCCGCCAAGGCCTACGCGAGCTCTCGATAGCCAGCCCAGGTTCCATGTATCCACGTTTCGGGCACCGACGTTGACAGGCCAATCGGCGACGTCTAATGATTGGGCACTTCAGGATTTGGCCAACTTCCCAGTCGGAGTCGCAGCATGGTGAGAACCGGACGTGTGCGACGCTTGTCGAGGCCGGCCTGTGCAGCAGTGGTTACCGCAGCACTCATGCTCGGCCTCGCGATGGTACCAAATCGAGTACACGCGCAGGAGCTGCGCGGACTGGTGCTGATGGCGGACGGCGTCACGCCGGCCGCCGGCGTGGTGGTGGTGCTCATGCACGCGACGAAAACCGATAGCATTGTTGCGCGTGGTGTGACAACGGAGCGCGGGCGTTTCACGCTCAGGCCACCACCCCTCACGCTCAGCGTGCTCCGTCTGTTGCGCATCGGATTTGAACCGATGGAAGGCGGGAAGGTGACGCTCGCACGCGGTGAAATATTGGAAGCGACTTACACGTTGCATGAAAACCGAGTGAGGCTTGCGACGATCGATGTGAAGTCGACGGCGCGTTGTCAGGTGCAACCGACCGGTGCTCAGTTGGTGGCGCAATTGTTTCAGCAGGCGCGCACGGCGCTCATCTCGTCAACGGTGGCTGTTCCGGGAACGGTGCGCGCGACCGCAATCAACTACACGCGACAGCAGGACCGTCGCAACAAACTGCTAACGCCAATTGCACGAACGACTCAGACGGGGGCGACGCTTGCTCCTTACGCCAGCATCGGCGCCGACTCGCTGGAAAAGGTTGGATATCTGGTGAACGATCTGGAGGGTTACCAGTTTTATGCACCCGACGCCAAAGTGTTGCTGTCCGATAAATTTCTGGCGCAACATTGTTTGCAGTTGGTGACCGGCCGTGACACGATGGCCGGTGCCGTTGGGATTGGATTTCGCCCGGTCAGCAATCGTCGCAACTACGTGGACGTTGAAGGCACCTTGTGGTTGAATGGCACTACGTCTGAGTTGCAGTTCCTGGAATATCGCTATACAAATGCACCTGAGCCTCTCAAAAGCGCCGGATTGGGTGGTCGCGTGGAATATGCCCAAATACCAAACGGTGGGTGGTTCGTGAACAATTGGTTTATTCGGATGCCAATCTTCACGACGCAACCGGAGATCACCGTTTCGGCCGCGAACGCGCGAACGCCAGACCGGGTTGCCATTTCAGGATACCAAATTTCGGGCGGCGAGGTGCAGGACATTCGCATCAATGACCAGGTGTTCTACATGAATACTGGAGCCGCGCAGGCCGGCGCGATGCCTGGAGATGAAGTGTTCACGACCGCTGCCAACGAAGGCGCAGGAAACGATGCCGTGTTGCGCGGCGATGCGAGCATCGTTCGCGATTTCTGTGGGGCACAGGTCACGCTTGCACACGAAGGACTGATCATGGGACAGGTGTTCGACGAAACGCGCAAACCATTTGATGGGGCGTTTGTGAAAGCCCAGTGGAAAGAAGACTTCAAAATCAGTCGCGGTGTGATTGCCTGGCAAGATCGTGAGGTGACCACACGCACCGCCGCCAACGGCAGTTATTCTTTGTGTGGGATTGCCACGAATCGCACAATCAGTGTGGCTACAAGGCGCACGGAAAAATGGGGGAGTGGATCCTTCGTGCGAGTTACGGAGGAGTCCCCACGGGCGCAGTTGGATCTCATCTCACGGAAGGAGTGACAATGATGCGTCCCGGAGCGTGGGTTACGGCCGCTGCATGTAATTCGCGCAGCGGCCGGTTCACCAAGCACTGATGTCGTTTTTACGGTTGCATCAACGGCAACACACTGAACGTTTGCGACGGACCAATGGACGTCACCGTCGTGCCGTTCATGCGTCCGATTGATGCACGATACACGCCATTCGGAACGCGCGTCGCAGCGCCGGCACCACCACGTCCACCACCACCAGCACCACCTTGACCGCCTGCACAAGCGGTTAGCACGGGCGCCGCGGGAACCGCAGGTGTTGCTGCAACCGAATCAGTTCGAACGGCCGGAACGCCCGCTGCGATAGCGACACCTCCACCAGCACCACCTCCGCCAGCACCACCTCCGCCAGCACCACCTCCGCCTCCGCCTCGACCACCGCCCCGGCCACCCCCACCCGCGGCGCCGCCAGCGACGGGATCTCCGTTCAGGTTCCACACGAATCGACGCAGGCCCGGAGTGCGATCCAGTTCGCAGCGACGCATCTGTTTGCCCGTGTTGTCACTGATGGTCAACACCAGTTTTTCTGCGGCCGGTAGCGTCGCTTTTACGTTGTACGTAATCCACGCGCCGACTGGTGGGTTGGGAGTTGAGAAATTGCCCGAGAGCGGCAACACACCCGCGGCCCCGGCAGGAGCCAATCCACCTGGTGTAAACGCATACGCGTGGCGCAGCGGAAACAGTCGATAATCGTCCGCCAATGATGCGCCGTTTATTTCGCGGAACGCACTGTAGTCATCCAACACGTAGAAGCCGCGACCAAACGTGGCAATCACAACATCGTTCTCGCGTTTGTGCAGCGTGATGTCGCGCACCTGTGTGATGGGTAACCCGCCTTTCAATTGCGTCCAACCTTTGCCGCCATCCACGGTGACGAACAATCCGAATTCGGTGCCGACAAACAGCAGGTCGCCGTTGATGTGATCCTGGGCAATGGCCCACACGTCGAAGCGACCACCAAGATTGCCTGTGATGTTGGTGAACGTACGCCCGCGATCAACACTCTTTATGATGTACGGCTTGTAATCGCCGCGTTGCCAGTTGTTGAGCGTGACAAAAACCGTGTTGGCATCGCGCGGTGATGCCGAGACGTCACTGACGTACGTGAATTTCGGAACGCCCGGAAAATTCTCGACGCGGCGCCAGTTCTTGCCACCATCTTCGGTGATCTGCAGCAAGCCATCATCGGTGCCGGCGTAGAGCAGGCCCTCAAGCACCGGCGATTCTTCAATGGTGACGACGTTGCTCAGTGTCGTCGTTGACGCGTTCAGCGCCACCGATCCGCGCGGCCAGACCTTGCCCATGATTGGCAGCGTATCGGCTTTGAGATCGCGCGACAAATCGGGACTGATGCGCACCCAGTTGTCACCGCGGTCATCCGAGCGGTACACGTATTGACTCGCGAAATACATGCGCGCGGGATTGTGCGGACTCATCACAAACGGCGCGTCCCAATTGGTGCGGTCCGGCGCGCCGCGCAGTGTAGCCGTTGGTGGCGCGCCTCGGCTTCGCGTGGTGTCCACTGGCGGCGCGCCGGCGGCACGCGCGGCCG
>JBDUBA010000377.1:0-2329 GCA_040004335.1 Gemmatimonas sp.
ACATTGTATCGCCAGGAATAAATCCGTAACTCTCCCAATAGAGCGCCAGCAGTTCGGTTGCCGGAAACGCGAGATCGCCAGCCATCAGGCGCAACACACTCGCTTCGTCAGAGGGCAGCACCATATCGCGATTGGGTACGCGCAGAAAGACCGGCGCCGACACGGCGTATTCATTGGACTTCATTTCGCGAAGCGTTGGCGGCGGACGCACTCCATACCGAAAGCGCATTGCCGTTTCCTTCGTCGTCCTCGGCAACACTTCCGCACTCAGCACAATCGGCTGCGATTTAAGGTTGGTCGCAAGTCTGAGTGTATGTCCTTCACCGAGCTCCGTCTGATCCAACATCCGCGTGTTTGCGGCGTTGCTGCCACCGAACAACATCGCCGTGTTGTATCCTTTGGCGGCGGGGTCGAGGTTCTTGAGCGGATCATCAACCGCCAGCTGATATCGAATGGTTGAATCGCGACGCCACGCCACGTCTTGTCCTTCAGGTAGCGCCGATATGAGGTATGGATACTTGTAGTGCTCAACCGGCCACCATTGGTCGGGAGCTAAACGTTTTCCTTCTTTGATGACCGGTGGATACAGGTCGTAATGGGAATCGTTCAGGATGAACGGATCTTCAATCGCATCAAACGCTGGCATGAAATGTGTGCGATCGAAGGTATATTCCGGCAAAACAATTTCCCGCGGAATTCGCGCCCCTGACGATGCTCCGTTCGCTGCAACTGGTTTCGTATCAGGATCTTTCGTCATTAGTCTGGACGTGTACGTATGGCTCGGCCACCCGTATCGAATGATCATCGCGCGCAGTGCTTCGCCGCCGGCATACTTGTTCCAGAAGAATCGTTCGTCGTATTCGGCCGCGGCTCGGAGCGTTGCGTGAATGCTCCGTGAATTGTGCGCGACATACCGTTCATTGCCCGGTGTTGCCCACAGAGGATCGGTAAGCCACCACATTTGCTGCACCAATGTGCGTTGACGCTCGCACGGCGCATCCACGAGACGGTGATTGTCCACGAGTGAAAACAGCAACAGTACTTCCTCGCTCACACACGGCGCGTCTTTCTTTTTCGCATTCTTTTCCAAAAGCTCCGCGTCGTTCAGCGCGTCCGCAATGCGGAACACGGAGTCGGCCGCCAAAAAGTTGCCCGCCTGTTCAAACGCGAGTCCGCTGAGTTGTGCGCAGAACGCGCTGTTACTGGTGCAACGCGCCGCGGCTACGAGCGTGCGGTTCGCATCATTCTGATCGTACGTAAATCGTACCAGTTGACCAGCAATCCAGTCGTCGCCGGGATTGCCGCTGAGCGTACTGCTAATGCGCGAAATAAGTGACGTGCGCAAAGAGCGAATGGCCTGGCGCTGCGTAAACGGTATCGCGAGGTCGATGTTGGCAGCGTCGTCGGCAACCGGATCTTCGAGCGGCGGAAAATACATCGGGCAATAGGCGCCATAATCCGGCTTCACCACCACCGGAAATCGCGGAATCGGTACTGAAAACTTTATTTGCGGATCGAAATCAAACGGAATGCCCAGCGGCGTTATGTTCGCACAGCGAGCCGCCCAAAAGTGACGCGGATTGGTGATGTCCGGATCGGTTTGCTCTTTGATGTGGCGTCCGTCGATCAACTTGTATCGCTTGAACTCCAGATCCCGCCACGGTTTTCGCCACTTGTTCTGGAATTCGATAATGGCGTCACGCAATTGGTCGTGCACCTTGTGCGTGTCGACGACCGCGGTGCGCGCACGAGCGTTTACGTCAACAATTGTTAGTGTCGGGCTGGCCGCAACTCTCGCGAACTGCGCGATTGCAGCGCTGGCAAAAAACATCACTGCAATTCCAAACGTCACGATCTGTGCACGGCGTCGTGCGCGAAAGTCGGGTGACATCGGTTTACTCGGAGGAAGGGGCAAGGGGGATACCTTCTTGGCCATTCAAACACGTGATCGGTTTGAATCCCTAGATGCTACGGCCGCTCCGTGGTCCTGACCACTAGGCAACTTGACAATCCTGGCAGAAGGTGCGAGTGTACACGCACCATGCTAATGAGCCCACACCGTGTGGCTGAATTAGCATCCCACCTGGAAGGAGTGCTGAATGTCCAAGAGTTCTTTTGGTGAGCTGGGCCGACGTGAACGCCAGATCATGGACATTCTGGCGAGGCGAGGACGGGCAACCGCCGCCGACGTACACGAGGATCTCAGCGATCCACCCAGCTATTCGACTGTGCGCAGCATGCTGCGGCTGTTGGAGGAAAAGGGCTACGTTCGGCACGAGTGGGAAGGGCCGCGTTTCATGTATGTGGCCACGGCCAATCAGGAGCAGCT
>JBDUBA010000354.1:0-7750 GCA_040004335.1 Gemmatimonas sp.
TTCGCTCGTTCGCGCGCCCGCCTCTCCCGCCCGCGATCAACTCCGCACACACATCACCATGGAATACCGCCCACTCGGCCGCACCGGAGTGAAAGTCAGCCCGCTCTGCCTGGGCACCATGATGTTTGGCGCGTGGGGCAACACCGATCACGAGGACAGCATCCGTATCATTCATTACGCGCTCGACGCTGGCATCAATTTCGTCGACACGGCGGATGTCTATGCACAAGGTGAAAGCGAAGAGATCGTTGGCAAGGCATTGGCCGGCAGGCGCGACTCTGTGATTCTTGCCACGAAAGCGCACGGCAAGATGGGCGACGGCGTCAACAATCAGGGCAACTCACGCCGCTGGATCATGCAGGAGGTCGAAGCATCGCTCACCCGCCTCAAAACGGATTGGATTGACCTCTATCAAATGCATCGCGCCGATCCAAATACGGAAATTGACGATACACTGCGCGCGCTCGACGATCTCATCACGCAGGGCAAAATTCGCTACGCCGGATCATCAACATTTCCAGCTGCGGATATTGTCGAAGCGCAGTGGTGCGCTCGCGAACGACGGTATGCGCGATTCGTGACTGAGCAGCCACCGTATTCCATGTTGGTGCGCGGTGCAGAGAGTGATGTGTTACCGGTCTGTTTGCGTCATGGGATGGGCGTATTAACGTGGAGTCCCCTCGCCTCTGGATGGTTGTCGGGCAAATGGCGCAAGGGAGTTGACGCGCCAGTCACGCGCCGTGCGGAACGGTTGCCTGAGCGATTCGATTTGTCGCGACCGGCAAACCAGCGAAAGTTGGACGCAGTCGACGCACTGGCGGCTCTCGCTGACGAAGCGGGTGTATCACTCGTGCACCTGTCTATTGCGTGGGTGTTGCGGCATCCGGCCGTGACATCGGCCATCGTTGGTCCGCGCACGCTCGATCATCTAACGTCACAGCTGGGTGCCGAAACTGTGACGCTCGATGCAACCCTGCTCGATCGCATCGACGCCATTGTGCCGCCGGGCACCAACGTTGTGTCGGCCGATGCAGGCTGGCAAAATCCGGCGCTCAAACCCGAGGCACGTCGGCGTTAGCTCGAGACTGGACCGCATTCCACGTATCACTCCCACCAACGGACGCTCGCACCAACTCAACTCGCACAAATGCTCAATCGCACGAACATCCAATCACACGGAGACTATCATGTATCTCGTTCGCGACATCATGTACTGCAAGCCGGGCAAAGTGAAACCCATGATCGAGAAATATCTCCAGATGTCAAAACTCTCGGAGAAGGCCGGGATGGGAAAGATGCGCGTACTCACGGACTTTGTGGGTGAGCAGTACTGGACCATCGTAGGTGAAATGGAAGTGGAAAGTGTTGACAAGTTCATGAGCATGGACGGCATGGACCCCGAACTCATGAAACAGTTTGAGGTCATCATGAAGGACTATCACGACTTCGTGGAACGGGGCCGGCGCGAAATTTTCAAAATTGAAGGCTGAGTTTACGGTCGACCCATGTCGAAGCTACCGGTAATCGTGAGGTTGCCGGTGGCGCCACCACCAATGGGCGCCAGCGTTCCCGTAAACGTGCCAACCACTCGGCTCGCCATAAAGCTGGTGATGGTCACGGAACCACTTCCGCCCGTGAATTGCGATCCCCAAGTTGCGAGCGCATTGCCTGGACTTCCACTGATCTGAATCGTGCGGTTTGGTGTGGCAGTTAAAGGGTAGGTACCAACTGCGCTCACACCCGATAGCAGAATCGACAAATTTCGCTCGATGTTGTTTGCGGCAATGGACACTGCTGGTGAAGAGCCCGTAGTCACGAGCACTGCGGCTGTCCCGGCAGCAAATGGAGTCGTGCCAATTGTTGCACTGATCTTGCTTCCTGCGTTTGCAGCCAATACCGGTAACGTTCCAGCGAACGGTACATCAAACGTTCCACTGGTCACCGACAGGTTGCTGGTCGATCCTCCCGTTAGCGGCGCAGCGGTGAACGAAAACGATCCTGCAATTCGTGTTGCGGTCAACGTCGTGATGTTGATTTCGCCCGCAGTTCCGGTCAACGGAGTTCCCCACCCCCCCAACGTTGGACTCGATGCAGTAACGGTGCCGCCGATCATCATCACGTTGACACCCAGCGGGTACACGCCCGCCGTCGCAACGTTGTTCAGTGTGAATGACAACGTGTAGTTCGGCGTAGTGAGTCGGGTGCCGTTCAAAACAATCAGATTTGACGTCCCAAGTGCCGTCGCTGAGTTGGCGGTCCACGGAGCACCACCAATGGTCGCTGACATCGGTCCAGTTGTGTTGTAGTTGTCGGTGGGCGATATGTCATCACTGCACGCAGCAACGAGAGTAAGGGTGACGCACGCAGCTAAGGTGACGGCCGAAAGTCGCATGGGAAACGTCCGAAGGCGGTTTATTGAAGTCCATAAAAGGCGGGATTCCTAGATGTAGCACGCGAACCGGGAAAAGAAATCCGGCTCCGCCCCTTCACATCCGGTCCATTCAACCCGCCGCGTTCAGGCATTTCTCAATCAAGCCCGGGCATCCAACCCTTTTTGCGATCGGGGAGTCCAACGGGTACCTCGTCAATCTAGGTACCAACCTTTTCCGTGGTGATTCCCATTCGCGGCGACCTCTTGCAAGGCACGCTCGACCTCCTCGTGCTCAAGACCCTCAACTGGGGCCCGCGCCACGGCTATGGCATTGCCCGCTGGCTCGAAGACACCACTGGCGATGCATTGCATATCGCCGAGGGGTCGCTGTACCCCGCGTTGTATCGGATGCAACAGCGCGGCTGGATTGATGCGGAGTGGGGTGTGTCGGAAATCGGCAAACGTATCAAGGTCTATACGCTCACGGACGAAGGACGCGCGCAGCTCAAGAACGAGTTTGCGCAGTGGAGTTCGTTCGTGAACGCAGTTTCGCGCGTGATGGCCACGAGCTGACTATCGATCAATGCCTTCATTCAAATTTTGGCGTTCGCGCCCCGAGTTGGAAGTCGACGAGGAACTTGCGAGCCACATCGAGTTGCTCACGCGGCGTTATCTCGAGCAGGGAATGTCCGAGCTTGAGGCGCGAGCCCGTGCACACGAGCGGTTCGGTGAGCGAGATGGAGTTCGCGCACAATGCACAACCATCAGTCAACGTATGGAGGCTCGGGTGCGCCGCGCAGAATATCTCGAAGAACTCGCGCAGGATTTGAAGTTTGCGTTACGCACGCTTCGTAAGAGTCGCCTGTTCACCGTCGTTGCCCTCTCAACCATTGCGATCGGTGTTGGTGCGAACACTGCAATTTTTAGTGTGATTGATGCTGTGTTATTGGAGGCACCACCGTATGCGAATGCGTCGCGGCTGATGGTGCTGTTCAATAGTTATGAGCAGGAAGGGCTCTCGAAAACGCCGTTATCGGCACCGGAGTTCTTTGATGTCCGCGCAACGATGCATTCGTTTGACGCTATTGCCGCCATGCGGCCTCGGCCAGCAACCGTTGTTGGAAACGGGGGTCCACCGGAGGGCCTGAGCGCTTACGTCGTTACGCCAAACTTCTTTCAAGTCCTTGGCGCGAACGCAGCATACGGGCGAACGTTCCGTGATGGGGATGGCATTGCAAATGGCGCGTCACTTGTCGTGCTGTCGCACGCTCTCTGGACGCGACGCTACGGAGCAGACACTTCGCTAATTGGCAAGGCCATCACGATCAACGCGGCGCCATATACGGTGATCGGAGTGATGCCTCCCGGATTGCGTTTCCCGGACGACGCCCTTGGCTACGCGAAGAGCCCTGCTGACATCTGGATTCCGTCAACATATGATGCACAGAACACGCCGCCAAATCGTGGCAATCAGAATTTGATTGCGATGGGCCGTCGGAAACCCGGTGCAACGGACGCAAATATCCGCACCGATCTCGGTCTCGTATCGGCGCGCTTTAAACGCGAATTGCCAGATCGGTATGCAAGTCTTCGCGCGAAGAATTGGCATCCGATTGCCGTCACGTTACAGGATGAAACAGTTGGTGCGGTGAAACCGGTACTGTTGTTGTTTGGCGGGGCTGTGGCATTCGTACTGCTCATTGCGTGCATGAATGTTGCGAACCTGCTGATTGACCGCGGCAGTTTGCGGACGCGCGAGTTTGCAGTGCGATTGGCGTTGGGTGCGGGCCGAGCGCGCTTGTTGCGTCAGCTGCTGACCGAGAGCCTGGTGTTGACGACGTTCGGCGGGGTGCTGGGCGTTGCCGTCGCGAAAATTCTTGTCGTCGTGCTGACACGTTTACAGCCCGGAGATATCCCGCGATTGAGCAGCGCGACCGTAAACGGATCGGTTCTGCTATTCGCGCTGGGAGTTTCGATCATTACGGGATTGCTCATCGGTCTGTTGCCGGCGTTGCAACAATCGCGTACGGGACTGGCCGGTGCAATGAACGAAAGTTCTCGCGGCGCCAGCGACGGAAAGTCCCGGCGGCATACACGCGCGATTCTTGTTGGTGTCGAAGTGGCGTTGGCACTCGTGCTGCTCAATGGTGCCGGCTTGTTGGGCCGCAGTTTCGCGGCGTTGCAGAATATCGAGCCGGGATTCAGCGCACCTAGCGCGATGACCATGTACACCAGCCTACCGCGCACCCGTTACGACAGTGCGTACAAGATTGCGAACTTCTACGAGCAGCTGCAAAACAATCTCGCGACCATTCCTGGCGCCACAAAAGTTGGTGGAATTTATCCGCTACCAATGAGTGGCGAAGGGTGGAGCGGGTCCTTTGACATTGAAGGAGTTCCGGAAAATCCAATGGAAGGACCGCACGCGGAATTTGCGGCGGCGATGCCCGGATATTTTGGTGCCATCGGAATTCCCATCGTGCAAGGCCGGGATTTCACGGCCGAGGACAAGATTGGACGCGAACTCGTTGTGATTGTTGATGAGGAACTTGCTCGAAAATACTGGCTCAACGAAAACGCCATTGGAAAACGCGTGAACGCCGCCGCTGCGCCTGGAGTTTTCGAGACTGTTGTTGGTGTTGTCAAACACGTGCGAACGGAAAAGCCGGAGGCATTCGGTGGCCCGCAAATATACCTGCCATACATGCAACATCCGCAGGGGATGATCTATTCGGTCGTACGAACAAGTGTTTCACCGAACACGCTGGCCAGAGCATTGCGCGGCGCGGTAGAGTTGCTGGACAAGGATTTACCGGTGTCGAAGCTGCAATCCATGACCGAAGTGCAGTTGAAAATTGTCGCGCGCCAACGGTTCAACATGTTGATGATTGGAATGCTGGCCGTTGTTGCATTGGTGTTGGCCAGTGTTGGACTGTACGGTGTGATGTCGTACCTCGTCACACAGCGCGCACGCGAAATTGGTATACGGATGGCCCTGGGAGGTCAGGCAAGCGATGTGCGGTGGTTGGTGGTGCGCGAGAGTTTGTGGATCTCGTTGGGCGGTTTGGCCGGCGGAACGATTGCAACGCTGGCGCTGTCGGGCGTGTTGGGAAAGATGTTGTATGAGGTCAAGGCGACTGATCCGGCAACGTACGCGTCGATTGCGGTGTTGTTGCTGTCGGTTGCCAGTGTGGCGGCGTATGGGCCGGCGCGGCGGGCGACGCGGGTGGCGCCGTTGGAGGTGTTGCGGGATGGGTGAGTGCAGGTTTACCGCAGCGACACGGTGGCTTTGAGACGCCGGTAGCTTTCATACTGCCATGAAGTGATGACGAGCTGCCTGCCCTGAACATCTGCTTATTCGCGGCCACGTGGTTGAGTGGCTAAGAACTCGAAAATGTGCGTACCATGTCGCACGGAACTAACGGGAATTGGGAGAAACAACTCTGAGTATTGAGGTAGACGGGCTTTCAAGAGCAGTCTGTCTCTGCCGGATTGTGACACAAGAGTGTGTACGAGTTCGATTCCCCTTGATGACAGCATGAACCGTGAAATCACAGAATCCGCGTTCGATGAATTGAACATGGGAGCGTGCGCATCGAACGTCGAATCAACGCCATTTCCATCAGGATGCGCGAATGACCAAGCCTCTATTTGAAGAATGCTCCCACTATCACTTCGGGGAACGAGAGTCGACCGTATTACCTGCCGGTGGTTGTATTGTGTTCGTCCGAGATCTATCGCGACAACGCTGACAGTGTCGAGCACTTGTGATTCGAGAAATCCGTCGAACTCAACTCTCAATCCCTGCTCGCGCAGGTGGTGGAGTTGTAGAGAGTCACGGATCACGAGCCGCACACGCAACGTTGCGACGTTCGGAAATATTGAGGAATCGACAGCGTACGACTGCGTTCCGGGAACGAAGTTCATGCTCTCGATTTCCTCGGATCCAAAGGCAGTCGATCTGGACAAACCAGAGAATTCGTGCGTGAGATGCAATGGAATTCGTCCGGCCGTTGGCGAAGTCAGGAAGAAGTGAGGGTCGGCCAGCGAGAGCCGGTGCCGATCATCAACCAACGGCGTGTCGAAGTGCATCACGACGGCGTCACGGTCGACAACGGCGAATACATTGGCTGGAACGCTCGGCTCCGTCGGTACCGTTCGTTGAACAGATATTCCCAGCTTTTCCTGGACAGCGAACCAAACAGCAGGACCTATAGTGGGACTGATGATGACGATGGCCGAAAGAACACGAGTACGTACGATTGATCGATTGCGCGCGATGTACATCGAACCTAGCCACGCCACTTGAATGGCCGCAGCCAACAGGAGTGGCCAGCTCAAAGCGTTCCAGGCCGTGATGCGATTGTAGTCCGTATTGAGGAATGAAGTACCAGCAAACGCGAGCTCTACAATCAGCAGGCCGATCAACGCGAGAGCGAATCCCTTGAATGTGGGAGCGGCGCCAGCAACAATGGCGATTGCAAGAAGTGCCCCGAGTACGCGCGTTACGGACTCCACGGTCACTTCAACGATGTCACGCACCGAACTTGTGAACTGGGCGAGCGCCACGCATTCTGCGACAATCGCCGGCACGAGGAGCGCGAGGAGAATGGTGACCAATTTCGCTGCGAACAGCGTTCGCGGCTTAGTGGGCGTCGTTCTCCAGTAGGCGTCGACCCGTGTGGGGGAATCGTTTTGAATGAGTGACGCTAACAGCAACGCCGCCGTCGCAGAAATGAGATAGCTCGACAGGACGCCCAACCGCGGAACCACGGACGGGTCATTCGCCATGACAACCGCACTAGCGACGGATAGACACAGCGCCGCCACGAACGCTGCAATGAACCCCCGCAATCGCACGAGGTCGATTCGAACTAACCGGAGAACGTTGGCCCGCATAGTTGGCATTGAAAGGAATTAGTGCGCCGACACCGCAAACACCGCGCGGAACGCCCGATGTGACTGGTACTTCCACTCGGAAACAAGCAACGATCCGTCGTGCGTCCACTTGACCGTGGTATCAACGTTCTCGCCGTGCCCGGAGCGCACTGCGTAGTCACCGTAAGTGCGCGACGCGCCAGATGTCGTATACGGAATGTTCGCCCTCGAGTCGACAATCATCCCGTCGTACAGCGGCACCGTGTCCCGGCGCTGATTGAAGACAGCGCGATATTCCAGAATGTTTGGCGGTAGCTGCCGCACGAATTGGTTAACGTACCATGGCAAATCGATGTCGACGGCCCGACCATTCGAGTCGGAGTCAATGGCGGGAGTGTCGATGCGAGCGAACACCGGAGAAAACGGCAGCGAGAATGTCTCGACGTACACGCGCTGCGGCATAGAGTCATAAGCAGGCCTCACTACGCCAACGCGTAGGTT
>JBDUBA010000221.1:0-7697 GCA_040004335.1 Gemmatimonas sp.
TGTTCAATACGGCGAACAACATCAGCCCCGAGTACCACATCAAGATGCAGGCGGCGTATCAGCTGCATTGTGATTCGGCCATCAGCAAGACCACCAACTTCGGTCAAACTGCGACCGTAGAAGATGTGAAGGCCATTTACGAGATGGCGTACGAAATGAAGTGCAAGGGTGTCACCGTGTATCGCGATGGTTCGCGTGACAACCAGGTGTTGTCCACCGGCGCGACTGAAGGTGCGGCCGCGAAGCGTGATGGTGCGCCGACCGCAGCAGCAGCAACGCCTGAGGAGAAGAGTGCGATCGCAGCGATGAAGCGCGAGATCGGTGAGTTGCAGGGAACGTTGGCGGAAGTGCGCCATGAGCTCGAGCGCAGTCAGAAAGCGTTGTTCAGTTCGGAGTCAGAGAACGCGTCGCGTCGTGTGAAGCGCAGTCGCCCCGACACCATGCGTGGCACGACCATTCGCAAGGACACGCCGCTTGGCACCATGTTCGTGAACATCACGGAAGACGAGAAGGGTCAGCCGTTTGAGTTGTTCGTGAATCTTGGCAAGGCGGGCGGAAGTGCGATGGCTGATGCGGAGGCGATTGGGCGGCTTGTGTCGCTTGGACTGCGGTCGGGAATTCCTCTTATGGAAATTCATCGTCAGTTGCGCGGTATCTCGAGTGATCGCGCAGTTGGACTTGGACCGAACAAGGTTCTCTCCATGCCGGATGCAATTGGTATTGCGTTGGAGCAGTGGTGGAGGGAGAAGCAGGGGGTGCAGCAGGATCTGCTGCAGAACAACATGCCGAGTCCGGTGAGTTCGATGATGCCGCCGGCGTCGTTAGCCAGTATTGTGCCGACAGGCCGACCGCCGCAGGGCAACGCACAAGCGGAACAGCAGCAGCTTGAGTACAAGTCCGGGCAGGGCGAGGTGTTTATGGGGACGTGCCCGGATTGTGGGAGCCAGCTCGAGTTCGCAGAAGGGTGTGTGAAGTGTCATGTCTGCGGGTTTAGCGAGTGCGGGTGAGCGCGAGAAACGCAGAAGAGAGAGCCCTACGACTTTTGGAGATGCTGACCGTCGCGGTGTTTGCGGCGGTTGGCGGGGTGGGGCGGGTTTGGTGAAATTGAGTTGGGAGTCCGTTCATCGGCCGCATTCAGATTTGATTTTCACGACGATACTGTTGTGGGTTGAGACGATGTTGGCCATACGCAACGTTCCGCTATCGTTCACGTTACGCGGCGCGCGCGCGGGATAAGCGAGAATTCCGTGCGGCCGGTGAATTGGATTTCAAGACATCTTCGATGAATGAAGCGAATGCAGTCTCCACGTTCCTTCTGCGACGTCCAGAAGAGTACGGCGAATTCTTTAAAAGCGTTCGTAATTTGAATGACATCGCGAACCTGTTGGAGGTTCCGCGTGAACATTTGGTTTGGCATCTCTACAGATTTCCTGCGCACCGTCGGTATCGGGAGTTTACGATAAAGAAGTCTGACGGATCGGAGCGGAAAATCTTGGCACCAGTTTCGCGTATCAAAATTCTCCAGCGCAAACTTGCCGATATCCTGAGCGTCGTTTACCGACCGCCGAGGTGCGTTCACGGATTTGTGCCAAGTCGAGGTATTAGGGGAAACGCTGAGATACATCGAAACAAGCAATGGGTATTGAACATCGACCTTGAGAACTTTTTTCCGTCGATAAATTTTGGACGAGTGCGAGGGATGCTCATGGCCAAGCCATATCAGGTTCCCGAGAAGGCCGCGACTATTCTTGCCCAATTGGTCTGCCATCAAGGACAGTTGCCACAAGGTAGTCCCGCAAGTCCAATCGTATCAAATATGGTGTGTGGACGACTGGACGCGCATCTCATGTCACTAGCTCGGAGTCATCAATGTGACTACAGCCGCTACGCGGACGACATCAGTTTTTCGACCAACCGAAAGAATTTTCCGCACAGTATTGCCAGCAACGAAGTCTTTGAAGATAAAATATTTTGCAACTTGGGTGAAGGACTGCAGTCGGTGCTCATTAATAATGGGTTCAAGGAAAAGCCCAGCAAGTCCAGGCTGTTCGGCTATTGGCGGCGCCAATCTGTCACGGGAATTACTGTCAACGAAAAATTGACAACTGACAAGAAATTTGCACGATCTTTGCGAGGCGCACTCAACGCGTGGACAAAACACGGAGAGATCGGCGCGGCCAGATATTGGGGGGAACGGTTTGACAAGAAAGACCGCGAACATGTGGATGAGATACATGCATTCCGTTCTTCCATCGCGGGCCGGTTGTCATACCTGGAGTATATTCGAGGGAAAGGAGACCCTGTCGCATCGTCACTGCGGGAGAAGTTCAATGGCCTTATTGGTGCGCCGACACTTCTAGATGCCATGTTCGTGATTGAAACAAACTCGAGTCAAGGCACAGGGTTTTACCTGGACGGTATTGGAATCGTGACCTGTGCACATGTCGTCAATACAAACGACGAAATCAGGATATCACTCGGTAGACCGGGAAGTTCGGCAACAACCGCACTGATTCGTTGGGCTGACCCAGATGCCGATGTCGCAGTGCTGCTGGCCAAGCATGATGCACGGCGTACTCTGAATGCTGCTCGGTCACAGGTAGAAATGAGACAGACAATTCGAGTTCTGGGGTATCCCAGTGCAGACCCTCGACATTCTCAATTTGAATCGACAGGAAGAGTCATTCAACTAAAGACTCATATGGGAAACACAATTGCACTGGTGGACGCTGACATAATTGCGGGCGTCAGCGGCGGTCCAGTGCTTGATCTTGATGGCAACGTTGTCGGCATGGCACGATCAGGAGAGCCTCGGTCCGGGGCGGATGGTCTGCAAGAGAAAGGGGTTGTACTTGTGCATACAATTACTGCGCTGCACAACGCAAAATCCAAGTCATTCCTGCGCTGACTAAATACAGCATCCGGTCCTGAGGCTCGCGCATGCAGCCAAGGTCGCGACGGCAACACGGCTGTTGAATGCTGTCAGCGCAAAACTCAAGTTTGGCGTTTCGGAACTAATGGCTCCGGCATTTTCGGCTCTGTCGGGTCGCGTTGTTGCAGACGAGGCTGCGGCATTCGTGACTTCTGGTCGCTATTCAACAGATCTAGGTGGGGTTGCTGCCAACGACCCTAAGTTTTTGCAGGCCGTCCTGAAACTTAGAGATAGTCAAGAAGCCACAAGTCTTCGTGGACAGATTCGAAATCTGATCGCAACCAACGAAGGGGCAGACGCGATTCTTGCTGTAGACGGCGCCTTAAAGGCTGCTGTACCGAGCGCAATCCTTCAGGGCGCCATGGAGAAATTTGCGACCCTAGTCGCTCCTTCAGGCAGTGCGTCAATGCCCGCAATTTGGAATGAACCCGCCGACGTCAGTTCGGCGTTTCCTAAATGGCGCGCGAGAAGTATAGAGCTAATGAATGCACACGTGCTTAAAACAGGCGTGTCATTTCACAGCACCTGCCCGTGCGGATCCGGTGAGTTCTTTCGTGATTGTTGCAGTGCCGCATTGGCCGAGATTATCCCAACAAACTCCTAGAATCACACTCATCGCCCCAGTCAAGGTTTCTTCGCCGCCTCACTCGCATTGGTTTGATCGCTGCCAAGACTCGCCGTTCGCAATCGCAAGCACGCGCAACGCCTCCAGCCGCCCAACTACCGAGACCGTCGATAAGCGATGCAGCGGCTTCCGGTTACCTCCATCGAGGTCTTACACCACCGCCCACCACGGCGCCGCAACAATGCGCTCCGACATCACTCTGATTTCCGGATCTGCGCTTAGCAACACCCCGCGCGGTGCATTCGCATGAACGTCACAGAACTTTTGCAAGTGTTTCGTATCGCGCGACGAGACTTGTCCCGCACCCTTGATCTCAACCGGAAGCACCTGTCCCCCTTCCTCAAGCACGAAGTCAACCTCCTGCTGACTCGCAAGACGCCAGTGATGTAGTTCCCGGTCGCTTTGCAGATCCTTCCATACACACAAGTCTGCAGCGATGAGTGTTTCCAGATGGAATCCAGTTGGTTCGCGCTCTCTCGCTGCGGCCATTGCCAAGGCTGAATCAATCATGAATAATTTCGGCGCCTTGATGACTCGCTGCGACGCGTTGCGCGAGTACGGTGGAATGTTCTCGATGAGATAACTCCGCGATAACGCGTTCACCCAGCGACGAACGGTGCTCACTGGTACGCCCATCTCGTTCGATATCGATGAATGATTCAATTCTTGTCCGGTGCGCGCCGCGAGGACTCGCAGGAGCGACTCGAAACGATCACTTGAATCGACACCGATGACTTCACGGATGTCTCGGCTTGCAAACACTTCGACATAGTCGTTGAGCAATCGCTGGCGTTGTTCCGGATGCGCGGCCAGCACTCTTGGGAAACCACCGCTCTTTGCGATCTCGCGCCAGGCAAGAGGTCCGTTCAACTCAGCGCGACGGTGCAGCTCGTTCAGGACTGCCTTTTCATCGCCGGCAAACAGAAACGACCAGCCGTCATAGGTGTCGCTATATCTCAACTCGCTCAACGTGAGCGGTCGGAGCGTTCGATACGCCGCTCGGCCCAATAGTGACTCACCAACACCGTCGCGGACAGTGGGTTGATTGGATCCACTCAGCAGGTATCGACCCGCTCTCTTTTCGCGGTCGACGATGACCTTGATCGCCAGAAACAATTGCGGCGCTCGCTGTACTTCATCGATGAAGCAACCATCTTTGCCAGCTGCGGCCAGAAGTCCCTCAGGATCAGTCTTTGCTTGCTCAAGAGAGTCACGATCATCAAGACTTATCGTCTTCATGCCGCGCTCTTGAGCGATCATTTGGCATAACGTGCTCTTTCCTACCTGCCGCGCTCCCATCAGGGCCACCACCGGATAGAGCTGCAGATCCGCCTTCAGGGCGGGGCCTAAGAGGCGAGGGTAGGTGACTGTTGCGGCTGTTCCGTTACGTGTTATATTGTTCATCAACGGTCAATATAACGCATATAACGAATATGGCAAACGATCATTCTACCGACGCCGTCATCCTTTTCCTGCAGCACGCGGGTGAGCGCGGCGTCATGCCCGCAGCCACCGCGCAAGCGCTTGCGGTGGGCAGCCGAAACGTGTTCGGGATTCTTTCCGACAAGGAAAAGGAAGATGTGCGGAAGCTAAAGCTGGATGACGTCATCAAACGTTTTACCAACAAGCGCGCCAAGGATTTCAATACGGGATCACTCAAGGAATATGGCCGCCGCACAAAAAAGGCAATTGAGCTATTCACGGCTTGGCGCGCGGATCCCACCAATCTCAACGTGAAGACTCGCGTCACACAGACTCGCGCGACTTCGCGGCCGCCTACATACCTCGCAGAAGCAAGAGCCGACGATGCGCCTTCCGCATATGCCCAGCCAAACGCCGAGCACGCAGAGTGGACAGGGAATGCATACCAGACAACTTTGCCGGTTCGCGCGGGGCACCTGATTACGATCTCCAATATTCCAACCGACCTCACAAAAGCTGAAGCGGACAAGCTCGCTGGCCTAATCCGGATGCTCGCTATAGAGTAGGCGATGCCTACCAATGCCCTGTGGCAAATCGATCCTGATTCGAAGAAGAAATTCGAAGCGGCACTGAAGAACAGCGGACCGGATCAGCGCGAGTGGCCCGCACTTCGGCGAGATGCCGAGCAACTTGCGCTGATGCGCTTTGGCCAGGGCGCCCAAGCCGTACCATTTAAACGCCGCGCACTGGACCCGAGTTTTTATGTAATTACTGTTATTACATGGAAAAGATCACCCTAAAAGTCGCCCGCATCGGCAACTCCCGCGGCGTTCGGTTGCCCGCAGCCACGCTTGAACGGCTCGGCATTGGCGACTCCGTTATCATGGAAGAACGGGCTGACGGCATCCTGCTTCGGCCGAATGGGGCAGGACCGGTGAAACTCTCGTGGGCTCAGACGGCCGCGGCCATGGCGCACGCACAAGAGGACTGGTCCGAATGGGATTCCACTCTCATGGACGGTCTCGATGCTATTCCGTGGACTGAACCACCGGTGAAGCGCGTTGCGGAGTCGAGTGCTGGTTACAGAGCGAAGCGCGCAAAGAAGGCGCGAGGCCGTGCGAAATGAGACGATATGATATTCGCTGGGCGACACTTGATCCGACAGTCGGTTCTGAAATGGCAAAGCAGCGACCTGTTGTCATTGTGAGTCGAGACGAACTGAATGCTCGACTCGACACGCTCACGGTTTGTCCGATCACAACGCAGTTACATCCGACCTGGCGCACGCGCCTGTCCATTCGCGTGGCGCGAAAGCCAGCGGAGATTGCGGTCGATCACATCCGGGCCATTTCGAAGGCCCGATTAGGAAACAAGGTCGGCAAACTCTCCAGCGCCGATGCGTCACTGCTGCGCCGGCTGATTGTGGAGATGTACGGGGCCGAGTGACTACGGTCACGTGCATCACGGACTCGCCGAGGAACGCAATGCCGCGCGGGCGCGGGTCCTCACCGCCGCGTATGGGGCGCATCCCGAATGCTTTGTGCGCCGGGCCCCAACCCCACTGTCGCTGCCCACCGCCGTATGGATCAATCCGCCGCACGCGACCACATCAACGCTCTAACTTCTTTAAACTTTTCCACCCGGTGTCTCAAAATCATTGACCGGTTCCTGTCTGCTGCCGCCGCCATACTTCCAACGGTTTCAATTCATCTTCACTCAACGGTTCCGAACGCAAGAGGCTCGGTTCCCATCGAAGAAACTCATCAAAGTCGAGCGGAAGGTGCGCGTACGAATGCGCGCCAGGCTGACCGGAATCGCGCAGAAGTGTTGAGGATTTCACGATCGATGGTCGCTCGGGGTATCTCAATGCGTACTGACGAACGTGAACACGACCGGGTTCGATTGCCAACACCTTCAGCACACTGAATGCGTCACCATCACGAACGGTGAACAGATCACCGCCTTTGATTTCGTACGGAGTCCAGGCGGCAGCGTACTCCCTACGAAACTTTTCCATCAACTTCAAATGCCACGCGCAGATCCCCGCGCATCCGGAGAGGGCCAGCCAATAGGACACTGAGAGCCAATGGTGCAACGACACACCATTCCACACGGCAAGCGCAAAGGTCCACACGACGACCGCGGCAGCAAAGTGTGCCGACCGCAATCTCCGCAAAAATAGAAAAAGAACGAACGCGGCTCCAGAACCGATTGTGTTGACCTGAACATGAATCGGTCCACCAATTGGGTTCGCACCAGACAATATCGCTCGGCTCGCCGCAAACCAAATCACAGTACACGCCGCAAAACCGGCCCGCGTCACAACCCGATGCGAGTGCTGGTGATCCGCGTCAATTCCGCGAACGGTTCGGCGATGTGGGGCAGTCATGATTAGGGTCGGTGCAGCACAAAAGTCCAGGTAGCTCTGACGGTTGTAGATGTGACAGTACCGCGAATCTAATCAGAGGAGTGCTCTGGGTCTTCAAGCCACCGTGCTCTAATCGCCTACGCGCTCCACGCCCTCGCGCATCCGTACGTGCCGGACGTCACCCCATCGCCAACGCAATCGCCCGCAACGCCGCCGCGCGTTTCGATACCGGCCTGTCAAACGCATCCTCCTTCGCCGCAACAATAATCCCGCGAATGAGCCCGGACTGATCGACCACTTCCGTCTTCGCATTGATCTTCGCCATCGCATTGTCGATCAACGTGCGATCC
>JBDUBA010000471.1:0-7693 GCA_040004335.1 Gemmatimonas sp.
CCACGGATATTCGCGTTCGAACGCCTTCTCGAAATCGAATACCTCGCTGAAATCACTTCGCGAATCCTGCGGCTGACTAATGAGCAGGCCCAGGTCGACGAGGGTAAATACAATGTCGCCGATGTCGCTGGTGCTTTTCATGCCCCAATGTTCGAGCACCAACTTTGCGGTCACGCCAAAACGCTGCAGGGCGAGCGTGCGACACGCGTGCGCCAACTCCGGTCCGGTAATGTGGCGACGTTCGGTGAGGCGGGTTTGACAATCTTCGAGTGCGTTCAACACAAACAGATACGCGCGCTCGTCGAACCGGGGTTCGCGTGCGCGTATCTGATCCATGATGCCATCGCGGAAAGCCAACTCAGTCACAGCCAAACGTTACCTCGGTTGGGGCGAACAGATTTCGGTACTTGGGTGCGGCGCGTACGGTAGACGATTGGAAGATGCAGCGCGCCACGGGCCGCCACAATAGCCGAGACGCCATTGTGGATGGTGCGCACCAACCTGTAATTGTCAAGTGTGTTTTTGTGACGGATACAGTGGGAAACGGGCCGCCAACTGTGCCACATCAGCACGCACCGCTGCCGACGCCTCGGCTGTTTCGGCTCGCAGCGCACGATCGATGAGGGACGCAACTGATCGCATCTCTGTTTCACCAAGACCACGGGTTGTTACGGCCGGCGTTCCAATGCGAATGCCGCTGGTAACAAATGGCGATTGTGTCTCTTTGGGCACCGTGTTCTTGTTCACGGTAATGCCGGCGGCGTCGAGTGATTTCTCCGCTACCTTTCCGGTGAGATTGCGGTTTCGTAAGTCAATCAACATGAGATGATTGTCTGTGCCGCCGGACACAACATGAAAACCCAATTCGATAAGCGAGCTGGCCAGTACCTTGGCGTTCGCCACAATCTGTTTGCTGTAGACCGTGAACTCGGGCCGTAACGCTTCGGCGAACGCCACGGCTTTGGCGGCGATCACGTGCTCGAGCGGACCGCCCTGCATTCCGGGAAACGTTGCCTTGTCGATGGCCTTCGCGTGTTCGGCCTTGCATAAAACGAGACCACCGCGTGGCCCGCGAAGCGTTTTATGTGTGGTACTGGTCACGATGTCAGCAAACGGAACGGGCGACGGGTACACACCTGTGGCCGCCAACCCAGCGAAGTGCGCCATGTCGACCATGAAGAGTGCGCCCACTTCCTTCGCAACGTCCGCAAACGCCTGCCAATCGATCACACGCGAATACGCGCTGTAACCGGCAATGATCATCTTCGGTTTGTGCGTGCGTGCCTGGCTGCGCATCATGTCGTAATCGATATAACCTTCGTCGGTGACGCCGTATGAAACGGCCTTGTACAACAGCCCGGAAAAATTCACCGGAGAGCCATGCGTGAGATGGCCGCCTTGTGAAAGATCCATGCCCAGGAAGAGATCGCCGGGCTTGAGAAACGCGAGAAAAACTGCGGCGTTTGCCGACGCACCTGAATGCGCCTGCACATTGGCGTGTTCGGCGCCAAACAATTGTTTCACGCGATCGATGGCGAGTTGTTCGATTTTGTCGACCACTTCGCAGCCGCCGTAGTACCGTTTGCCGGGTAGACCTTCGGCGTACTTATTGGTGAGCGGCGATCCCATCGCTTCCATCACGGCAGGCGACACGAAGTTCTCGCTTGCGATCAGTTCGAGCCCGTTTTCCTGACGCGAGATTTCTTCGCTGATCAGTTTTGCGATTTCCGGATCGGTTTCGGTTAACGCGCGCCCAGGGGGGCAACGATCCCACGACGACCAGTTCAGATGACTCATGCGGATTCTCCGGGAAGTTCAACGGCGTCAGCATCTTGTTCAATTTTGTCGATGCGGCGCTGATGGCGGCCACCTTCAAAATCGGTCGCCAGCCAGGCGTTCAAAATAGCGAGGGCGTCTTCTTCGGACACAAAACGCGCGGGCAACACCAGCACGTTCGCGTCGTTGTGTTTGCGCGCGAGGGCCGCAATTTCGGGCGTCCAGGCAACCGCAGCCCGCACGTGCGGATATCGGTTGGCAACATACGACATACCAAGGCCGGTGCCACACAGCAAGACTCCGCGCTCTACTTTCCCGTCGGACACTTCCTGCGCGAGTGGATGCGCAAAGTCTGCGTAGTCGGAACTGGCGGTGCTGTGTGTACCGACGTCCTGTACATCGAATCCCATTTCGGCGAGGGCGGCGCGTAGCCGCTCCTTCATCTCGAACCCGGCGTGATCGGACGCAATGGGAATGACTTCGCCTTTGCCTTGAATGGTCACGGAATCACGCCTCGCGATTGGGGTACTGGGGCCATGTCCGAATCATGCCGCGCACTGCGTGAATGCGCTGTTCGGCAACCCGATCGGCCGCTTGATAGGTGGGAATGGATGTACGCTCGGCCATCCGAAAGACGCTTAACACGGTTTCGTAAATTTCGTCCGCTTTCCGCAACGCGCGATCGCGACTCCATCCGGTCAGTTCGCTGTAGACGTTGATCACGCCACCCGCGTTTGCGACATAGTCGGGTGCGTACAAAATACCGCGATCGGTCAGCGCGTCACCATGGCGATTTTCGAGCAACTGATTGTTGGCGGCGCCCGCCACAATCTCCACCTTGAGTTGCGGCAGCGTATTGTCGTTAATGATGCCACCTAATGCGCACGGCGCAAAAATATCGGCGGCGACTCCATAAATTGCATCCAGCGCCACCGCCTGCGCACCGGTCGAGTCCACGACCTTTTGCACGCGCGCGGCGTCGATGTCCGTGACAATCAACTTTGCGCCTGCCGCGTGCAGTTCACGAGCCAGGTGCGCCCCAACATGGCCGCATCCCTGTATGGCAATCGTACGGCCCTCCACCGACTGCGACCCCCACTTTTTAAATGCGGACGCTTGAATCGCTCGAAACACCCCACGCGCGGTTACCGACGATGGGTCACCCGACCGCGAACCAATGCCGGACACGTATTTCGTTTCCATGTGCACGAAGTCCATGTCCTCGACACTCGTTCCAACATCTTCCGCCGTGACATAACGACCGCCCAGCGAATCGCAGAAACGACCGTGCGCACGAAAAATCATTTCGCGATTGGTCGTTTTGTTATCGCCAATGATCACCGCCTTGCCGCCACCAAGATTCAGCCCGGCCACCGCGTTCTTGTACGTCATGCCGCGCGACAAACGGAGCGCATCGGTTAAGGCATCTTCATCGCTCGCGTACTGCCAGAATCGCGTGCCCCCCAGCGCTGGACCAAGTGTCGTGTCGTGAATAGCGATAATTCCACGATACCCGGACGCTTTGTCATGACAGAACACAACTTGCTCATGTCCCATCTCGGCGATCTTTTCAAAAAATGGCATTGGTTTAGTTGATAAGGGAACCGTCATTCGCTGCAGCGGCGGCCAGAATGGCGCGAGAAATCACAATGCGCTGCACTTCCGAAGTGCCTTCGTAAATTTCTGTTCCTTTCACATCTCGGAAGTAACGTTCGACGGGATAATCGGCAACGTATCCGTAACCACCAAGGACCTGAATGGCTTCGGTTGCTACCATCATGGCGGTTTCCGTGCAGAACAATTTCGCCATGGAACTAAAGCGGCTTGTACCTTCGCCGCGGTCCTTCGCACCCGCCGCCGCGTGAAGCAAGACGCGCGCCGCTGTTAGCTGAGTGGCCATGTTGGCCAACTTGAACTGAATGGCCTGAAATTCAGCGATCGGTTTCTGAAACTGTTTGCGGTCAAGCGCATATTTCGCTGCGGTTTCGAGTGCTGCGCGACCAATTCCAAGCGCCTGCGCAGAGATGCCCAGACGTCCGTGGTCCAGTGATGCAAGCGCATAAATGAATCCCTGCCCGACATCACCCAGCACACGACTGTCCGGTACTCGACACCCGTCGAGATTGATCGAAACGGTAGGAGATGCGCGCAAACCCATCTTCCGTTCTTTCCTGCTAACGCTGAAGCCGGGCAAATCGGGCGTGAGAATGAATGCCGAAATTCCCTTCGCGCCTTTCCGATTGTCAGATTCGTCGGTGCGGGCCATGCAGAGAATGACATCGGCCTCGCTGCCATGGGAAATCCACGCTTTGGTGCCGGTCAAGAGCCAATCATCGCCGTCACGCACCGCCTGACATGCCAACGACCCGGCATCGCTCCCCGCTTCAGGTTCCGACAGCGCGAATGCTCCGAGCATTTCACCACGTGCCATCGGTTTCAGAAACTGTTCTTTCTGAAGCGCGTTGCCATGATGCAGCACCATCTGTGTCGGCAACGAATTGTGCACGCTCATGAGCACGGCCGCTGATGCATCGACCGCCGCAATTTCTTCGAGGGCCAACAAATACGTCGTTGTTTCAAGTCCAAGCCCGTCGTATTCCTCCGGAATCAACATGCCGAGGAAGCCGAGTTCGCCGAGTTGTTGCGCCATCGAGCGATCGAAGCGCGATTCGCGATCGCGTTCGGCCGCCAGCGGCGCCAATTCGCGTTGGGCAAATGTGCGCGCGGTATTCTGGATTTCCTTCTGAAGTTCTGTAGTCGGGAGTAGCGACATGCGTTGAATCCGTTGCGCGTGAGGTGTAACCCGCGAGTTAACGCGCGGCGTATTCGTAGAAGCCGCGACCGCTCTTTTTGCCGTACCATCCGGCCGCGACGTATTTGCGAAGCAACGGGCACGGGCGGTACTTCGAGTCGCCCAGTCCGTCGTGGAGCACTTCCATGATGGCGAGACAGGTATCGAGTCCAATGAAATCCGCGAGCGTTAGCGGCCCCATTGGATGATTCATGCCCAGCTTCATGATTGAATCGATGGCCGCGGGCGTGCCAACACCTTCCATCACGCAGTAGATCGCTTCGTTGATCATCGGCATGAGAATGCGATTGGCGACAAACCCCGGATAGTCGTTCACTTCGACGGGTATTTTGCCGATCGCTTTCGAGAGTTGCATCACCTGCGCGGTGGTTGCGTCGCTGGTGGCTAGTCCACGTATCACTTCAACCAGTTGCATGACTGGCACAGGATTCATGAAGTGCATTCCAATGACGAGTTCGGGGCGTGTTGTGCGCCCTGCGATTTCGGTGATGGAAATCGAACTCGTGTTCGTGGCCAGAATCGTGCCGGGCGCTGCGAGTTTGTCGAGCTCTTCAAAAATTTTGAATTTCAGATCGCGACGTTCGGTGGCGGCTTCGATCACAAGGCCGCACGCACTCACCGCGTCCATCGTAGCGGAGGTTGTCACGCGAGCGAGTGCGGCGGCCGCACCCGTGGCGTCGAGTGCGCCTTTTTTCACTTGACGATCCAGGTTTTTCGCGATCGTGTCGCGACCCTTGGCCAGTGCATCGGCACTCACGTCGATCATCGTCACGTTGTGTCCGGCCATGGCAAACACGTGAGCAATACCATTACCCATCTGCCCAGCGCCGATCACCGAGATATTCTGCGTGTCGCCCTGCGTGGTGCCGTCAGACATCTATGCGCTCCGTGCTACGGTCGTGCTGCTTGCACGCCGCGGAAAGTTGATCGAAGATTTGAGAAATCTGGAGGAATACAAACCAAACGCCACAGCGGCGAGTAGCACGAATGTCGCAACAACACCGCCCTCCGGTCCCCAACTACCACCTGCCAACCAAGCCGGTCCATCGATGACGGCGCGATAACCGGGGGTCGACATGGGCAGCCCGCTCACGGGAACGTGCAGCGCCGCCGCCATGATCCAGTTCCACGCGAAGTGCGCCGCCCATGCCGCTGGCAAACTATTCGTGAGCCAGCGTAGCAAACCCAGTGCGACTCCAGCCAACATGACGTTGCCAATCGCCAGCAGGTCGGCGCCGGGATTTTGGATGTGAGCCACACCAAACATCACGCTGGACACCACGAGCGCAACGCGAGGGGAGGCCGAGTCTTCGGCGATTCGCCACAGATAGCCGCGGAAAATGACCTCTTCAAACAGTGCGGCCGGCGCGAGCAGCAGCGAAATTCTCAGCGTGGAGGACGCCCATGCGCCGGTGGGCGACCGGCCGACGGAATCGCCACTCAAGAACGTCGACATCGTGTCGGGTGCGAATTGCAGGTGCCCAGATAACGCGAGCACTCCGGCCGTAATTGCGATGGCGCTCGCACCTAACGCTGCGGCGCGCAACAAAAGTGTTGGACGCCATGCGCCTTCCGTGAATCCAACGACGGCCCACGTTTGTCGGTCCACCATGTGCAGGACAAAACCAACGGTGATCAACGCGGTGAGCAGGTCCAGGCATTCGTTGGTGGGAATGACGCCGCCAACCTTGCCCGATACGAACGCCAGCGCTGGCGCAGCGGTTGCGCCCATCACGTCCCAAACGACGAAGTACACGCACACGAACACACCAATTCGCCAGACAGCCCGAAGGTTGCCACCGGGGCCGTACAGTAACGATGCTGGAGCCGGTGACGTTGACTGACGAGTTAACACGTCACGTGCGTGGTGGGGTGTCGACGAGGATGTTTATCCTGCGCGCTCGACCGTTAACGCAACCGCATCACCGCCACCAAGGCAGAGCGTGGCGAGACCAGTGCGCGCGTTACGATCGGCCATCGCGTACAAGAGCGTGACCAACACACGGGCGCCGCTCGCACCCAAGGGATGGCCCAGCGCGATTGCGCCGCCATTCACGTTAAGTCTTGTATTGTCCCAGGCGAGTCCGTCACCAACCGCCAGCGATTGCGATGCGAAGGCTTCGTTCGCTTCGATGAGATCGTAGTCGTTGATGGTGGTGCCGTTCTTCTTCATGAGGTTGTTCACGGCCGTGATTGGCGCGAAGAACAAATCCTGTGGATTTCCGGCGCCCGTTGCGTAGCCCGTTATACGCGCGAGGATGTTTAAACAGTGCGCGTTTGCAAAGGCCTCGGACGTCACGACAAGTGCTGCACCGCCATCATTCAGCGATGAAGCATTGCCCGCTGTGACCGTCAAGTCTTTCGCATCAGTGCCGTTGAGCGAAAACGCCGGGCGCAATTTTGACAACGATTCATACGTCGTGTCGGCGCGCGGACCTTCGTCAGCACCAACAATCGTTGGGCCTTTGCGACCGGCAATTTCCACCGGCACAATTTCCGCGTTGAACTTGCCGGCTTGCTGCGCCGCAATCGCTTTCGCGTGTGATGCGGCCGCGTATTCGTCCTGACGCTGACGCGAAATTTTTCCTTTCACTGCGGTGTATTCGGCGTGGCTGCCCATCACGACATCACACGTGGCGCAGAGGAGTCCGTCTTTCGTAACGCCGTCGAGCATGGTCTGATCGCCGAATTTCACGCCGCCGCGCATACCGTTCACGTAGAACGGGGCATTGGACATCGATTCCTGTCCGCCGGCAACGATCACATCCGCATCACCGGCTTTGATGGCCTGCGCGGCCTGCATCACGGCCTTCAAACCGGAGCCGCACACCATGTTGACGGTGACGGCGGAAACGGTCGCGGGAATTCCGGATTTGAGCAGTGCCTGACGCGCGGGTGCCTGACCGGTGCCGCCCTGAATGACGTGTCCCATAATGACTTCCTGCACGAGATCGACCGGGACGCCGGAGCGCTTGAGCGCTTCACGGATTGCAATTGCGCCAAGTTCGGGCGCTGAAAGGGGCGAGAGGCCCCCGAGAAACCGCCCGATTGGAGTGCGTGCGGCACCCACGATGACGGGCTGGCGGGAGGAATCGGACATGTGAT
>JBDUBA010000452.1:0-25296 GCA_040004335.1 Gemmatimonas sp.
GTAGCCAATGAACTGCGGAATGTGCTGATTGGCGTGCCGTCCATCGAGAATATCTGTGCCGGCCACGGTCGGATCTTTTACGTTGCGATTGTCAAAGAAACGCGCAACGGTCAGATATTCTGGTTTGTCCTTCCGCAACGCATACAAACCGGCAAACGCATCATTCGCACCGCCGTATTCGCCTGCGATGTACAAATTCCACATGCGATCGAACTGTTCGGGGCGAAGCTTTGAGAGACGGTCATGCGCCCAGTCGCCAATTTTCGAGGCAACGTCCAACGCCTGCGCGTTACCGGTAAGTGTGTGCGCATCCAGCAGGCCGGAAATAATCTTGTGCAACGTGTAATACGGCGCCCAGATGCCTTGATTGCCGCCGTACGTTGCGAACTCCTCGAGCCGCATGAATTGCGTTTCCGGATATGCGGAAACAAAACCGGGATGACGCCGGCCATCCGTTGGCGCAATGACAGTGCCGTGACGACCCTTGCCCGACGAATCAACCACATTCGCGCCGCCGGTTTCGTCGAAATGATAACTGAGCACGTTGCCGCCGCTGGTCGTGCCGTTCGCGGACGTCATCAACGACTCTACTTCACTTTGCGTGAGTGGGCGATCGAAAATCTGGAACGCGTCCAGCTGCGCATTCAGATACGAGATGTTGCGTTGCGGAAATTGGCAGCGGCCGAGCCAGTTGTTCGTTGTCGCACCCAGGTCGGCGGGAGACAGCGACATGTTTGGATTGGTCGCAACGGCTGCGCCGTCAACGTACAGTGTCGCGGTCGATCCCGCGCGCGTGATCGCAAGGTGTGTCCACGTATCCACCGCGAGTGGTTGTGCTGCGTCGAGGTGCTGTTCGCCATTGGCACCGCTGGTGGTGATCGCAAAGCGCGGAACCGGTTTGTCATTGCCCGCGCGCACCGTCAGGTACATGCGTGTTTGCGCGGGTTCGCCGAATTGCGTGTTTGGCGTGCCAAAATCGAATATCGCGGTGCCGTTGCTGAGCGTCGCCTGATCCGGATTTGCGCGCGAATCGGAAAGTTTCGTTCGGTCGTATTGCGACGGATTGATCCAGAGGGAAATCGTGAAATCGCGCAGCCCACTCACAACACCGGCGGGCAACGACACATGCTCGGCCAATCCAATGGGCGAGCCGCTCAATTTCAGTGCTTTCCCAAACTTGCCCGCGGCGCGCGTGGTTGGAAGTTTTGCCGCCGTTGCAAGTACATCCTGACACTCCGCAATGCCGCGTACGATGTAATCGAGCTTCTGTTTGTAGATCACGTCGCCCGTGCTCGCGTATGATTGCGCAAGCATCGTCATGAAGTGACCCGCATAGTGTCCGCGCAAGTATCCGGTGCTCGATTCCCAATCGCCAACCGCCTGCGCGCCTTTCGTGTCGAGCCCCGCGTTCGCGCGAAAGATCGAGAGCACGCGATCGGGTCCGGCGTAGACGTCTGTTTCGCCACCGTAACCCCGTGCATACGCGAGCATCAGGTCGCGCTTTTGTGTGAACAGCGATTCGGCCAGCTTGACTTGCGTGAGCGCGAAGGGCTGGACCGTGGGCCCCGCCGCGAGCGTGGTCGCAACGTCAACCGCCGCGGACTCCGCGACCCCTGTCGGGCCAATGAGTGGTTGCCCGCCGAACCTCTCCAGATGCGGCAACAGGAACGCGCCGGACGCCGCTACAGTGGCGGTTTTGAAAAAGTCGCGCCGCGTGGGCTGCGAAGGGTCGTTGGGATTGTGCGACATGGCGTTCTCGGTTTCAGGCAGGATCCCGGAAGGTACGTCAGGAGTGATCGCCGTCAACGTCAAACGTGGCAGACCTGGCGTATTCTTTACTTGCGTCTTTCGCGCAAACTGTCATCCACCTCTCGCTGCGCGTCCGCCAAGCGACCAATGTCATCATTAACCAAACGTGCGGCATCGAGCATCGTTGTGAGCGGCGCGAGATCGCTGGCGCCCGCGTGAAGACGCAGCAGATCAATCCGAATTCGCTCCAATGCGGCGACACTTGTTGCCAAATGCGACGTCGCTGCGTTCCGGCGCCGCTCCAGTGTTTCAGCATCACTCGAACCCGATGGTGCGAGCCCGGCAATCACATCAAGTTCGGCTCGCGCTTCGGCGGCGTGCGCCTCGAGGGCCGCAACAGTTGCAGGCAAGTCTGGTAACCCATCGCGAAAAGCTTGTGGCAATGCCTTGAAAAGATCCGACGCCGCGAGACCAAGCACCACTTCAGTGGGTCGAAATACTCCAGCGCCAACTGCGCGTGATCGCTCGGGCGCACCAAGTTTCCGCGCGATCCACTCACCCGCATGGCTGTTCCATAGTCGATCGCGAATACCCGTCTTCCACCAGTTGCGAATTCTGTCTGGAATGAATTGCACATCGAGCGCATTACTTACGGCGCCCGTCGCCATCGTGCTGAGCACCGGCAACAGAAACCAAATGATTGGCGTTCTGTTTTCGTGAACGACTCCCAACAACCCCAGCGCAAACATGGTGGCCAACCAGCTAGCCGACGCGATTGTACCCAGCTGCAGTGCGCGGTATCCGAAACCGCGTTCCCGAACAAGTGCGAGCGCGCCTTCGTTTTCGGTTCGTTCGCGTCTTGCCACGTCCAGCGCCGACCGTAGATCGGCGAGACTGTGTCCCGCGCGAAATTGTCGGCGCGCCTGATTGAGATGGAATCCGATAATCGGCAACAGCGGCAACGATGCGCCCGTCAGCAGTATGAGAAAGTCGCTTGGAGTTGATCCAGGATTTCCGATCCGCCACGCGTAAAAATTTCCTACGCTTAAGACGCTGAGTGCACCCGACCAGACGAAGTACGGCAACAGCAATGGATTTCGCGCACTCAGCCATGCGCGAAGTGTTGTGGGAAGCGCTGGGCGCGCTTCGGGAGTTGGAGCGAGTGCGGCGGCCAATGCTTCGCCATCGGGAAATCGATGCGATGGAACACGATCAAGGCATCGATCGATTGCATTTGCAAGTGCTGCCGGAATTCCGGGAGCTGCGCGCGCAACTCCGGGCGCGGCTTCCGTGCTTTGACGTACGAGCAAGGCGGGAAGATTGGGTGCGTCAAACGGTAGCCGGCCGCTTACGGCGAGATATCCAACAACACCCAACGAATAGATATCACTTCGTCCGTCAACAGGTTCGCTGAGTGCTTGCTCGGGGCTCATGAAATTCGCGGTGCCCGCAATCATGCCTGGATCAGTTGCGGGACCATTGTGCGCGCCCCCATGAGCGATACCGAAATCTGTAACCAATGCTCGACCCGTTCCAACTTCGAGCAAAATGTTGTCGGGTTTGATATCGCGGTGCACGATGCCACGCCCATGCGCGTACGCGAGCGCCCATGCAACTTCACGCATTACGCGTGTCGCGTCGGCGGGAGGGAGCGCGCCACGCGTGCGTAGTCGTTCGCCCAGCGTTTCTCCCTCCACGTAACTCATCACGAAATAGACAAGACCATCCGCTTCTCCAACGCGATGGATGGGCACGATGTGCGGATGCGAAAGCCCGGCCGCCGTGCGTGCTTCGCGCAAGAAGCGGTCGCGAAATTCGGCGCTGCTCGCGAGGTGCGGCGGAAGCATCTTGATGGCGACGTCGCGATCGAGTCTGACGTCGCGCGCCAGATAAACGATGCCCATCCCCCCTCGGCCCAATTCGCGCTGAAGGGAGTATTCGCCGGCCAGGGCGGCTTGGAGTACGAGGAATTCGGGAGCGGGTGAGGTCATGAAGACTGGGGAGGGTGACTTTGAAACATAAAGTACTCTGATGTCGTAAACCCGGCAACGTAACCGACTGGATGAACTCGCGGTGACGTGAACCCCCACCCTCCCTGCAATGATCGCTCTTCATCGTTGGCCAGCGCGCTCCAAAACGTGGCGCGTTCTCTCCGTGTTGTCAGCGCTTGTTCATTCGAGTGCGCACTTGAATGCACAGGCGCTTCCCAAAATACCGATTCGTGCACTCGCGCCGAGTGCGGCGGTTTCGAAAGATTCGATCGGTCCAGTGCTGGCAGTTCGCGCTTTGTCGAACGGGCACGTACTTGTCAACGACCTCGCGAGCCGGCGGGTGTTGTTGTTCGATGCGAAATTGGCCAACATGAGAGTTGTGGTCGATACCATTGGCGGAACCGAGCCCGGTGCACCAGCGAAAATTCAGGTTCCCGCTTTGACACTGATTCGTTATCTCGGCGATTCGACCCTTTACGCCGATCGCGTTTCGCAATCGCTGCTTGTTCTTGATGCGAATGGAAAGGTGGCGCGCGTCATGTCCGTTCCGCGGCCAAGTGATATCAATATGCTTGGCGCTGGAGGAGAGGCCGGCACGCCCGGGCTGGATGCAAAAGGACGGTTGGTGTATCACGGTATTTATCGTCCGCATCCTCCCGTCGTTGATCCGGAACGTCCCTGGCAACCACCCATTCCGGTGCAGCTCGATTCGTCGCCCATCGTGCGCGCGGATCTCGACACGCGCGCCAGCGACACACTCACCGCACTCAAACTCAATGTGTCCGCGCCGTTCAAGAAGCTCGAGGTGGACAATGATGGCAATGTCATCATGCGCCTGTATGTCAACATGCTCGGCGTTGATGATCAATGGGCACTGCTCAGTGACGGCACGATCGCGGTATTGAGTGTGCAGGATTATCACATCGAATGGACTGATCCTGATGGAACGCACCGGTCGTCAGCCAAGATGCCATTTGACTGGAAAGCGCTTACCGACGCCGATAAACAACATATGCGAGATTCGCTCGCACCCCTCTTGGAACAGAGGAATTCCGTACAGCCACGCATTATGAACACGCCAAGTGGCCCGCGCACGGCCCGTCAGCAATTTGAATTTCTTCCGCCGGAAAAGTTTGGCGACTATGAACAACCGGTGCAAACAGGAGCGGTCAAGGCCGATCTGCAAGCGCGTTTGTGGATTTTGCCGCGTACATCACTCAGTGCGAAAGATGGACTGTTATACGACGTCATCGATCGAAAGGGAGAGATAGTTGAACGCGTACAGTTTCCGAAAGGATATGCCTTAGCCGGTTTCGGTGATGGAGGAGTGGTGTACGTCGTTCACATGAATGGAGCGAAGGGAATTCTGGAACGTACTACAGTCAAGTAGCGAAGGTTGTGTAGTCGCTCAGCGCAACGGATGCGATTCGTTCACAGTGCTCTTCGTGAGCCGCGCATCATCCATGTTCGCACCAGCGTTGAGCAGTGCACGCTTCTCTGCACGTTGTGCAAGCGCGAGTGAACCGGCAGCTGAGGCCGCACTCAGTACGGTGATGGAGCTGACCACCCCACCCGCAAGCAATATCCACGGCCGGCCTCCCGTGTCGCCAAGAAGAAATGGTAAACACCCAATGAGCGCGCCAGCGACTGCGCCCCAACCGGCCGTGCGTTTCACGGACAACTCGTTGAGTTTGCGACGTCGCCCCGCAATGCCGAGCACGATGGAGAAGGTCACGCCCGATAGAAATCCGGGGATCGCGCCGACCATCCACCACATCTCGTCCATTGCATCAGTCGGATCGATGATACGAGTTCCGATCAGGATCGCCAGGGGCGCCCACACGAGAGCCCAAATCACCCCCATCCCGATAGCGCCGCGTGCGCGTTTCAGCCAATGGTTCACCACCAACCTCCGGTAGACTTCGAGAGTAAGGCGCCGCGTCCATCACTTGACCGACATAACTTTGTACTATAAAGTACTTGTCGCTCAACTTCAACTGCCCGCCGGAACTTCGGCAACAAGCGGCCGTTATCTAGCCGGCATCCAGGTTGCAAATACGCCGCCGAGTTCATTCGCAGCGAATGTGCGGTGTACGTTCCGCGAATTCGCGAGCGCCGCGCCGCCCTCCGTACAAGGGAGCAAGTGACCGCACCCACCACTGCGTAACCGCCCCCGCGATGCGTCGCAAACAGCGCACCATCCCTTAAAACGATATGGGCGCGAATATGCACCGATTGCAAGCAGATGATCAGCTGCCATCAAACGCGGTGGTTACGTTGATACAGCCTCGCGCAAAACGGTTTGTGTGCCGTCAGTTGCGCAATCCTGTTTACGCCGACCACACACCCGACCTTGTCCGAGCAGCACACCACTTCACGCACGCCCGAACAAGTGCTGCGCGAGGTCTTTGGATTCGACGAATTCCGACCAGGACAACGCGAGGTGATTGACGCGGTACTGGCCGGCAGAGACTGCATCGCGCTGATGCCAACGGGCGCGGGCAAGTCGCTCACGTATCAATTGCCAGCGCGGTTGCTTGACGGAACCGTGCTCGTGATTTCGCCGCTCATCTCGTTGATGAAAGACCAGGTCGATGCTGTAGCGGCGCTGGGATTTTCGGTGGCCGCAATCAACTCAACGTTGTCACTCGACGAACGACGCGCGCGCATGGACGCATTTCGCGCGGGCAAATACGAACTGGTGTTCCTTGCCCCCGAAGCACTCGACGGCTATCTGGGCGACTTCGTTCGCGGTTGTCCAATTTCGCTACTGGTTGTGGATGAAGCACACTGCATCAGTCAATGGGGACACGATTTCCGTCCGTCATATCGCCGACTGCAGGGACTGAAGGAGCAGTTGGATGTTCCCGTGCTTGCTCTCACCGCAACCGCAACCCGACGCGTCGCGCTGGACATCCTGCGACAACTCGGCATGCGTAAACCTGCGGGTTTCAAAGGATCGTTCTTTAGGCCGAATTTACAAATTGCGACACGCAAGAAAGGGTTGGGCGGAAATACGCGTCATGAAATACTCGCTCTCGTGCGCGCACATACGAGCGAAAGCGGCATTGTGTATTGCCAAAGTCGGAAAGGTGTTGAGCAAACTGCTGAATTTCTGGCGGCACAGGGTGTTCGCGCGTTGCCATACCATGCAGGGCTCGAACCCGACGAGCGTGCACGGAATCAGGAAGCGTTTCAGCGCGATGATATCGACGTAATTGTTGCGACAGTAGCGTTTGGAATGGGCATCGACAAGTCGAACGTGCGATTTGTAATTCACCGTGACATGCCGAAGGATATCGAGTCGTGGTATCAGGAAATTGGCCGAGCGGGGCGTGACGGATTGCCGAGCGATTGCGTGATGTTCTATTCGTGGGCGGATGTGAAGATGCACGAGCGCTTTCTCGACGGCCTCGAGGACGATGACGTGCGCGCGCGCACTCACGCCGCAACCGTTGCACTGTTCGATTTGGTCGAACGCGCGCGCTGCCGTCATCAGGCGTTAGTCGCCCATTTTGATGAGATCATTGCGCCGTGTGAAAACGCCTGCGACGTATGCACGGGGCAGCGCATCGAGATTCGCATGGCTGAATTGACTGAAGCGCAGGCGTCAATGGGCAAAACACCGCGCGCGCGCAGCAGCGTGGGCGTGAATGCGCGGGCGGCGCGCGGAATGGAGGCCGCAACACTTAGCGATGACGACCGCGAGCTGTTTGAAAAGTTGCGCGTGTTGCGGCGCACGTTGGCGGATGAAGCCGGAGTTCCGGCGTATATCGTGTTCGGCGACAAGGTGTTGCTGGAGATGGTCGCACGCAGACCGGCGAACGAACGCGAACTGTTGCAGGTATCGGGTGTGGGTGAAGCAAAACTCGAGCGATTTGGCGCGGCGTTCCTGCGGCTGTTGCGTGATGCGTAACCGTCGTACACGACTGATGTGGGGCGGGGCCGTTCACTGGATTGTTTAGGTGCTGTGGTTCGCGATTACTCGCGCCGACTGGGAATTGTTTCCTTCGAACGCCGAAACGACCCGGCTCATTTCAAGTTTTGAAATTCAGAAGGACGACCTCTACCTCGCGCCCGACCAACAGGCGGACGGTGAACAGCAACTGCGGGAACCTTGAGCACCGCCGCGGAAAACTGAGACAGGCCGAGAACTGCTGGCATTGAAAACCAATCGCCGACCACTTCTGGATTTTCCATTGAACCGAAAGCACTTTCCGAGCTGATTGTCGGGCGATAGTCCGCTTGGCGCGATTCCCTTGTTCCCCATGTATGGTTGACGAGAAAGCAGCAGCCTTCAAAGACCTTGCGCCAGATTCGATGTTTGGTCCATACCGGATCAAACGCATTTTGGGGCGCGGTGGTATGGGCGTGGTGTATGAGGCCGCTCATGAGGACGGCCGGGTGGTCGCGCTCAAGCTGTTGACGGTTGACCTCGACAAGATGGACGCGCGCGAACGATTTCTGCGCGAGGGACTCGCTGCCGCCGGTATCAATCATCCCAACGCCGTATACATCTACGGCACCGAAGAGATTGATGGTACGCCCGCGATCACCATGGAGATCGTTCCCGGTGGCACACTTGACGAAAAAATCAAGGAACGCGGCGCACTCCCGCTGTCGGAAGCGGTGGAAGACATGTTGCAGATCATCGACGGACTCGATGCGGCGTATGCGGCCGGTATTCTGCACCGCGATGTAAAACCGTCCAACTGTTTTCTGGGCCCTAACGGGACTCTCAAGATTGGCGACTTTGGGTTGTCGAAGCCGGTTGCGGCGGACGATCGGCACAAGCTCACGCAAACCGGAATGTTTATTGGAACGCCGGTGTTTTCATCGCCGGAACAGTTGCTGGGTGAATCGCTGGACGTTCGAAGCGATATCTATGCCGTCGGAGTGACCTTCTATTCGATGCTGACGGGCGAGTTGCCGTATCAGAGCGGATCGATGATGCAGGTGGTCGCCGCAGTGCTGAACGGTGTGCCTGCGCCCATCACCAACTTTCGCAAGGATCTGCCACCGGCGGCAATTGATGTTGTGTTGAAAGCGATGGCGCGGAAAGCGACCGATCGCTATCAGAGTTACGCGGAGTTACGCTCGGCCGTAGCGGCGTTGCGCGTGATTGAGTTGGAGCCGGCCACGCTGTGGGACCGCGCGCGCGCGAGCATTGTCGATTGGGGCGTCAATCTCGTGCTGGTGCTGGCAATTTCGTTCGTGGCGTTTCGTGGCACGTTTTCGCTTGGCAGCGGGCGCGCTTCCAGCTGGCAGCAAGTTGCCGTCAGCCTGATTGTCACCCTGCTTGTGGTTGGCATTCCTGAAGCGCTGCGCGGAAGGTCCATTGGAAAATGGTTGGTTGGCATCCGCGTGACCGGGCCCGATGGAGGTCCTCCGGGATTTCTCCGCGAATTCGGGCGCATTTCCATTCTCGCGATTGCCGATATCGTCGGGCTGATCGTGCAGATGCGCCAGGTGACCGCGAACAACAAGACCACTGGGACCTTTCTCGCCACACTCATCCTCCGTGGCATATTATTTTTGTCGGTGCGCCGAAGCAACGGGTGGCGCATGCTCCACGACATCATCACTGGTACACGGGTATCGCGTTCGCGCGTGTCATCCGAACAGCGGCGTGGCGAAACACATCGGACAATCGCACCAACGTTGTCCGGCAACGAGCGTCGTATTGGCCCCTACGTAGTTATCAGCGACGTGCGCGCGGATGGTACCGTTTTGAACGGATGGGATGCCACCATGCGTCGCGCCGTGTGGATCGTTTCGCAGAATGAGCACGCACCCGAAGCAACGGCAGCCCGTCGCTCGCTGTCGCGGCTGACACGGTTGCGCTGGGTTGGTGGACGACGCGCACCCAACGACTCATGGGATGCTTTTGAGGCACCGATTGGCGAACCGCTGAGTGCGCGACTCACAACGCCGGTGCCTTGGCCCGTGCAGCAGAATTGGTTGCTTGACATCGCGAATGAGATGGCTGCTGCGGAAGCCGATGACACTGCGCTCAAGGGACTGTCCGCCGATTCAATCTGGATCACGCCAACCGATCGCATTGTTTTCCTGGAAGGTGATGCAAGCGCCGCGCCCACCGTCCTGCCAAACGGAACAAGCACGCCATCACTCGTAGCGCAATTGTTCGACCGAATACAGGCGACAGATACTTTCAACACGCCGTTGCCGGGATACGCCGTACGTGCAATTGCAACAGCCCGGGCCGCGACAAATCTGAATGAAGTGCGAACGCTTGTTCAAGCCACGTTGGGGCGTCCGATTGCCGTTACCCGCGCGCGCCGCGTTGGACTGCTGGTAACTACCATCGCGCCCATTCTCCTGTTTTCCGCGCTCGGTTGGTTCACTACTTCACAGGCATCGCGTTTGGATCGCGCCGGCTTCATGGTAGCCAGTCTGGTTTCGTTCGTCGCCGACAGTGCCCGCACCATTCCAGACAGCGTGAAAAAACGTGCGATCGCAGCTGAATCCAACCCGAAAGCATCGGGCCGCATTGCGCGTGCGATGGAGTCGATAGGGATTCTGCCAGTTGCGACCACCGATACCAGTACGCCGCCGGATACGTTACGCCGTCAACGACATCTGGCAGAGGTTTACGTATCGACCGTTCTGTCCGCACGTGCCCGAGATACCATTACGCCAAGCTCGTTTGGTCGAACGGAAAAAGACGTGCAACGACGGTTGGCAATACTGCAACGCAATTCCGCGGTCGATTCGGCCGATGCGCGCGCAGCACGTTTCCTCGTGGACAGCATCTGGAAGGGTGTGATTCCGGGAAACGATCTCGGCACGATTGTGAAATTCATCCCGTATGTATTGGTGGCGATCATCATATTCATCGGGGCGGCGGTGAGCATTGCCAGTGGATTGTTCGTGCGCCGCGGCCCGCTCCTGCGCGGGTTTCAACTTGACTTGATGACCGCGGCTGGCAAGCCGGCGGGTCGCGTGCGCTTGTTGGTGCGTAATGTTGTGATCTGGTCGGTGCTGCTGATGCCGATTCCGGCGATAAACGTAGCGCCACATTTAACGATCCATTCACTGGGAATCGTGCTTGTGGGGAGCGCTGCGATGTACGGTGCGCTCTGGGCTATCGCAGTTTGGATGAGTGTCCGCAGTCCTTCCCGTGGATTGGCGGAGCGTGTATCGGGAACGTGGTTGGTGCCGGAGTAAAGTTACCAACCACAACCTCAGCGAGCATGCTAGCGTGGTTGGTGTCGGAGTACAGGTACCTACCACAACCGCCGCGAGTGTGCTAACAGGATTGGTGTCGGAGCAAGGTTACCAACCACAACGTCATGGAGAGTGCGGCGTTACCATGTTTTGATTGTGTAGCTCATGCGCCGCACGCCAGCGCATTGCGGCAAGTACCCGACTGTACAGGCTTGGGTGATCATAAAAGACATACTCGATAAACGGCGAAGGGTGTGCGTCGGCAATTTCTCCCCGCATCAGATAGTCGGCCATGACGGTCGGTCGGTTCGTTGCCTGTAGTGCGTATTGATCGGCGGCCGATTCCTCGTCGCGAGCGAGTGCATTGTTCACGGGAATTGCGGCAATCTGCATGAGGGCGAACACACCCCAGACAAGAGGCAGCGCGCGAATATCGGTGAGATTACGTACGTCCCATCGTTCGTGATATCGGGCGAGAAGTTTGCCGGACATCCAGGCCACCAACAACCAGGACAAGGATGTCAGGGCCAGAGCAGTCAGCAGTCCCGTCAACACATCGTGCCGCTTGAGATGACCAAATTCATGCCCCAATACATATTTCAGTTCATCAATGGACAAGTCCTGAAACATGTCAGCATCCATCAGAATGTGCGCGGTGGAACCGACGCCAGCTGTGGCCGACTCATAATTCCCTTCCTGTTGGCCCACGTGCTGCAGCCACAGAGCGCCCGGGTGCACACCGTTGGAATCCGCGAACGCCTGAATTTTCTGCATTTTAGAACTTTGATCAATTGATATCGGGATCGCGTCGGCGACATATCGGTCGATGAGCGGCTGCCCCAAAATTGAAGCCATTAACCACAGCGACACTCCTGATATCAGAATAACCAGTACTCGCCTGGTGGAGCCTCGTGCGAGCGCGTACAACACCGTTAGCTGTGCCGCAAACAAGAGTGCGGAGACCATTCCCGCGACTACCATCGTTGACAATCCATCCCAGTACATCGCGTACATTGGCCCGGCGTGATACTGGAGCACCCAGGATTGGTAGGTCACGAGTGGAAACGCGAGCGCCCAATACACCGCGTACACAAACAGCAACACGAACGTTCGTCGAATGAATGGTCGCGATGAAATGCGTGCGGTGAGCCGCTCAATACGTGCAATCGCTCCCGAAAACATCAGCAGCACGATCGCGGCCACATTCCGGATGATGTACAGCACGGTTGTCAGGTTGTCTCCGAAACCGAGTGCGTCATTTCGGGCTCGGAGTGCTGGCGGTATTCGTTCGAGGTATTTGTTGGCGGCGGCCTCCGGGTTGATGGGCAGTGTCTGATACCAGCTTGAGTCCACCGGTAACGTCATTGCTTTAATGAGCGGTGCGACCGGTTGCCGGCCAACCAGCCACCCCCACACCATCGACCCCAGCACTGCCACAACGACCACACCAAGGAGCACATTAAATAACGCGGATGGCTTCGCCGGCTGCGTCGCCGATTCAGTGGATGTCATGCGCCGCAATATGCATGCATGCGTTTCGACTGGCCAGAATGGTCGTCGCCTTGTCGAGATCGTGCGCTCACATTCGCATGGCTCGTGTTGAGCAGTCCTTCCACCCTACACACTTCGCAAATATTGGTGCACAGAAAATATCGCGGCCGATCCTTCACCTACGGCCGCGGCTATGCGTCGATTCGCATTGGCACGCACATCGCCGGCAGCAAAAACGCCGGGCACACTGGTCTCGAACGCCATCGGCTCACGCGCAAGGCCCCACCCGCGTGCGGCCTCCCTCGCATCGGCCCCGGTTAGGATAAAACCCTTGTCGTCGGTTGCAACAAGCGGCCGGAACGGTTCGGTGCGCGGCGCGACACCGATGAAGATGAACAGTGCAACCGCCGGGACAGTTGTCGTGATGCCGGTCTCTGCATTCAACAGATCGAGTTTTTCAAGATGATCATCGCCGTACACCGCGGAAATTTCGGAGTCGCCAATAACGCTGATGTTGTCCGTGTGCATGATACGATCGACCAGATATTGCGACATCTGCGGTGATAACGTGGGTTTCCGAACAATGAGCGTTACATGTTCAGCGTACCGCGAAAAGAACAACGCGCCTTGCCCCGCTGAGTTGGCGCCACCCAGCACGTACACGTGTTGGCCGCGGTACATCGCCGCTTCGGACAAGGCAGCGCCATAATACACGCCCGCGCCCAACAACTTCTGCACGCCGGATACCTCCAGTTCTTTCACTGCGGCCATCCCCGACGACAGCATCAACGCGTGACAGGAAATTTCCGTGCCGTTGGAGAGTTCGACAATGCGATACGGGTCCTCGCGTCGAAGTCCAACCACTGAGTTACTCACCATCACTTCGGCACCAAAACGCCGTGCTTGCGTTGCCGCACGACGCGCCAGATCGCCACCGGAAACGCCGTTTGGAAAACCAAGATAGTTCTCGATCATCGAACTGGTGCCCGCCTGCCCGCCCGGTGCGTTTTGCTCAATCAACAACACCTTGAGCCCTTCTGATGCCCCGTATACCGCACACGCCAATCCCGCTGGACCGGCACCAATGATGGCAAGATCGTAGAACGGACGTACGGCGGTTGTTTGCAGACCAACCTTGATTGCCAGTTCGGCGTTGGTCGGTGCAATCAACGTCGCTCCGTCAGGCAGCAACACCACCGGCAACATAGGTATGACATCGCTGCCGTTCGTGATCAACGCTCGCATCTCGGCGTTGGTATCAATATCGACCCATTGATACGGCACCTGATTGCGCGAGAGGAAATCACGCGTGGTAAAACTCTGCGGCGACCACCGCGACCCGACAACGCGCACGCCCTCAAAGACTGATACGGCGTGCGCCGACCAATCGCCCAGCAAGTCGTCGATGACAGGGTACAGCCGGTGCTCGGGCGGGTCCCACGGCTTGAGCAAATAGTAGTCGAGCCCAACTTCGTTGATGGCGGCAATCGCAGCGTCGGTATCGGCGTACGCCGTCAGCAACGTGCGCTTGGCATCGGGATACAACACACGCAGCTGCGTCAGCAATTCAGTTCCGGATAATTCCGGCATGCGTTGATCGGCCACAAAGAGCGCGACTTGCGAACCGCGTCGCTTGAGTTCTCGCACAACGTCCAGCGCCTGATTGCCGGAAGACGCAGATACAATGCGATAGTTCTGACGATAACGCTGCCGAAGATCGCGTTCGATGGCGCCGAGTACTTCGTGATCGTCGTCAACTGCAAGAATGACGGGTTTGGCCACGCGCACAATCCTCAACTGAAAAAGAAGCGGTCGACTTCCGACGATCAGGTACGTGATGCCACGGCGGCGGCAACCGGCAATGTGACCCGGAATTCAGTGCCTTGATGGCCAGTGACAACATCTATGGCGCCGTGATGGCGCTGGGTAATCCGACGTGCGATATCGAGCCCCAACCCCGTACCATCGCCAACCGGTTTCGTCGTGAAAAACGGATCGAACACGCGCCCCACGATTTCGGACGGGATGCCGGGACCATCGTCGGAGACGCGCACGACCACCTTCCCCAATTCGACCGCGGCCGAAATGCGCACATGTCCCTTTGGCGTGGCGTCGATTGCGTTGTCAATCAGATTCGCCCACACCTGATTGAGTTCCCCACCGTATCCGTCAACGTCGGGAAGCGCTGGCGCAACATCCAACGCCACTTCCACAAACTTCGAACGCGCTTTTGCGCCCAACACTGTGATCGTATCGGCGAGTCCACGGCCAATGGCGATTGGTTGCAATGTCGTCTGTTGATCCATGTAGGTGAATCCCTTGACGGCCGCAACGAGAGCGTGAATGCGCGACGCGGCTGTGCTGATTTCGGCCGCGAGTTTTCGTACTGTCGATTCGGAGGAGAGATGCAACAACACCTGCCCCATGCGATCGACGCCAACGTTGTGACTGATCTCTTCGAGATCAGCCGGAGTGTATGCCATCGAAGCGAGCGGACGAAGATCCACGTCATCAATACCATGATCGTCGAGCCAGTCCGACAGGGCATCTTCGCGATCGGCCAGTTCCAGCGGCGATGCCGTCGTTCGCGCGGTTGATGTGTCGCCACGCAACGCTCCAATCGAAAACACCTGCGTATCAGACATGTTGAGCTTACTCAACGCTCGGCGCGCGTCGTCCAGTTGTGCGAGTTCCTGTGTCAGTGCCTGCGCACTCCGCGCGACAGCGGACGCCGGGTTGTTCAACTCGTGTGCGAGCCCCGCGGCGAGTCGGCCTAACGACGCCATTTTTTCGTCTTGCAGTTCACTCGATTTGAATACGCGCGCACGATCGATCATAACGTGCACCATCACGGCCGTGAGCTCGTGACATTCTTCGATCATGCGCGCGATGCCCGACGGTTCGAGCATGAGCACTTCGGTATGTCGTTCGGCAACCACATTACCCGGCGGCGACTTGAGACGTGAATACGGGAGCAGGCCCGTAACATCTCCGGTGTGCCATTCCATCACGATGCGAGATCCGGCACCGCGATCGACGCGAATAGACAGGTGCCCCTCGAGAATGACGTACATGCCCGCAACCGATCCCCCGGCATGAGTCAGGATGTCGCCCGGTTCGAGCGTTCGGAGGTGACCACGAGCGGCCAACCATTCCAGTTGCTCCCGCGGTACTGCAGCAATCGTGCGATGAGCGGTGAGACGGTCGAGTAGCGTTGGTTCCGGCATCGGTGTGCAGACGGTGTGAAACAAACTGGGCAGGCAGAGAATATGACTGCCACCAAGTGGCGGCAAGGTTTGTTGAACCGGTGCGCGGTCGGCGTCGCCGAGCGGTTTGAGCTGCCCGAGGTTCGCTCTTTTGCTGCGGAGCGCGAAGAACCGAGAACAAATTTCACCACACCACGGGTTGAGTACTTGCGTGACTTTATAATATAAAGTACTCTGTAAAGATGACCCCCTCTCTCAGATCCCCCCAGCGCGTCAAATTCATTCTGCCGGCGCTGACCGAAGCCACGAGCCCGTATTGGCGCCCCATCAAATACTCCCTGTTTCCGCCACTTGGTCTCGCAACACTGGCGGCGTATCTGCCCAATGACATCGAGATTGTCATCGAAGACGAACACGTGCAGCGCATCACTCTCGATGATAGTCCCGACCTGGTCGTGATTCAGGTGTACATCACGAACGCATACCGTGCGTATAAGCTGGCTGATCGCTATCGAGCGCGCGGATGTTATGTCGTACTGGGCGGATTACATGTGACATCATTGCCCGAAGAGGCCGCACTGCACGCGGACTCAATTTTTCTTGGTCCGGGCGAACACACCTTTCCCGAATTTCTCGCCGATCTCGCTGCAGGTCAGCCCAGGCCACGGTATGAATCGCCAACGCGCACACTGGTCGGAATTCCGCCAATTCGACGCGATCTGATTCAACGCGGTCGCTACCTGGTGCCGAATTCAATTGTGGTGTCACGCGGTTGTCCGCATCATTGTACGTTTTGTTACAAGGACGCGTTTTACACGGGTGGGCGTTCGTTCTACACACAAGTCGTTGACGATGCGTTGGCCGAAATTGCGCGGTTGCCCGGACGGCATTTGTATTTTCTTGACGATCATTTGTTGGGTAACCCTCGCTTTGCGCGCGAGCTGTTTCGTGGCATGCGGGGAATGGGCCGCGTGTTTCAGGGTGCCGCGACAGTCGATTCCATTCTGCGCGGTGATCTGATCGAAGAAGCGGCGGCAGCGGGATTACGCAGCCTGTTTGTCGGGTTCGAGACACTTTCGCCGAGTGCGCTGAGCGGATCGGGCAAAAGACAAAATCTGGGGCAGGACTATCACGCGGTCGCACGAAGACTTGATGATCTGGGCATCATGATCAACGGAAGTTTTGTATTTGGCCTGGATGGTGAAAATGAAGATGTGTTTCCGCGCACGGTTGAATGGGCGAAAACGAATGGCATTACCACGGCCACCTTTCACATTGCAACGCCGTATCCAGGTACTGCACTGTATGCCGAGATGGTCGCGCAGAATCGCATGGTGACCAGCAATTGGGATTTATATGACACGCGGCACGTGGTGTTTGAACCGCGGGGACTCTCCGCTGATCAACTCAAGCGCGGGTATGACTGGTCATATAACGCGTTCTACGAATGGGGCGCGATTATGCAAGGCGCAATGGCACACCGCACTGCCAAACACAAACTGAAACACTTCTTCTACAGTGCCGGATGGAAGAAGTTCGAGCGCGTCTGGGATCTCTTGATTCGCATCAAGCAGCTGTCGCAGATGCGCCCGGCGCTGGAGGCCGTATTGTCGACGGTAAGTTCGGAGGCACGGGCTGCGAGAGCGCCGCGAAACGACCTCGAAACGGTATCACAATCCGGTGCTGAGGGCCTGGTCACGCAAATGCGACAGCCCGCGGCCCTTCCGTAGCATCCGTGGCGGCACGATACTTTCGCGCATCTGCCCACTTCCGCCACCCTCCGAAACATGCGCATCACTTATCTCACAGAGTTCGTCGGTACGTTTTTCCTGGTGCTGACCATCGGGCTCGTTGTCGCTTCTGGCACCCCACTGGCACCCCTCGCGATTGGCTCGGCCCTCATGGTCATGGTCTACATGGGCGGACATGTCTCCGGTGCGCATTACAACCCCGCCGTCACGCTGGCGGTGTTCATGCGCGGCAAGCTGCCCGCACGTGATGTTGCGCCGTACATGATTGCGCAATTGGCCGGTTCCATTGTCGCGGCATTGACGTCTCACTTTATCACCGGCGCCACGTTCGCGCCGGCGCCCGGGCCCACGGCCTCCGTAACGCAGGCGTTGTTGATTGAGGCGTTATTCACATTTGCGCTGGCGCTGGTTGTGCTCAACGTTGCGACTTCACGAAAAAACGAAGGCAACTCGTTCTTCGGTCTGGCAATTGGATTTACCGTGTTGGTTGGCGCATTTGCGGGTGGTGGAATTTCAGGGGGCGCGTTCAATCCGGCGGTTGGTGTTGGGCCGGCGCTCGCGAATGCGATTTTGGGAAGCGGATCACTGTCGCAAATCTGGATCTATATCGTTGCACCGTTCGCGGGTGCGGCCGTGGCTGCCCTGTTGTTCCGCGCACAAAATCCGGAAGACACCGAACAGGGAATTCCCGCACCGCCGTCGCGTGAGTCGCTGCCCGATTCGCATCCAGTGAAGTCCGGCGTGTAACGCCTCACACGCGTGAGGTTGATGACACGGGCGCCGTTTGACACCAGGATTCGGTATCAAGCGACGCCTGATTTTTACGTGTTCACATCGCTCCGCTCATCGATTCGTCATGGCACTACAGTGATCACGATTTCGCCTCCGGCTCCGGTCACATCGAACCGAATCTTGAAGGTCGTTCCAACGGCCGCGTTTGCTGCGACATTTACCGTGTAGAAGTAGCCATCCGGTGCAGGAGACGCGGTTATTGTTGCGACGCTGGTGTTGGAGGTAGTCACTACTGGCGCCGGTGTTACCCCCGTTGTCTTGAGATTTCCGGCCACATCGCGCACGAAGATCTGGAACAACATTTGCTCACCGGCGCGCAGCGTCCGCGCGTTGCCCGCCGTAGAAATTGACGTCGAGCCATAGTGACCCACACTTCCGGACGCGTACACCGTAAGCGTCGATGCATCCTGTTTCACCAGGACACCACTCTGCAGGTACTTCACAGTAATGGTCGTTGTACCGGCCGAAACACCGGTCGCAATACCAGTCGTTGCGTTGATCGTTGCAACCGCTGTGTTCGATGAGCTGTACGCAATTGATCCGCCCGCGTCACCAGTCGTCCGCGCACCGGCGGCGTTGTACAGCGCGACGGAATACAGAAGCGTGGCCGGCGCCGTAATTTCGGCGTTCTGTGGCTCGAGTTCCACGCGCGCAACAACACTGGTCGGTGCTGCTGCCACCGTGATCGCTACCGTAGTCCTGACCGCGACATTCGTGTTTGAGGTTGCGGTGAGTGTCGTTGTGCCGGCCGCCAGCGCGGTGACCAACCCAGTATTCGATATCGTAGCAACTGTCGCATTTGAAGTCGACCACGTGACAGTTTCACTGGTCATCGGTTGACCATTTTGATCGAGCACCACTGGGATGAGCGACATGGTACCGCCCAGTGTAAGCGTTTCGGAAGTTGTCGCTTGCGGAATGCCCGTGACAAGTTTCGCCACCGTAATTGATGTGGCCCTCGGCGGCGCGTTCACCACAATGTTGAAGTTCGCCGTGACAGTCGGGGCACCCGGTGATGTTCCGGTCGCAACGAATGTATACGTGCCTTCCGGTGTGGCCGTCGTCGTGACCACACGCATCGCGGTTGACGTTTGCGTGATGGGATTCTGGTCAAGCGTAATCGACAAACCCGTCGGAACCGCGACACCACCGGCGCGCAAAAGCGCGACGTTCACTGCCGGAGAAAATCCGCCGCTTCGTGTCACACCAAACGTCGCCGTCGCAGTATTCCCCGCAACGACCGAGACATTTGGCGCACTCAATGTGTACGAACCTTGCACGGCAATCGGATCAACCGTCACGGTGACTCTGGTAAAGCCCTCGGATGCGCCCGAGCCGGCCGGTGGCGTGCCATGCACACGCACTTTGTAGTCGCCCTGTGGCACGTCACTCGCGGCGCGTATTGTAAGCAGGCTGGCATCATCCACGGCCGGATTGGGCGCGAACGTCCCAGTTAATCCCACGCGACCACTGTCAATTTCGAGCGCAATCGGAGCCGTGAATCCGGCGCTTCTCCCGAGCAACACCGTCACGGTGTCTGATTCGTTCGCACGCATCCGCGTTGCATGCAACACCGATGGTACGAAGATTGGCAGTCTGATCGAGACGCCAACTCTCGTTGTGATTGTATTGAGTCCTTCTGCAACCGCGCTGATATCAAAATTGGCGGACGTTCCGCGCACGGCACTTTGAGTGGTGGCGAAACGCAGTCGGTAGCTGTCGGCCACCCCCGCCGTCGGCGTGATACTCGTTGTTACGCCCGACATTGTTCCAGCAAACGACAACGTAACGCGGCCCGAGTAGCTGCCCTGACGCGCAATCGTGATTGTTGCATCGCCAGTATCGCCGGGGTTCAGCACGAAAATTGGCGGTGAGATATTCATCGTGATGCCGGCCTGTGATGAGAACCTGGGCGTATACCGCATCAGCGCCGTAGCTCTCAGTCCTTCTCCGCCAGTTGCGACCAGTGGCACGTACTGATCCGTGAGTACGCCGTTGGCGTCGTAAGACACTAGTGCATTCGGCGCGACGCCCACGGTTGCAATCGCAGTGGTGCTCCCCGCTGGAACTACTGATGGTGTAAACGTCACCGAAACACCGGCGGGAACGTCCGTGTCTGCAACACCCAGTGAGACTGGACCCGTAAATCCTGTGCGGTTCACCGTGATCGTGTATGTAGCACTGGCGCCCTGGGCTATTTGTTGGGCCGTGGGCGCCGCAACGAGACTGAGCGATTGCGGCTCGGCCGGGGAACTATTTCCACCGCAATCGCATTCGCTAAACGCCGTGCTGCAAAGGAAGAGCGCGGCGTAGCCGAAGTATTTGAGGGGAACCTTGCGCCAGACGTTGATCGAAGAGTAGCGTGCCATCATCGGAGTTGTCAGCGAGAGTGAGTCTGCTTCACCGCAGATCGCCGCGCGAGTTTGCGTTTGCGTTTGCGGCGGTTAACTAGAAACGCTGGAAACGTGTCCGAATCGGCTCATTCTTTTATTGCGCGTGGAGGCAAACGCTGGCTGACGTTCCGTTCCCCGACTTGTCCACGGTACAGACCGGCGGGAGCATCACCGACAAAGCAACGCTCGACGCGTTGCTCCCTGTCGTGTACGAAGAATTGCACGCACTTGCACAGCGCTTTCTTCGCACCGAACGCCCCGATCACACCCTCCAGCCCACCGCACTGGTCAATGAGGCGTATCTGCGCTTGAGCGCGCAGCGTTCGGTGAATTGGGTGAATCGAGCGCAGTTTTTTGGCGTCGCAGCACAGATGATGCGCCGCATCCTGGTCACCCACGCTGAATCAAGAAATGCGGCAAAGCGCGAAGGCTTGGCCACGCGTGTCACGCTGGATGACTCCATCTCCTGGGCGGGTGGACGCGAGCTCGATCTCGTTGAACTCGACGAAGCGCTTACATCGTTGGCTGCATTCGATCCGCGGCAGGCACGCGTTGTCGAACAACGTTTCTTTGCTGGTCTGAGTATCGACGAAACAGCGGAAGTGCTGGACATTTCGCCAGCCACCGTCAAACGCGAATGGACGGTGGCCAAAGCCTGGTTGCGTCGGGCCCTTACGCATGACTAACTCGGCGCTTCCGGATAGCGCGAACGATTGGGAGCGCATCAAAGACACTTTTCACGCGGCGCTCGAACACCCTGCGAACTCCCGCTTGGCGTTTGTGAACGAGGCATGCGGCGACGCACCGCGGTTGCGCGCGCAGGTGGAATCGCTATTGGCCGCGCACGATGAATCCACTGACTTCCTGGAAACGCCGGCGGTCGCGCTGCCCGGAGCGTCACAATTTCTGCTCGACGCAACACAACGAGTTGGACCGTATCGCCTGTTGAAAGAGATTGGTCGCGGCGGAATGGGAACGGTCCACCTTGCCACGCGTGATGATGGACAGTTCGCGCAGCGAGTCGCGGTAAAACTTGTCAAACGAGGAATGGACACGGATGCAATCCTCGCGCGCTTTCGACATGAGCGACAAATTCTCGCTGCGCTTGAACATCCAAACATCGCCCGTTTGCTGGACGGCGGGACGACCGAAGACGGCGTTCCGTATTTCGTCATGGAATACGTGCAGGGACGCTCCATTCGTGATTATTGCGAAACACGCGCGCTAAGTGTTGCCGATCGAATAGCGCTGTTCCGCACAGTCTGCGCGGCCGTACAGTACGCGCACCAGAATCTGATTGTCCATCGCGATATCAAGTCCAGCAACATCATTGTCACTGACGACGGTGTGCCAAAACTGCTCGATTTTGGAATCGCGAAGTTGTTGCATCCCACGCAATACGAAGACGCGTCGGTCGCAACGGATACGATCAACGCGATGACGCCGGAGTACGCGAGTCCCGAGCAATTGCGGGGCGAGCCGGTTACAACAGCAACCGACGTGTATTCGTTGGGTGTGCTCTTGTACGAGTTGCTCACCGGACAGCGCCCGTTCGCGACGAGCGGGCTTACACCCCACGACGTCATGCGCACGGTGTGCGAGACCGATCCGCTGCCGCCCAGCGCCAGCGCAGGGGTTGTTGCCAGCGCAGAACTGCAACGTGCGCTACGCGGCGACCTCGACACGGTTGTGCTGATGGCCATGCGCAAAGAGCCATCGCGACGCTATAGCTCGGTCGAACGTTTCTCCGACGATCTGGGGCGGTGTCTCACCAATCGACCCGTCACCGCGCAACGTGACACCTGGCGGTATCGCGCTACAAAATTCGCCACGCGCAATCGCACGGGGTTGATTGTGTGCGCGTTGTTATTGACTTCGTTGATTGGCGGCCTGACCGCAACCGTTTGGCAGGCACACATCGCACAAGTTGAACGCGGCCGAGCCGAACGTCGCTTTGCTGAAGTGCGTTCGCTCGCGTTTTCGTTTCTGTTTGATGTACATGACGCCATTCTCAACCTTCCGGGATCGACACCGGCGCGTGCGCTGCTCGTTCAGCAAGGACTGCAATCGCTTGACGGATTGATGCGCGAAGCCGACGGTGACACGCTGCTGGAACGCGAACTCGCGGTAGCGTACCAGCGCCTCGGGCTCGTGCAAGGCAACTCATACAATTCAAATCTGGGCGATTCGAAAGCGGCGCTCGCAAGTTATCAGACGTCCGTACAACTCCTCGCGCGAGTAACCGATTCCACCTCGAAAAACGCCGGTGCCTTGAATAGTCTGGCGGCGGCGTACAAGGGATTGGGGGATATGTTGATCGTCACCGGCGATCTCTCCGGCGCCGTAAGAAATTTGAAACTGTCACTGGCGGTGCAGCGCCGCGCAATCGCGTTGAACGACACGAATATGGAATACCGTCGCGCACTCGCCAATTTGTATTTCGTGCTGGGCGACACCTATGGCGGCGCTGGTTTGCCCAATGTCGGCGACACCAAAGACGCACTCGAGAGTTATCACCTGGCGATTGCTGAACGCGAGCGGATGCTCACGCAATTGCCGAAAGACCTGGAAATTCGTTCCGGCCTCGCCAATTCTCGTCTGAATCTTGGCGCACTGATGTTGTCACTCGACGACAGCACAGGTGCAGAACACTTGCAACAAGGACTGGCAATTCTCGAGCAAATTGTCGTCGAATTTCCGAACGACGCCAATCGGCGCAGCAATTTGCTGTCGGGATACCTCCGGCTGCGCAGGCCGCTTGCTGACGCCGGTCATTTCACGGCAGCGCTGACAATCGATCAGAAGGTGCTGACGATGCTCAAGCAGATGGTGGCAGCCGACACGAAGAACTCGCTGTTCCTACGCAACCTCGGCGTCACCTACAACACGCTCGGTTTCGACATGATAGGTGCCGGCCAACCGCTGAAGGCGGTGAACGAACATCGCACCGCATTGGCCATTGTTGAACGCCTGCGTGCGGCCGATCCCGTCAGCGCCGAGATAAAACAGGACTTCGCGTATACACTGAGTGCATTGGCCGATGCGCTTCGCGAATCCCACCAGTACATGGCAGCGATCGCCGAGTACAGTCGAAGCCTGTCGGTGAAATTGGAGTTGCAGAAATCGGAGCCGGAGAATCCACGTCACCCCGTCGATCTCGTATTGATCTACAGTGGTCGTGGTGCGGCGCGAGTGGAAAGCGACGACCTAAGTGGCGCGCAACACGACTTCGATTTGGCGTTACCGCTAGCCGAGCTTGCCGTTGCGAAACCTGATGCAACCAGCAAAGCCCGCAGCGCAGTTGCCCTTCTGTATTCGCGCGTAGGGAGGCTGCACGAACATCAGGTGCGTGCAGAATCAAACCGCGTTGCGCGTTCGGCTGATTGTCTGGAGGCACACGTGTGGTTTGACAAGAGTTTGGCCGCATGGGGCACGCTCAGCACGCGACACGAACTGGCTGGGGCCAATCGCGGGCAACCCGCAATTGTTCGAGAGTTGGAGACGCACTGCTCGGGCGGCTGATCTTCAGCATCGCCAACTATCGTGCCCGAGTTGTTGCGGTCGGTGCAACGACGGACAAGATTTTTGTTCGCACGGTTTTTCGTAACTCATGGAATACCGGTGGATTTCAGCGTGACGACGCCGGCGGAAAACCGAACGGAGTGCGTTTGACGGTCACTCCAGTGAACTGAGGGGACGCACGCGCTCCAGCTGACAATTGCAACTGGAGCTCGTGCCGCGTCACTACATGCGATTGCACGCGCTCCAGCTGACAATTGCAACCGGAGCTCGTGCCGCGTCACTACATGCGATTGCCGTTCTCGAGCATCGTCTTGAGGTCGCTTAAGATCCAAATCCAACCAGCGCCAGTGCCTGGGCCCTGCTTGTCGCCCGCAACCATTGCACCATGACCCGGGCGTCCGGACACATCATGAATGACACTGAATTTGCTCACGCCGTCGCGGCCTGCTTCAATTTCGTATGTGAGCTTCGTGAAACCCTCCGCATGCATTGCAGGATCAATCGCCATACGCCACGTGATGACGAGTTTGTGCGGTGCATCAACTTCCAGCACTTCGCCATCGACAATGGTGCCACTCATGCCGAACTGTTTCATGCTTTCGGATGCTTGTCCGAGATACTGGCCGCCCGGGCGTAAGTCGTATTGGTCGGCTAGACCGTAGCCCCATTTTTGTGTCCATTCGGGTTTCGTGATTGCATCCCAGATGGCTTGTGGCGTGGCCTTGATGAAAATGCGATACACCTGCGTGACGGTGCCGATGTCGGGCGAGAGTGTTGTGGTCATGCGGAGTCCTCCTCGAGTTGACGCTTGAGATCCGTGAGCGCCGACACGCGGTGCTCGGTGAATTTGTCGATCCATCGATCGTGAATGAGGCGAATGGGCACGGGGTTAATGAAATGCAGTTTCTCCCGGCCCGATCGCCGCGTGACGATCAGTTCTGCGTCTTCCAGCACTCGCAGATGTTTCATCACGCCGAACCGGGTCATCTCGAGCTCGGACTCCAATTCGGTGAGCGTCCGGCCGTCCCGGGCGAACAGCCGGTCCAGGAGGAGGCGCCGAGTGGGATCTGCGAGTGCTTTGAAGACGCGGTCGTCGTCAGTCATGGATGACAATAGGTGACCATATGGTCACATGTCAAGCCCAACTTGTAGCCCAACTTGGACCCGGTCCGTTGACCCGGTCCGTTGACCCGGTCCGTTGACCCGGTCCGTT
>JBDUBA010000104.1:0-7663 GCA_040004335.1 Gemmatimonas sp.
CGGAACTACAGAGGGCTCGCCGGATGGATTGGTCACAGGAACTTCGACCGTTTCGCATTTACACCACGCTGGAACCGGACACACTGCTCCTCAACGAGTTTCACGGGGAGGAGCGGTTGTCCCGGTTCTATCGGTATACGGTGCGCTGCATGAGCAAGCGTCCGGATATCGAAGGAAGCGAATTGCTGCTCAAGCCGGTGCATCTCTGCATGCGCTTGCCTGACCGAACGGATCGCACCATTCACGGCATCATCAGCCGGCTCAGTCGCGGCAGCGAAGCGCCGTACGGATATACCGCGTACGAATTGGACATTGTTCCGCAGCACTGGACGCTCAGTCTCGATACGGGATTCGAGATTTTTCAAAACAAGAGTGCGCGCGATGTCTGCGAAGAGTTGCTGAAAGGCACCGCCCACGATTGGAAGTTGTTGCGCACGCTCGATCCGCGTCCCTACTGCTTTCGGTACCGCGAGAGCCGCTGGAACTGCATTGCGCGTTTGCTGGAACAGGAAGGCATCTGGTATCGCTTCGACCACAAGACGGGCGCCGATCGACTCGTGCTGGCCGACTCCGTTGCATCGGCACAGTCCTCGTGGGGCGTATCCAAATTGCAGTATACGGGTCCGGACAGTTCGGAGATGCGCTTAACCGAATTGCGCATGGATGCCGTGCCGTTCGTTTCGGAAACGCGCGTACGCACGGCCAGCGAATTCCTGCCCACCAAGAATGTTGGAAACGTCACGTCGTCCTTTGGTGAGTTCAGTCCGCCCGCTGACGTCAAGGCCTATCTGTATGAACAGCAGATGACGGAACATCGGACGGGCATCGATCACAGTGGTGGACTCACACCAGCGGACGTCGCGAAGTTGCCGCCCGACACGAAAGTGTACTCACGCATTCGGCAGGAACTGGCCGAAGCGATGTCCATCAAATACAGTGGCAAGTCGCGGTATGTCGGGCTGGAAGTTGGCGCCCGGGTGGACACCGTTGACAATCCCAATCCAAACCTGAACGCGTCGGTGTTCATCACCGAAGTGCAACACAAGGGCAGCAATGGGTCGTATGATGCGGGCGACGAAGGCGACACGACCTACGAAAACAGTTTCGAAGCCATTCCCGCGGGCGTGCCGTTTCGCCCGGCGCGTGTTACGCCGTGGCCGCATGTAGGTGGAGCGCATACCGGCGTCGTGGTGGGTCCGCCGGGTGAAGAGATCTACACCGACAAACACGGTCGTGTGCAAGTGGTGATGAACTGGGATCGCGACAAGAACACAACGCTTGATTATTCGTGCTGGATTCGCGTGGCCCAATCGTTTGCCGGGAATCGCTATGGCATGGTATTTCTGCCACGCATTGGCCACGAAGTTATGGTGGAGTTTCTGGACGGGAACCCCGACAATCCGGTGGTCGTGGGCAGTTTGTACAACGCGGAGAATTTGCCACCGTGGGAGCTGCCGCTGCACAAGACTCAAACCGGCGTGCGCACGCACAGCACGCTCAAGGGCATCACGCTCGAGAATTACAACGAACTCCGATTCGAAGACAAGATCAAGGAAGAACAGATCTACGTGCAGGCCGAAAAAGATCTGGACACGCTGGTCAAGAATAATGAAACGCGATTAGTGAGAAACGATCGTACCACCACCATAGTGCGGCATGATGAACGCACGGTGAAAAAGGGGCACGACTACATCACGATCGAGAAAGGCGAACGCATTATCAAGGTCAACGAGAACAAACATTCGCTGTATGTCAACAAGAACAGCGACATCAAGGTTGACGAGGACGAGTCCACAGCAATTGGCCACAACCGTAAAGTGGTGGTGGGTGACGATCAATCACACACGGTTGGCAAGAACAACAAGGTGGAGATCAAGGGTAAGCAGGACGTTTCGGTGCACGATGCCGATTCGAAGACGGTGGAGCAAGGCAATTCTTCTCTCGAAGTCTCGATGGGCAGCATGGAAGTGAACGTGAAGATGGGCAGTATCGCCATCAAGGCTGGCATGGGTTCCATCAGCGTTGAGTCCATGCAGAAAATTGAATTCAAGGTGGGCGCCAGTTCCGTCACCATCGATCCTTCCGGCATCAAGATCAAGGGACCGATGGTGACGATTGAAGCAGACGCCATGGCGCAAGTCAAGGCGGCCATCGTTCAGGTCAATGGCCAGGCGATGGTCATGATCAAGGGCGGCATCACCATGATCAACTGACGAGGGCGCGATGACGACCCCACTCGTTGTTGCGGCCGATCCGCTGGCCGCGTTGCCCCCAATTGTTCGATGGCTGATGGTGCGGTGCAAACCCGAACCAGCGGCGCTCGAAAAAGTGTCGCCCTCGATCACGCTTGAAGCGTTGTACGCCACCTGGATGGAAGACAAACAGTTCGCATCTGCCATTCGTTTGATTGCGGCCGTACTTCCGGCACGCGAAAGTATCTGGTGGGCGTGGGTGTCAGCGCGTCATGCCACACAGATGCCCGGTGGTCGCACACCGAGCGCGGAGGAACACACCGCACTTGGCAACGTGGAACGGTGGATTGTTCGGCCCGATGATGTCACGCGACGCGACACATGGGACAGCGCAAACGCGGCCGGATTGGACACGCCCATTGGCATGGTGGGTGCCGCCGTATTCTTAAGCGGGGTATCAGTCGGACCCACGAACCTGCCGCCAGTACCACCGGCACCCGGCGCCATCGTACCGCTGATTCCGGGCGCAATCATTCTGGCGGCCGCACAAAATTCCAACGCGCCGCAGGTGGAACCAACGAAGGTTGCTTTTGCAACACAGGGACTGGAAGTCGTGAAACGTCTTGGTGGTTGGGATGCGGCTCTCAAAATCGCCTATGACACGCATGCGCGCGCGGAGCAGGAATACGCGCGTGCCACTGCGCCGCCACCGGTGAGGTAACGCAATATGCCAGGCCCGCCGCAAGCGCGTGTTTCCGACATGCATGTGTGTCCCATGGTGACGGTGCTGGTACCGCATGTGGGGGGGCCGATTCTCCCGCCGGGCGTTCTCACCGTGCTGGTCAGTGGCCTTCCCGCAGCGACGGTCACGCACATGTGCGTGTGTGTGGGTCCGCCCGACATCATCGTCAAAGGGTCAACCACGGTGCTCATTCAAGGCCTTCCCGCCGCACGTATGGGGGATCTGACGGCACACGGTGGCGTGATTGTTTTGGGAGCGTTCACGGTGCTCGTGGGCGGGTGAGATTAAGAGTCAAAAACCTACGGCACAATTACGCCGTCGGCATTGCGTCAGACCAAACGGGAATGATGTACGACGTTGGCAGTGGCAGTCTGTGCATCACCGTTCTATCGAACAGAACGTCTCGAAGAAGTGCGTGCTGCTGCATTCGCTGTCGCAGTTGAAGGCCGGCGGTACGATACCGCCGGTTGTTTACTTCATTGGGTGTGAGCCGGTTGCCGAAACCGCGGCCAACTACCGATTGATTTCCAAACCGGTGGTCCAGGTAACCGCCGGCTGCAAACTTCCGGCACGCACGGGCACCAATGCGTTCAGGAATGCCGTTACACCGTTCCTGGATTTGTACTTGAACCCAAGCGCCGTGCTAACGACATGGTCTTTGCTGCTGGGCAAATTGGTTGGTGTGATGCTCCGATTGAATGGTGAGGTGATGACGACGGGTTCGGGCGCTGCCAGGACGTTGTCGCCCAATTGCACTTCGGCCAGCAGATCGGCCGCAAACGTCAGTGATTCGGACACCAGCTGATCAAAACCGAGTGTTGTGAGAAATGCGTTCTTTTGCGTATCACCCGTGCGCACCAACACCCCAACATTCGCGTGCGGAGACATGTCGCGATATTGCGTTGAATAAACGCCGAGTGCTCGAACAGAGACTGCGCCGGAGCCGCGAAATTCGTCGGCGTCACCAGTGGGCAAACGCACGTCACCGAAAATTGCGAACTTTCGATCGTTCGTAAGATTGAGTTTCGCGCGCGCCGCAACATCGCCCAGACCAATACTCGATCCGTTGGTCGTACCGGTCGACGTTTCCGAACGGTTTTCGTCGGTGCCAAAAAAGTGTGGTGAGGTGGCGCCGAACGGAAAAACAGTTGCGAGACTGGTACCGTGCATTCCGGCGTGTACGATCGGAATGACGACACCAATATCCAGGTTGTCCAACAGGCCGTAGGTGAAGGATGCCGTGGTCACGAGCAGGTTGAGGTCGATCTTGGCGCCCACCTGAATGATGTCGTTTTCAAATTCCGGCTCGCCGTACACTTCGCTTCCAACATTCTGGTGGGTGAAATTGAATTCGAGTTCGTTGAGCGGCAGGCCACGAAACGTTTTGTATTGCAATGACGTCACGTTCAACCCACCCACCAACCGTCCTCGGCCAATGGTGCGCGCGCGTTCGGCGAAAATGGGACCGCTGGAAACGGTCGATTTTACTGCTTCCGTGCCCAGCATGGAGAACGTCACGCTGCCGGACGAGGAGCTGATAGGAATGTTGGAGACGCTGCTGCCAATGGCGTCCGTGAAAAAGTTAATGAGTGAAGCGGTGGCTCCCTGCGCCGATGGCGTGTAGTGCAGTCCGTGCACCGCCGCGTTGACCTGCAAACACAGTGCTTCCCCGCACTCGCCAAACCGAAAGAGATCGGCCACGTGCGATCGCAGCGAATTAGACGTGGTTGTGGTGGTGGTCGTTGTCGTTTGCGCCATCAACGAAAACGGAAAAACAAGCACTGCAACCGAGAGCGTCAACCGAAATCGATTCATGCGACTCCTGCACGGGCGTAAGTGTGATGAAACAGTGCTGCGCGTAGTAGGCTTCACCTGGCTAACATTCCGGAACTGTTGGTGGCCAGTGTCGGTGGCGGTACAGGTGCGAATCTCAATTGAATGGCGCGCCCAGGTTGATCCATTCTCTGAACCGATCAATCCAGCTGACCGGCATCGACGTGGCTCCGGTGGGCATGGGATAGGCGCCGCCCGCTTTCAGGATTTGATCGAGCACATAACTCGTGCTCGCGTTGCCGGGAACTATGCGAAACGGATGCGTGGTGGCAAGGGGGTAGGGATAGGCCGGCTGCCGTTTGTTCGTGGCCACGTTCACGAGACTGTTGTACGCAATCAATGCAGAACTGAGATCGGTGAGTGGATTGCCGACGGTGCCGCTGCTGAAGTGACAGCTGACGCAATTGCTGGTAATTAGCGGGTAGATGTGCGTCGCGAATGAAACCATCACCGTATACGTCACGGCAATTTGTTGCGGCGAGTTACCCGCGACGGGCGAGGTGATTGTAACGATGGCATTGAACACACCACCAGTTGCCATCACCGCCGGCCGAAGTTGCAATGTGGACGTGGCGGTCGTTGAACTGAGCGAAGCGGTGGTCAGCCAACCGGTCGTTTGGCCAGCCGTGTACGAAACAGAAACCGCGAGTCCCGTTAATAAACCCGATCCGCTATTACTGACTGTGATGTTCTGCGCAGCCGGTTGCGCGCCGCCAAAACTCGTCGAGAAGCTTGCGGTGGTGGACGACAAAGCAATGGTGGGAACACTCATGATCACGAGTGTTACCGTAACCGACTGTGGACTGTTGGCCGCAACAGGCGACGCGACCGCAACCGTGGCGGTGTACGTACCAACCGCCAAACCCGTGATATTGGTGCCAAGCGTGAGTGTCGCTGTTGCCTGTGCGCTGTTGAGCGACACCAGCGGCAACCATCCGGTAGCCTGACCCGGCGCGTAGCTGACCGAAGCAGTCAGCTGGTTGAGCAAACCGCTGCCACCATTCGAAACGGTCACCGCTTGACTGGCTGGACTTGCGCCCCCGAAAGCACCAGAGAAGTTGACGGTTGTTGTCGACAAAGCAATCACGACGTTCGCACTTACCGTAAAGGTCACGGTCACCGTTTGCGGACTGTTGTTTGCCACGGGCGACGTTATCGACACGGTTGCGGTGTACACGCCGGCAGCGAGCGCACCAACCGCTACTTGCAGCGTCAACGTTGATGGATCGTTTGCGGAGTTGAGTGAGGCACTGAGCCAACCGGTAGTTTGGCCCGCCTGATACGCAACGGCCGCTGTCAGTCCCGTTAATGTGGGTGCTCCGATGTTCGTGATCGCAATTGTTTGTCCGGCCGGATTTGCACCGCCCACAGTTGTCGCGAATGCCGCCGTTTGCCGCGACAATCCGATACTCGGACTCGAGGCAACCACAAACGTGACAATGATTAATTGTGGACTGTTGCTCGCGACCGGCGACGACACCGCAACGTTCGCAGTGTACGTGCCAGCAACGAGTGCACCCGGTGTCGGGCGCAACGTAAGTGTGGATGGATTGGTTGTCGCGCTCAGTGATGCAGTCGTCAGCCATCCACCGGGTTGGCCGGCACCATACGTGATCGCCACGGCAAGTCCACTCAATACGCCTGCACCGGAATTCGAAATGTCGACGGTTTTCGCGGCGGGTTGCGCACCGCCCGCCAACCCGTCGAACGATACGGTTGATGCCGACAGCGCAATGATTGGAGTGTTGCTCACCACCAGCGTCACGGTGATGTTTTGTGCGCTGTTGGTCGCGACTGGCGACGATACTGCAACCGTGGCCGTGTACGAACCGGGCGCGAGCACTCCCACCGTTGGACGCAGCGTCAACACGGCGGGCGCGTTTGCACTGCCAAGCGACGCCGTTGTTAACCAACCGGTCGGCTGGCCTGCCGAGTAGTTCACGGCGACTGCCAAACCCGTGAGTGTGCCTGTGCCGCCGTTGGAAACGTTTACTGTTTGCGCTGACGGATTTGCGCCACCACTTGTCGCCGCGAATGCGACGGCGGAATTCGACAACACGATGGAATTCGAAACCACCGTCAACGTTACTGAAACGCTGCGCGGCGAATTTGTGGCGCCAGCCGCCGAGACCGAAATCGTGGCGGTATACGTGCCATCGTTTAATTGCGAAACATTGGGTTGAACGGAGAGTGTTGCGGGCGCCGTGCCTCCAGAAAGTGTTGCCGTCAGCCAACCCGTTGGTTGTCCGGCGCCGTAACTGATACTGGAAACGAGCCCAGCAAGAACGCCGCCCCCGCTGTTGTTCACATCGATGCTCTGCGCAGCAACCGTGCCGACACCACGCACACCGTTGAACGCGAGAGTGCTGGCCGAAAGTTGAATGGCCGCAGGTGCGGTCACCGTGAATGTTACGTTGACGGTCTGATCAAGGCCCGCCGCACCAACGGCGTGCAGCGACACCGTCGCGTTGTACGTCCCAACGGGCAACGAACCCGCCGCGCTTCGCACGGTCAGCGTTGATGGAAGAGTCGCCACGCTGAGCGTCGCCGTGAGCCATCCTGTTGGTTGCCCCGCCGAATAACTGATGCCGGAGACACTGACCGCTCCCACTTTGTCATCGCCCGCATCACTCAACTGAACGAACTGTGCCGCCGATTCCGCCCCGCCAGATTGTTGGGTGAACGTGAGCGCACTCGCCGATAGTCCAAGCGCGGCCTGCGCGCGCACGGTCAGCGTTGTTGACGCGCTTCCCCGGGAATCAGCGACGGTGATTTGCGTTATGCCACGCTTGAGCGTCGTCGCAAATCCCGTAGAGACAAGCGTTGCGACCGTGGGGTCACTGCTGGTCCAGCTGACTGCCCCCTGAGCGTTCAGCGCAGAGAATTGCAACGACCC
>JBDUBA010000291.1:0-7651 GCA_040004335.1 Gemmatimonas sp.
GACGCAGGCGGTGTTTCGGTATTTGGATAAGGCGCCCTGAATATGCGAAGGTTCGTAATAGAAACGACGGCAGTACCGATTTTGTTGCTGCCGACGATTGCAATCGCGCAGCCAACGTCGCCGACGAATACAAGGCGCGATTCAATGATGACACCAACGGGCTGGTGCCACTTGTGGGAAGCTCCACCTGGTTCGCCCAGGTTTCCGCAGGACTATTCGTATGGTTTGTGCGCGCTGGACAAACGACCGATGCTGATCGGTCAGCCCGCGGCGCCCGGTCCACCGTCCAGGAGTCGCGGCATTAGCGCAAACTACCAGGTGACCGTTAACGCGGACGGACGTGTTGACACTGCGCTCACGCGCTCACGATCGAGCAACGGTGATATGGAATTCGGAACCGCGTTGGTTGATTCACTTGCACATTGGCGATTTCAACCAGGCGTGCGAAATGGCGTTGCAGTCCGAACCACGTTTCAGTTGGAGGTCAGGAACGTAAAGCCTGGTGAGGACAAAATTCCGTCACACCTTTCCTGGGCGTACAAGGCCGGAACGTCAGAAGACACGCTAATTGCAACATGGATTGCAGAATCACCTCTACCGGCATACGAAACATCGCAATCGGACAGCATTTATTCGTCTGTGCTATTTCGACTGATGGCCATGCACGTTCTGCTCCCGGAACTTGATCGCCAATATTGTCTGGTTTTCCCGTCGGCTGATTCTGTAACACAAGCGCGACTTACGCAGCATCTGTCCAGAATTCTCCGGCCGGGAGAGCAGGCGAACGTAATTACTGGCCGGGGTCCGCCCTACGAGTTTGCGCCACTTGGTTGTGAGAAGTCTGTTTCGGCGCTGCGTGTGATACTGCCACGACTTATCCGAACCGAGAACGGACGAGTGGTTTTCTCACCGAGCGGAGATTATCTGCCGAACTATCCAATCGGTGTGAACGGGCGGTCGTGGAAGGGTTGGGGTGCTCGCTGTGTTGCCAATGTCAAAGCGGACAAGTCGGTGTCCGCCGACTGCGATATCTCGATTGACGATCCGGAATATCCCGCCTATGCAATGCAATCGGTTCTGGCGATGAGAAGAAAAGCGGCCGCCGCAGAGAGTGGCGCAGCGGTCGGCAAAGACTCGATTCCGATCACGGCAGTTGTTACAACCTCACTCGCATTTCAGAACGACACGCTGCATGCGGCAACTGTCAATATTCCAGATATTCGACAGAACGCGTTGACCGATTCACTCATGCCGTGCGGTGGATATGCCGCGTTTACGCAACAGGATTCGGCTGAACTAATCGTAATCCACGGCGATCTTACCGCACGTGAATTGAACGTCGCGCTCGCACAACGCAAACCCGTTCGCACACTTTTTCGCTCTACATCATGCGCCGCTCAAAGCGCGTCCCCCGCGAAGTTCGCGGCCTTCTTCATTGGAGGTCTGGGTGATCGCGTTACTGCGCCAGTAACGCTGGTGTATTCCAACGAGGCGAAGCCATTCATTCTCGACCCGGCGCGGCACACGTTGGCGGCGAAACCACATCTCACATTTCGCGTGTCGGAGTTGCGAGCGGACACCCGCATAGGCGGTGCAGTCATCATGCGTCTCCGAATTCCACCAGAAGAGTCCAGGAACGTAATTCCAATTGTCATCATGCAGTCCTCCAGTGGAGATTGGCGTTACGCGACTGCGGTATTGAGGCCGGTTTCCGCTGGGGTCTGGGATTTTCGAAGTCGTGGAGGTTATTCGAACGACGCGACAGTATCGGTGTACCTCATTCGCCGCAACTAACTCGAAATACGCGAGGTACGCGTCGCTCCACGCACCACAGTCTCCATACGACCCACAACTTCATGCCTTCAGAAAAGATCCTCCCGAACGACCCACGGTACACCAGCGTCGTCAACAAAGCGTTCAACAAACGTTTTCGCGCCGCGCCGGATTACGTGTGTCAGGTCACGAGTGCCGCTGAAATAGTTGCGGCCGTCAATGACGCCGTGCAAGAGAATCGCCGAGTGGTGGTGACGAGCGGCGGTCATTGTCTGGAAGGATTTGTTTCCGATCCGGAGGTGCGCGTAATCATCGACGTCTCCGCCATGAAACATATCTACCACGATGTTGAACGACAGGCGATTGCGGTTGAGGCGGGTGCGACCGTTGGCGAAACCTTTCGCGCGCTACACGAGAACTGGGGCACGGTTATTCCACTCGGCGAATATCCCGGCATTGGAATGGGTGGACATGTTGCCGGTGGTGCGTTCGGATTTCTGTGTCGGCAGCTTGGACTCACCGCGGACTATTTGTACGGCGTCGAGCTTGTGACCGTCAATAAGGACGGTCATGCCAGCATCACCACGGCGACGCGCGAAAAAGACGACCCGAATCGCGAACTGTGGTGGGCATTTACTGGTGCGGGCGGCGGCAATTTCGGTATTGCCACGCGTTATTGGTTTCGCTCGCACGACGCCGTAGGGAATGATCCAACATCGCTGCTGCCACCATCGCCAACCACAGTTGCGACGTTCAAAGTCGAATGGAATTGGAGTGACGTTAACCGTGCAACGTTTCAGCGACTGCTCACCAATCACGGCTCATGGAGTGAACACAACAGCGATCCGGATTCGCCAAACACCTCGCTCTGGACACTACTGGAGATTCATCGCCAACAGTTTGGTAAAATCATCATTCGCGGTGTGAGCACCGCCAGCACCAGCGTCGAGATTCAAATCGATGAATACGTGTTGGCGATGAGTGAAGGAATTGTTGCGCCCACGAAACCGATTGTTGAACACATGTCGTGGCTCGAGTTTGCACTCAATCCGCTGCCGGAGCTGTTCGGAATGCCTCCCGATGGTGTGTGCACAAAGATTAAGGATGCGATGCTCAAGGCACGCCTCACGGAGAAACAGATAGACGTTGCCTACGACTATCTGTGCAGCACAGACTACAACGTCATGGGCGGAGGATTGGGCTTCGCGACGTACGGTGGGCGGGTGAATGCGGTCGCTTCTGACGCAACGGCGTCGCCGCATCGTCGCTCGATTTTTGACGTGGCGTGTAGTGTCGGATGGCTTGATCAGCACGACGCGACCGCAAATCTCAAGTGGGTGCGCGCATTCTACCGCGATCTGTTTGCAGATGCCGGCGGCGCCCCGGTGCCAGGCGATCGGTATGACGGATGTTTGATCAATCACCCGGACGTTGATCTTGCCGACGCGACGATCAATACATCCGGCACGCCCTGGCACACGATCTACTTCCAGGAAAACTATCCGCGTCTGCAACGCGTCAAGACGCAATGGGATCCGTGCGACATTTTCCGGCACGCACTGTCAATTCGTGCGGAGTAAGCGAGCGTCCGTTCGAATTGAAAACGGGCGTACGGTCGAGCAATACCGCCTGCCGGGCGCACCGCCCCCTTGAATATCTAGGGAGCCTCAATTATCCTCTCCATAGAAACTCTATGGAGGCGCATATTTCTGGCGAACCGCTTGACCTGCTGCGCGGCACCCTCGACGTACTCATTCTGCGTGCGCTACAGCTGCAATCCACGCACGGATTTGGCGTCGCGCGCTGGATTGAACAGGCAACTGACGATGCGCTCCGCATCGAAGAAGGTTCGCTGTATCCGGCGCTGTATCGGTTGGAAAAGCGTGGGCTGATTGAATCGGAGTGGGGATTCTCCGACAACAACCGCAAGGCGCGCTTCTATTCACTGACGCGAAGTGGGCGCACGCAACTGCGTGCCGAAACGGCGCAGTTCTCGCGCTTTGCCGCGGCCATGTTCAAAGCGCTGGCCATCGATCCGCAACCTGCCTGACGGCAAAGCGGCCCGAATGAAAAGCCGACTTCGAAGCGAACAACGCGTGACTGCTGAAACTCAGGACGCTGCGCCTGCCGTCCTATTGGTATGACCGACCGCGACCGAATGGGCACGAACGATCCCGCTGATTCTGTGCGGAAACGCCGATTCCTGAATCTGCATCGCGGCAATCCCGCCGATGATGTGGCGGATGAACTCGCGTTTCACGTCGAAATGCGGGCCGCGCTTCTCATGCAGCGCGGTGTGGCCGAGAGCGCGGCTAAACAAGAAGCGCTGCGGCGATTCGGAGACTTTGAAACTGTGCGCGCCGAGTGCGAATCACTCGAGCGGAATAAAACCCGAACTCGGTCTCGTGCCATGCTGCTGGCTGAATTGCTGCAGGACATCAAGTGGGCAGTGCGGTCCATCAAACGTGCGCCAGCGTTCGCGTCGGTTGTGGTGCTGACACTTGGAGTTGGCATCGGCGCGAACGCATCAATCTTCAGCGTCGTGAACGCGTACCTATTTCGGCCGTTGCCGGTGCGAGAAGAATCGCGCTTGGCCGTGGTCGCGCAGACATCGAAAGGGTCGCCCCTTCCGGGAAGCGTTTCGTATCCGAATTACCTCGATGTGCAATCGCTCAAGACTGTGTTTTCCGATGCGGTGTTGTTTCAGGTGAATGTGGCGAGCGCGCGTGCGCCCGGCTCGAATGACGCGGAGCGCGTCTTTCTGAACCTCGTCAGCGACAACTACTTCTCGGCGCTCGGTCTCAAGCCTGCCGCGGGAAGCCTGATCTCAATTGCGGGTGCAAGACGCAAGGAAGCGCTCATTGTACTGGACTACAGATATTGGTCGCGTCGGTTTAATCGCGATCCGTCGATTGTTGGACAAAGCATCCGTCTGAACGGCACGCCGTACACCGTGGCGGGAGTGATCGACAAATCATTCATGGGAACGGAGCAACTGGTCACGATTGACGCGTACATCCCCATTTCCACCATTGCGCAATTCAATTCGGAAGAAGCGCCGATGCTGGAAAACCGGAGCTGGAGTTCGTCGCGCGTGCTGGCGTGGTTGAAACCCGAAGTTGGCACAGCACGGGCACAGTTGGCACTCACTTCGCTTGCGCGTGAACTTGCGCGGAAATATCCCGATGAATCGACCGACCTGGGCTTCGCTGTCGCACCAGAAAAGTTAGCGCGCCCCGATCTCGCAGTATCAAAGATGGTCCCGTGGATTGCCGGAGTGTTTCTCGGCCTCACCACGCTGGTGTTGCTCGTCGCCTGTGTGAACGTGACCAATCTCATGCTGGCGCGGAGCAACTCCCGCCAGAGCGAACTCGCGGTGCGTCGCGCACTGGGTGCGGGAAATGCGCGGCTCGTTCGACAGCTCCTGACCGAAAGTGTCGTGCTTTCGGTGATGGGTCTGATGCTGGGCTTGATCCTCGCTCGCTGGGTTACCGGCTATGTGTCGAACTTTCATCTGGCCGTGGACTTTCCGGTACGCTTCAACGTGTCGCTCGACTGGCGGGTGTTTGCAGCGACGGCCACGATCGCGGTGTTGGCCGGAATCATTACTGGCATTGCGCCGGCGTTGCGCAGTGGACGTGGTTCGCTCGCCGACACGCTTCGCGAAGGGAGTCGCGGTGGCACCGGTAACGTTCTGCGACAGCGGTTGCAGGGAACGCTCGTGGTTGCGCAGATCGCGGTGTCATTGGTGTTGATTATCAGCGCAGGACTTTTTGCACGCAGTGTACGCGCGGCAGCAAACACCGACCTCGGTTTTCGCATCGATCATCAATTGTTGATGTCGACGGATATCGCACTGCTGCATCTGAACGCCGGACAGAAGCGCGTGTTGTTTGCACAGTTGCAGGAACGCGCCACGACACTTCCGGGCGTGCAGAGTGCGGCCCTTGCACGTGACTTGCCAATGGGTGGCAACAATAATTCGCTTGACGCGTATTTCGACGAAAATATTCCAGGTACGAACAGCAACACGATCGATATCTACTACAACACCATCACCCCACGGTATTTCGAAACGATTGGGATGAAGCTGCTGGCGGGGCGCGAATTCACGGCTGATGATCGCGACTCGACCACGCGCGTAGTTATCATCAATGCAGAGATGGCGAAACAATTCTGGCCCAATCGCGACGCGGTCGGCCAGCAATTTCGGTTCCGGAAAGATGGACCCAAGGTATTGATTGTTGGAGTTGCCACCAATTCGAAATACATGTTCCTGAACGAGCCACCGCGTCCGTATCTGTACGTCCCGTTCGCGCAACGGCCGACCGATCAGATGACGTTGCATTTGCGTACGACCGCCGATCCGGCTACGCTCGCACGGGCCGCTCGCGAAGTGGTGCGCGGATTGAATCCGGAGCTGGCTCTATTTGGCGTGAAGACGATGGAGACACATCTCAATTTCGGGCTCGCGTTTCTGTTCGTGCGATTTGGTGCATTGGTGGCGACGACATTGGGTTTGCTGGGTTTGCTTCAATCGATCGTTGGTCTGTACGGTGTTGTTTCGTATGGGGTGAGTCAACGAACGCGCGAGTTTGGCATTCGTCTCGCGTTGGGCGCCAGTAGTTCGGTTGTAGCGCGCGATGTGCTCAAGCAGGGCGCGGTGCTCACTGCGATTGGCCTCACGGTTGGTTTGGCGATTGCTGCGGCGTCCACGCGGCTCATGAACTCGCTGTTGTTCGGGGTGAGCGCGACGGATTGGGAGACGTTTGCTGTTGCCGCCGTACTGCTCGGGGTTGTGGCGACGTTGTCCGCGTATGTGCCGGCCCGGCGCGCGTCGAAGCTCGACCCGCTGGTGGCGCTGCGGGCAGACTGACGGCTGGTGTCGGGTTTATAACCACGACGTCGCGACGGTCCGTGTACCCGGTCCGTTGACCCGGTCCGTGTACCCGGTCCGTTGACCCGGTCCGCTGACCCGGTCCGTGTACCCGGTCCGTGTACCCGGTCCGTTGACCCGGTCCGTGTACCTGGTCCGTTGACCCGGTCCGTTGACCCGGTCCGTTGACCCGGTCCGTTGACCCGGTCCGCAGCCCGGGGCTTGCCCCACGCACCGGGGCGTGTAAATTCGTGCTTCGCCCGAACAAATACCGACAATATCCCACCAGAAGGTGAACCATGTCCGCACCCGCTTCCTCTGAAGGCGTCTTCCTCACGCCAAGCGCCTTGCTCGCACACTGGCAAGGTCACCGACGACTCACCCGCCGCATGATCGAACTGTTCCCCGAGGACCAGCTGTTCACCTTCTCGCTGGGCGGCATGCGCACCTTTGGACAGTTCGCGATCGAGCTACTGCAGATGGCCGGACCAACCGTTCAGGGTGTGGCTACCGGCAGCTGGGCCGATCTTAAATCCGTCGAAACCACATCACGCGCGGAAATTCTACGTCTCTGGGATGCAAGCACCGAGACGATGGACAAGTTCTGGCCCACCATTTCGGCCGACCGCTTCTACGAAACCATGAAAGCGTTCGGGCAGTGGGAAGGGCGCGTCAACGATCTCATTCTGTACGTCATCGATAACGAAGTTCATCACCGCGGACAGGGTTACGTGTATCTCCGCGCGCTTGGCATCGAACCGCCACCATTCTGGGAACGCCAGTAGTCTGCGATCAATCGCTCGTCATCCTGATGTGGGCCTCTGCACAAACGGCGGCTTCATTAGAAATGATCGGCCTTCATTGCCAAGCGAAAATCGCACCGCGTCTCGGCGGTGCGATTGGGTGCGATGTGAGAATGAGCCGCAACCAAGAATGGCAACAGCAACCGCTTACTGAATTCTTGCCTCGCTGCTCCTGTCAATTTTCTCTGCGCTGCCGCGT
>JBDUBA010000409.1:0-2294 GCA_040004335.1 Gemmatimonas sp.
CGTATGTTAGCGACGGACCCACCTCCCAATCTTATGAAACTCCCAGCGCTCCTGCTCGCCGCGTGCTTCGCGTTGCCACTCGCCGCGCAGAGCCCCCTCAGCCAGTGGCCGCAACATTCAAAAGAGCGACCAACACCGCCAGTCATTGCACCGGGTGCGTATGTGTCACAAGCCCCACCCGCCGACGCCGTTGTACTGTTTGGTGGCACGTCGCTCTCGAAGTGGGCACAGGCAAGTGGTGGGCCCGCCAAATGGCGCATCGTGGAGGGCGCATTCGAAGTGGTGCCCAACACGGGCGCACTTGTCACGGTCGATTCGTTTGGTGACGCGCAGGTGCACATCGAGTGGATGTCACCAAAACCCGCGCGTGGCACCGATCAGGACCGCGGAAACAGCGGCGTGTTTTTCGGCGGTGATCGCTATGAAGTACAGGTGCTCGATTCGTACGGCAACGTGACCTATGCCGACGGACAGGCCGCAAGTTTGTACGGACAATTCCCGCCGCTCGTAAACGCCAGTCGACCACCGGGTGAATGGCAAACGTACGACATCGTGTATCATCGGCCGCGGTTTGATGCAGCCGGAAAAGTATTAAGCGCTGCCCGATTCACGGTGATACACAACGGCGTGCTGGTGCAGGACAACATGGAACTCGTGGGTCCCACGGCCAATCAATCGCGACCCCCGTACGAGAAACACGCGGATCGATTGGCACTCTCACTGCAGGATCACGGACATCCGGTGCGGTTTCGCAATGTGTGGCTGCGCGACTTGGAGAAGTCGAAGTAGTGCCGTGATAGCGAACGAGCACCGTGCCATCGAACCAGTTCAGTGCCTTCGAACGAATACCGACACGGCCACAACTATCGCGACACCGAAATAGTACCACGTGAGCGAACCAATACCATCAGAGTGAAATATTATCGCGACATGAAAATTGCACCGCAACACCGGCGTGCAACTGGCGCGTTTTTACCGCTTCACGAAAATCGCCTGCGTCAGCGCCTTTCCACCGTTCGAATCGAGCACACGTGCGCGCACATAACCCTCGTTACCACGAATAGTGTAGGTGGGCTCAAGTCCCGTCACGGTTGCCAGCACCTTGCCACTTTTGCCAATGAACTCAGTGCGGTATCGCGCATCGTAGACCTGGTTGATTGTGATGCGTAGTTCCTTCGCATTCGACACCAGGTCCTTGAACATCACGCCGGTTGACGCATAAAAATCACCGTGACGAATTCCGCGCAAAATTGCTGGTGCTGTTAACGTATCGGCGCGCACGACAATCCACGAACGGCCCGGCCTGGTGAGGTCGTAGGCATCGTTGTCGGCGGGGCGAAAACTGTGGGCGTCATCGGAGCCAACCGCAAACACAATTTTGCCGCGCGTCAACAAGGAATCCCACAACGCTTCCGTACTTGGCGCCCCCGCACCATCACCGGCATTATTGACGATCGTGTGCGCATTCATGACCTCGAGCAAAATTGAATCCGGCAGCGCCAACATGTCGCTCAATCGCACGGACCAGCGAAAATTCGGATGATTGAGTTGAGCAATTCCACCGGCCGCGTGAATGGCCGCAATGTTCGTAGCGTATCCGTCCTTCATGGTGATGCCGCTTGCGAGCCCTTTCGTTCCTTGCGGCATGACGAGCTGCGTTCCGCCCAATGAGTTCATGTGCGCCTGCCGCAACTTGTCAACATGCGCGGAGTCCACAACACGTTGGGTCACTTCCTGGCCCTGAATCAGCAGATACTTTCCGGGCACAGCGTAACGCGCATTAAGCGGCACCGGATCGGTAAGTTTTTCGTGATCCGTAATGAACAGGAAGTTGTAGCCATGATCACGGTACCAGCGCGCGGCACTGTCCGGTGGGCTATCCCCGTCCGAATTGAGCGTATGCGTATGGGTGTTGCCGCGAAACCAGTGACTTGTTTGTGCGGACACACAGGGCGGAATCGCTGCCAACAGACCAAGCGTCAGAAAGGCCGGGAGTTTTTGCATGCGTTTGAACTACAGCAAATTCTGGCGGAATGCAATCTCCGGCCAGACGATTGGCTCAACTACCCAAAGTGTTCCGTTGGGTTCAACGAAGAAAGCTGAAACGACGGCAATGAATCGGCGAATGGTATTTCACGCGCAAGTTGGCGCGACAGTTCACGCGATTGTTGTCGCGATCAACAATGAGCAGGGTATCGACCGGGAGCAGAAACATGCCGTTTGACTGAACGCGGCGCTGTCAACGGTGATCTGCTCGATGTCGCCAAGCGTCGATGCCGTGCCGTTGATTGGGG
>JBDUBA010000156.1:0-2292 GCA_040004335.1 Gemmatimonas sp.
GTACCGTCTGCGTTCTCCTTCCACGTACTGCCGCCCATTGCGTCGGCCTCATTTTGATATGAATATGGAAATGCAGATGGCAGATGCACGCCGGCGGCCCAGTGTGTTGGTCCAAGCTGAATGCGTTCACCATTCACCGTTGCAAATGCGTCGGCTGCCCAGCGATGACCAAGTTCGTGTCCAATCTGCGACATCGCATAGTTGTAGTCCTTGAGGCGACCGTCGGGCGAGCCCTCCTGAATCTGAATTGCCGCCGTCGACACTGGCTGAACAAACATGAATTGCAGCTGTCCTTTCGAGCAGTAACTCGACGCGTCGCGCTGCGTATTCCCGATTCCCGTGACATTACCGCCCCGCGGCCCCGTACTCGGCGTACCACCTTCGGGATTGTCGACTCGGAAATCGGAGTACATCGCGAAGAAGTCGAACTTGTCCCCCAGCGCCTGAATGATGGAGCACGTCACGTCGTTCGAACGCGGAATCGCCGGCCAGTGAAATCCCTCGTACGCAACGGTGTATGGTCCGCTGTTCTTCGTCGACGAGAGGTCGATTTCAGCGGGCTCGATACCACTGAGTGCAACGTTCGTGCTCATTGCGACATCGGCAACGGCAACCGGATTTCCTGAACTCGCATCGACCGAAACGGCAATGCGCGGCGTATTGGAGAGAGAACCGGGCAACAGTCCTTTGATCGTGATGGTATTGCCGGAAACCTCGACGGTTGGTTGCACACCAGGGCCTGTTGCCGTATAACCCGGCGGCGCGTTGCCGCGTCCACCGGCCGCACCGCGAATCGTCCACGTTGCTGCAACTTTTGCGAGATCCGTTGAACTCTTGTCGAGTCCAATGCGGTACACGATGCCGTTGATTGCAGGATCACTTGCCGGCAGCACAGCACCACGCGTTTCAATCGTTGCCTGGAGAAAGAGATTGTCAACGACACTCAGTTTGACGTTCCGTACATCGAGGTGCGCCGCAACACTCGCGTCTTCGGCATCGGCGAATTGCGCAAGCGATTTTGTAACGCCGGCGTCAACCATGGGGAACACACCAACGACACCGTCCCTGACACTGATGTCGTTGTACGAGAATTCAATCACACCCGTCTTGTATAACGTCGCCTGAATGCGATTCGCGATGGGTGACCACGTGAACGCCTGTATGCCGCCTGCGCTCTCGTTCACAATCCACGTGACAACGGCGCGATCAGCCAACTCCTTCACAAATCGCTGTCCGCCATTGAGTCCGACTTTTGCATACGCCGCGATTCCCGGCACCATGTTGATGAATGTTGCACCAACCGTCTGCATCAACGCGTAACGCTCCATCTGAAATCCGCCGCCGCGACTACCACGACCACCGCCTGCTGCCTGAGCTGCGCCGGTCGGTACACCAAAGGTGACCGACCCTGTAGCAACGTTGAACGAATCCCAGCTCTTTCCCGAAAAAGGAAACGTGAACTGTTTGAGCGCGTAGTTATTGCCCGCGAGTGCCGGTCCGAAATCAGCTTCCCATTTGAGCGTCGTGTTCTCGACGAGGTAGCCCTTCCCCGCCGGTGTGAATCGGAGCGTGCGGTGATCCAGATCGAACAATCGTTCCGGCGCGATGGCGCCAGTGTCGAGTTCGAGGTGGATCAGGTTGCCGATTACCGTGACCTTGCCGATTGGCTTTCCCGGGCCGCGTTGAGCGACGGCCAGGGACGGGAGCGCAGTCAGGGCGAGCAGGATGGGGAGTCGGCGGAGGGCGGTCATGGGAGTGCCGGGAAGGGAGGGCGACCGGGTTGGAGGATGAATATTGTATCCAATTTCAAGTTTCGGCTACGTCGTCCGGCCTGGACTCTCGGACCATTTTTAGGCAGCATTGGCACCGCCATGCGCTTCCGCCCTTCTGCTTACTGCCATTGGTGCTATCCTCAAAGCAGGGCACAAGAGGTCGCCAAAAGCACCCGACGGCCTCACTGATTGACTCTGTTGAAACGACACCACGCTTTGCCCCCCTCCCGGACAAGTACATGAGCAAATACACGCTGAGTGTGAACGGTCAAGCCCGCACGGTCGATGTGGAACCGGATACCCCCCTGCTCTGGGTGCTGCGTGATTCACTCGAACTGACCGGCACGAAATTCGGTTGCGGCATTGGTCAATGCGCTGCATGCACGGTGCACCTGAACGGTGTGCCCACGCGTTCATGCCGCACTGCGGTGTCGGCAGTCGGCGCATCCAGGGTTACCACGATTGAAGGTCTCGACGCCGGGCAAAAACATCCGCTGCAGGACGCGTGGTGCGAACTCGA